>JAFDXP010000084.1 GCA_018267875.1 Bacteroidota bacterium | reverse complement strand
CAGAAATATTACCCCAGCTACCGGCTCCAACTTTAGACTGCCATTGGAAACTAATGCCTGAGCCTACTGAATAAGCCGTGTCAGCTAACGTAAACGAATTTCCCAAACATACACCGGATGGTGCAAAAGCAGTACCTGAAGATGGCGTACCATTACAAGCTGTAGCCTGCAATATATTTACCAAATAATCCTCAGTCTCTCCCCAAGTATAGGTTCCGCATGGACTTATAACACTTGACTCTACAGCTACAACACGCATTCCAGTTATTCCTGTAAGTGCGGTTAATGGAATGGTAACGTTTCCTGCAACTACACGACCGTTGGGTACTACACCCGCAGCATAGTTTGACGTAAAAACAGTATCACCCGGATCATTATATGAGCCATTTTGATTGTAGTCAATAAATACTGCAGCAATATTGCTATATGCACCTGTTCCACAATATCCAATCTGAACGCTCAATGGATAGGATGTTCCTTGTTGAAGGTTAGTTGGTGTCAAAGTAGTATAGTTGGAATACATGGCTGCTACACTTCCCGGACCTGGAGCTACCGTTGTACAAGTAGAAGTATTATTCAAACTTCCAATTGTAACATTGAATATGTCCTCATCTGCGTTACTGGTAGCCGATGAAGCACAATAACAATTGTAAAATGGATTAAGTGTCATTGATACTGTATTTGAAATATCTTGACCACCCCCATTAGCACAAGTTACTTTTAAGCGATAATCAGTAGCTGTAGAAATCCCACTGCTAACAGTATAAATGGTACTTGTTGCACCAGAAATTGGTAAGAATGTATTCATTCCTGATGGAGATGACTCCCATTGAAAAGATATTCCAGCTCCAATTGTATATGCAGTATCATTCAAATTAAATGAGGTATTGGGACAAGCAGAATTATTAGCAGGTCCATAAGCAGTTCCGGCTGTTGGTGTACCGGTACAACCGGTTGGAACTATTACATTTACCACATAATCTTCTGTTTCATATCCTGAAGCATAGTTAAAGCAAGCTTGGCTATTAGTATATCCCGGAGTATATCCAACCCTTAAACGAATTCCAGTATTTCCACTTACACTTGAAACTCCGGTAGGAATGGTAAATGTACCGGAATAAAGTGTACCGGCTGAATTTGGAGTCATTGTTACCCATTCCGTAGTATCAAAAGTTCCGTTACCATTTATATCTACCCACGCTGCAATAGGATAACTACTATAAGCCGCAATTGCATTCAATGTATATTGCATGCCTTGAACAATGTTAGCGGTAGTAGTCGTAGTTGTTGGCCAATATTGAGTATATCCACCGGCACCCACTGTTGTAGTTGTGTTGTTTAATGGTGTAGTTGCAATACTAACATTAGTCAAGTAATTAAGTGCTGTAGTATGAAGTGTTACACCATTTAATGGAGAGCAATAGCACAAATAAAATGGGCTGAGTTGCATACTTACGGTATTTGAAATAGCCTGACCACCGCCGTTCGAACAAGTAACAACTAATTTGTAATCCATAGGTGCATTGATACCTGCAGTTACTGTATAGTTGGCTGTGGTAGCACCCGTAACATTAGTCCAAGTCCCCATTCCTGCTGGTGAAGACTGCCATTGGAATGAAAGCCCACTGGCTACTGTATATCCCGTATCATTTAAAGTAAATGAACTGTTTGCACATACCATACTACCAAATGGACCATAGGCATTTCCGGCAGTTGGAATACCGGAACACGCTGGCGGAGCATAGATATTAACTGAATAATCCTGGTACTCTCCTGAGCCCGAATTCACGCATGGATCACTTGGATTTGAAGGAGTAAATGCAGCCAACACTCTTAATCTCGTCATACCTGTTCTGGCAGAAAGCGGAATTGCAATGTTACCGGTAACAGGTGGATAAATGTAGGTTGTTGTAGAAAGAAACTGCTCTGTAGCTTGGAAGGTACCATCCATATTCGTATCTAACCACATTGCCATACCATAATTCGAATTTCCGGCAACATTGATACTATAATTGAAATTTCCTCCCGGAACTACTACTAATGAGGGTAATGCCGTGAAATCTTGATACCCTGTTGCATTACCAGCAGATACCGTATTGTTAATATTGGTTATTGCATTAGTAGTGGAAAATCCGGATATGTAATAAGTCGTACTTCCACCGGTTGTTGTAGGTGAACAATAGCACGCCATTACAGAGTTAACACTTATAAACTTAGAGGCTGTAGTATCTGCCAAACTGCTACTTGTACAGACTATATATCTTCTATAGTAGGTTGCAACAGATTGCGAAGCAGAATAGGAAGAATTCGTAGCTCCGGCAATATTAGTCCAAGAACCCACAGTGCCGGTAGATGATGATTGCCATTGCCATTGTATCCCGCTACCAATTGAACTACCACTTACATTCAGGTTAAAAGAAATGTTTGGGCAAATCGAAGATGGACCACTAATTGTGCCTGCTGTTGGTTGTCCCGAACAAGATGTACCTGGGATATAAGTTAACTGTGTGTTAGGACGTAATAAACCGCCATAGCTGCCGGTTGCCAATGCAGTGGAGTTACTTCCAGCAGCACTGCTTGCAAAACCAAGCGATACATTTGTACTATAACCTGAAGCATATAACCAGTTAAATGCGCCACCTGTGTAAGGAGAAGTTGATGGTGTCAACACCCAATCCACATAAATCTCTAATGCTCCACCCGTATAAGTAATTGGCGAAGTGAAGTTGTAAGTTATCCAACCAACAGATCCCGGAATATTTGATGTAGCATTGTAAACAATAGAATCAACCAATGTTGCTGTACCTACAAAGGCACCCCATGTGGTACCGGTGGTTAATGCCGTGTTGGATGTATTGTTTGCATAAATCTTCATGGTACCGTAATTGGTTCCACTCATTTGAAAGGTAGAGTTCTTATAAAAGTTAATAGCTGATATTTGATCTCCACTGTTTATGCCCGCAGCAGCAATCTCTGCAGCCGTGTACAAATAAGCATACTTACTGTAATGAAATACACTGCCTGTAGATGACCTGTAAATTGGCCCATAAAAATAACTTGACAATGTCCCTGTAGTGCCAATAGATACCGTCTGGGCAGATAATTGATCTGCTTTAAAGACTAATGACAACAGTAACAAAAGCAAGTATCGCCCTGTGTTGTGTAAAACCTTTTTTTTCATTGTCTATACTTTTTTTACGCCTACTCTTTACAGGATTTTCGGCTTCCTCCTTGTGATAATAATATCCAGTTCCCAGTCTCAAAAAAATAACAGTGTACAGTACTTAGTAAGTTCCAAAAAAATCTTTGCTTCATTGACCTTGAATACAAAACAAGGTCTAAAGCAGTGTCGCCATTTGTGTTTCAATAGTTAGCGTATGTTGTGGGTGATGAAACAAATTAAGTTGTATCATTTTACTTTCATGCACACGCAAGTTAATCACTATTTAATCTAAATTTTACTTTTTTTTAAAAAAAGTTTAATTTTTAGTCTTTTAAAGGATATGTTTCTTCTTTGTTTCGATATTGCGATATAGTGATAGATAAAAAAATAAATAAATCCCACTTAGTTTTTCCCTACCTTTGCCGACTATATGATTTCATTTTCCAGCCTTTCGCTTCGAGAGGAACTTACCCAAGCAGTTGCAGACTTGGGCTTCGAAACACCAACCCCTATCCAACAAAAAGTTATCCCCCACCTTCTTGCTGAGCCAACTGACATTATTGGGCTGGCTCAAACCGGAACAGGAAAAACTGCAGCTTTTGGGCTTCCTTTACTACACCATGTAGATGTAGATCGCAAAGAAGTGCAAGCATTAGTTCTCTCTCCGACTCGAGAGTTGTGTATGCAAATACAAGAGGAGTTTAAAAAATATGGGATGCACCTTCGGGGTTTAAAAACTACCGCAGTATATGGAGGTGTTCCTATTAGTGGTCAAATACGTGAATTAAAATACCATCCTCAAATTGTAGTAGCCACGCCGGGAAGATTGATAGACTTATTGGAAAGAAAAGCATTGTCCTTAGAGCAAGTTCAATATATTGTGTTAGATGAAGCTGACGAAATGTTGAATATGGGCTTTCGCGACGACATCAATTTTCTTCTAAAAAACACACCCAATAGGCAGTACACTTGGTTGTTTTCAGCTACCATGAATAATGATGTGCGTGGAATTGCCAAACGGTTTATGACCCAATGGAAAGAATATTCCGTTGCCCGCGAAAATGCAACCAACGAAAATATTGACCATCAATATTACGTTACGCAACGTCACCTACGTTTTGAAACCCTACAACGATTGCTCGATTTTACACCGGGCATCTATGGAATCATTTTTACCCGAACTAAGCAAGACTGCCAAGACATAGCTGAAAAGCTGATGAAGCAAGGCTATCAGGTTAGTCCGTTGCATGGCGACATGGATCAAAAAATGCGTAGTAAGGTCATGGAGCGATTCAAAAACCGAAGCCTGCAAGCCATTGTAGCTACAGATGTAGCAGCTCGAGGCATTGACGTGAATGATATAACGCACGTCATCAACTATGAATTACCGGACGATCCCGAAGTATATACACACCGTAGCGGACGGACAGCTCGTGCCGGAAAAAGTGGTATTTGTATGAGCATTGTTTCCACCAAAGAAATATCTACTATTCGTCAAATTGAGCGTTTAGTAAAACAACGTTTTAATAAAAGTGATATTCCGGATGGTGCAGAAGTTGTTCGTAAAAGACTTTTCTATTACTTAGATCAAATAGAGTCTGCTAAGCCTCAGAAAGATTTTGCCCAAGTTTATTTATCTACTATCCACGAGCGGTTTGAAGCAATGGAAAAAGATGAATTGATCAAGCGGTTAATGTGGATTCAACTTAAAGACACCATTGACATTTATCAATCTGCTGAAGATCTGAATGCCGGATATGAACAAAGTGGTAAAGATCGGGGCGATAGAAATAATGTTCGTCTTTTTATGAATTTGGGAACTAAAGACGGAATGGACAGCCCTGAAAAATTAGTACGTTTTATTGCCGAAGCCACAGACATTGATCCTAACTTAATTTTCCGAGTTACAGTGCGCGAGATGAGTAGCTTTTTTAACGTAAAGGGAAATGCAGCTGAATTTATCCGTGAAACGCTATCTCAAAAGAAATTTAAGGGTAGAAAAATTCGTGTAGATGATGCCGACCAAAAACCTAATGATAAAGGTAAAGACCGCTCCAGATCTTCATCTGATCGCAAACCCGGTGAATTCAAACCTCGTTACAACAAAGGTGGTTCACACAACGTTAACAGGAAACATTAAACTATTTCGCAATTTAGATTTGGTTATTTCAAATAACTGACTTTATTTTGCACAAAATTAAATGCGTATGAGGCTGCTGTTAGTTACCGGTATTTTTACATTGAGTGCATTTACTATGAATGCGCAAAAGAAAGAACACAGCAATATCTTTACGACTATTAAAAAAGGTATTGCCAGTTTCTATCACGATAAATTTGAAGGACGCAAAACTGCCACAGGGGAAGTTTTTGACAACAACAAATTTACTGCTGCCAGCAATTCGCTCAAGTTGAATACTTTTGTGAAAGTAACCAACCTAAGCAATGGGCAAGTTATTTACGTTCGGGTTAATGACCGTATGTCAAAAGACAATGAACGCCTAATTGATTTAGCAAGCATTGCTGCCAAAAGATTAAATTTTCATGCCAAGGGCATTACTAATGTAAAAGTAGAAGCAGTTACCGAAGAAGAAGGAAGAAATGCTATCTTAGCTCAAAACGAATTAACTTCTTCAGGACATAACAAACTTTAATAACCATAGTTTAGTAAACAAAAAACCCATAGGAAACTATGGGTTTTTTTATTTTCTTTTACAGTAAACTAATAGGCTTACTAAAATGAGCTATTTAATTTTCAATTCTCTACCTTAAGGTTGGTTAAATATACCTTTGACAAGAATGCTATCATTCGGGTTTTCAAGGTTGACAAATCAGCCGAAGGGCAGCGCATATTGGGCTTTCCCATTGACGTTAGACGCAAAAGCGTACTCCTTTTGCTCGGGACAATTGTGTAATCTTGGGCTTTGTAGTAAAAGTAAATGCCTGTTGAATCTATATTGATGTTAATAAAATAAAAATTGACTATGGAGTTTTTCATTGCCTACTTCTTCAAAAAAACTAATTTGAATGAAATACACACAATGAAATTCGTAACTTATATCGAAAGTACGGTCAATTGATAGTAAGATTTATTTTAGTATGATTTTTGTTGGTTTTTAAACCTATTTCCATCAATGGCAGACAAAGATAAAATAACCAATTGCTTTATTACCTGCGTGTTCATTCGAAACAGTATGAACATCCCCTCTTAATGCCATCCCCAAGAAAAAGGTTGGACTAATAATGAAAGCATAAATTGATCATTACTTTCCAACTTGACATTTAGATTGCCCTTATAGCTTGCCCACATTCCATCATCTGAATAAGAATAAGACAGAGGGCTACGGAAAATATAAGTAGCACGGAGTTTCCAATTTATTCCAGCATGAATACCAATTTCTGCTTTTACATAGGGTGGAGCCATGATGTTTATGCCCGGAAATTGATAAACTGTGCCGAAAGCGACCATAGGGAATATACCTGCTCCTACGCTAAACGAAAACCGATCTGCTTTTTGCAAGCTTGCTTCTGCTCCCCCAATAAAATCAATACCTACCGGTAACCCAAACATAAATGCGGCTCCTGCCAAACCACTATATGTTTCTCTACCTGTAAAATTTTGACGTTTTACTTCTATGACTACTGAATCTCCATTGAACATATAATAGTTGGCATTCAGTCCAATATAAACCGAAGCCAATCCCTTACTTCCCATACGGGCTACAGGAAGCATAATGGTGTAGGCAATTCCGGCACCAAAACCCTTTAGTTTGTGATTTTGAACTGTGTCAGCAAAGCCATCATAGTCCACCGCTTGTGTTTTGAGCGTTGCACTATAAGGTACAAAGTTAAATCCTACAGAAAACCGTTGAAAAGGCTTTCTTCGAATTGACTTTAGAGAGTAATCATCATCACTAAAATAGTAGCGGTCTGCATGATATCTTCTGGTGCGTTGAGCTTGAACATCAGAATGAACTATCAATGAAAAGAAAAAAAGGGAAAGGACAAATCGTCGAAAAAGCATGAGGTATGTTATTTAAACCGCTAAAAATAATGCGCAATCGGCACAATTCCTCTGCTCTGACGAGCTTTTTTTCAGTTTAGCAAGGTCTTTATCTTTGCATTCATGCGCAACCCCAATCTGTATGTTGGTATTACAAAAGCAAAAGGAAGAGGAGTCTTTACTTCAAAAACTATATCTGAAAATGAGGTAATAGAAATAGCTCCTGTCATTGTCATGTCGGCTAATGACAGAGCCTTACTTGATAAAACACTTCTTCACGATTATATTTTTGAATGGCAACCGGGTGATATACCGCAATGCTGCATGGCATTGGGCTATGTTCCAATCTATAACCATTCTTACCAATCCAATTGCGAATATTTCATGAACTATGATGAGCAAACTATAACCATAAAAGCAGTGCGCAACATTGCCTATGGTGAAGAGTTGACCATCAACTATAATGGCGATTGGAATGACGAAAAGCCCGTTTGGTTTGATGCTTCTGAAAAATAAAAAACGCCGAGGAGTAGATACTCTTCGGCGCTATAAAGGTTAATCTATTTTTATCTATTATGGTTCAGCTACAATCTTTCCTTTCATGGTAGCATAGTGACCGGGGAAAGTGCAGATGAAATCATATACTCCTACATCAGGAAGCGTAAATGTGATCTTATCGCTTTGTCCGGGTCCAAGCAATTTGGTGTGTGCAATCACTGCATCAGCCATAGAAGCAGGAATATGTTCTGTAGCAGTAGCTGCAATAGCTGCTTGACCAAAAGCGTTTACGTCAATACCTTGTTGCAAAATGACAACATTGTGCGACATAGCCGTAGCCGGCATTTTACCTACATTTTTGAAATCAAGACTAACTTGTTTTCCGGCTTTCACTTTAAACAAAGTCTTATCATATTTAGTGTCATCATTGCCGGTCAATACAATGGCATCTGTTACTTGAACGGAGTCAATTCCGGGAATGTCTGCACCTGGCTTTTCAGGTGCTGCTGTTGCTGCCGAAGCTGCTGTGTCAGTTGCTGTGCTGGTTTTGTTAGCTGATTCATTGTTGCCACATGCTGCTAAAAAAATAAGGGCAGCCGGCACGAGGATTACACGCTTCATGATTTGGTTAATTTTGTTTGCGCAAAGGTAAAGGGAAGATGCGAAAATAAAACACTAAAATATCCGCCATTATTGATTCATTGGGATAGGTTATGCTTCCCTCCTTAGATTTTGTAATTTTGCGCTCATGTCTAAAAAAGCAATGCTCATCATTATGGATGGATGGGGGCACGGAAAAATACCTTCTGCCGATGCAATAGCCCATGCCAAAACACCCTTTGTCAAGTCGCTTTACTCAAAGTATCCAAATACTGAATTAGTAACTTGTGGCGAAGCTGTGGGATTGCCCGACGGGCAAATGGGCAACTCTGAAGTAGGACATCTTAACATTGGTGCCGGTCGAATAGTATATCAAGAATTGCAACGAATCAATGTAGCAGTTCGAGATGGTGCATTAGCGGAAAGCAACGAATTACTTGCCGCCTTTCAAGCGGCCAAAGCACAAGGAAAAACACTTCACTTGATCGGTTTAGTTAGCGATGGCGGTGTCCATTCTCATATCAATCATTTGAAGGCACTTACTACTTTAGCACAACAACACCAAGTTCCAAGGGTTGCCATTCATGCATTTACAGATGGAAGAGACACAGATCCTAAAAGTGGACTTGGCTTTATTGCCAATCTTGAAAACCATTTAAAACAATCGGGTGGCTTTATTGCATCTGTTACCGGACGCTACTTTGCAATGGATCGCGACAAACGATGGGAGCGCGTAAAATTAGCTTATGATGCCTTAGTGCATGGTTCGGGCAACTTTGCCACCAGCGCATTAAATGCGATTGAAAAATCGTATGAAGAAGGTGTTACTGATGAATTTATCAAACCAATTATCCTTACGGATGAGCAGCAAAAACCCTTAGCAACTATTCAAAATGGAGATGTAGTTGTGTGTTTTAATTTTCGCACCGACCGTTGTCGAGAAATTACGATTGCCCTTACCCAACAAGCATTTCCGGATCAAAAAATGGAACCGCTTTCTCTACATTATGTAACAATGACAGAATATGACAAAACCTATAAAAATGTAGGTGTCATTTTTGAAAATAGCGATCTAAATGAAACTATCGGAGAGGTGTTAGCCACAACTGGAAAAAAACAAATTCGTATTGCCGAAACTGAAAAATATCCTCACGTTACCTTCTTTTTTTCGGGTGGCAGGGAGCAACCCTTTGAAGGAGAAAAAAGAATTATGATTCCTTCGCCTAAATCTGTTGCTACTTATGATCTAAAACCGGAAATGAGTGCCTATGAAGTAACGGATGCCATTTTGCCGGAAATTAAGGAAGAAACTGCAGACTTTATTTGTCTCAACTTTGCAAATGCAGATATGGTAGGGCATACAGGAGTATGGGAAGCTGCTATAAAAGCCGTTGAAACCGTTGATAATTGTGTATCACAAATTATACCGCTTGCCTTAGAACATGGCTATGCTGTATTTCTTACTGCTGATCACGGCAATTCCGACTTTTTAATTAATGATGATGGATCGCCCAACACTGCCCATACACTCAACCTTGTTCCTTTGTTTTTAATTTCAACTGACTATAAAGGACATTTAAAGCCCGGCAAATTGGGAGATATAGCACCTACCCTTTTGCAATATTTGGGTATTCCAATACCTAAAGCAATGACCGGCGAAGTGCTCTTGGTAAATTAATTTTTACTTGTGTTGATGGGAAGCAGTAGTGAATAATTTTAGGGATATTACTGCTTTTGAATTTCCATGAAGTGATAAAAACTGAATGGAAATTAGGTTTATCAACGCTCAATCATATCATTGCCAGTACTCAATTACTGATGGTTTTATCAACCCATTAGGGTATAATAACTTATTTGTAAAAAACGTTAACGAGCAATCCATTGAGCCGGGTCCAATTTAACAGACTGATTGCCTTTGGTAATCTTCCAAATTTGAAAGTTTACAACATTTGCTCCTTCATTATTGGTTCCTACTACGCCAATCGTTTGTTTACCTGAGACGGACTGATCTTTCTTAACCGAAACAGAAGAAAGTCCATTATAAACTGTAAAAAACTCACCGTGATTGATCACAACTACTGACCCTAATCCTGCAAAAAACACACTGGTTACTACACCTGGAAAGACAGCTCTGACAGCCGTTCCGGGATTAGTCGAAATATCAATTCCATTATTTTCAAGATAAACCTTGGTTTCCACCGGATGTTGATATTTTCCAAACCCTTGCGAAATAAATCCTTTTTCTACCGGCCAAGGCAAGCGTCCTCGATTGTGTTCAAAACCGGCAGACAAGGCTGCTACTTCCGGTGTCAGGTTGCTGATGTATGAAGATGTATTTGAAGCTACTCTTGGTTCACGCGGACGAGTTGTGATTGTATTGGTGGCAGGATTTGTTTTTTCAACCGTTATCTTACTTGAAGTTCCAGTTGTTGCGTTGGAAGGATTAGTTGCCGAATAGTTGTTCATAGAACGGGCTTGCTCCTCACGCTTTTTTCTTTGTTCTTCTTCAGCTTTCCTTCGAGCAAGCTCAATTTCTTTTTGAATAATACGATGGATTGCTTGATCTACGTTTCTGGCAGCTTTCCGATTTTGATCTATATTATGAGCTAATTCCTTTTCTCGTCCTTTTAATTCTCTAACAACCTTGTCCGTTTCATTGGCTTCTTGTTGAACAGCTATTTTTTGTTGTTCTTCAGCTGCACGTAGCACATCTTTTTGCGACTTAACTGTATTGAGCTCACCAATTTTTTTCTCGATTTTTGTTTGAGTAGTTCTAATTTGTTCAGCTTGCTCCTTACGATAATCGCGATATTTCTTTAAATACTTTAATCGTCGAATGGCTTCATTAAAATCCGTAGCTGAAAAAAGAAAGGCAATCATGTTGTAAGAGGCTCGATTTTTATATGCATATCGAACCGACTGTGCATAGCGCACTTTCAACATGTCCAAATTAAGCCGTAGTCCGGAAATTTCGTGCGAAGAAGAAAGTATGTTTTTGTTGATCTCTGAAATTTCCTCGTTAATATTTCCAATCAATCGTTGACGGGCAGCCAATTTATTTTGTAAAGCACGAAGCTGAGCCAAAGAAACATTTTTATCTTTCTTCGTCATTTCAAGCTGTTCTTGCGTTTCACGAATAGCCTGCATGATGCTTTCTCTGCGCTTTTCAAGATCTGACCGACTGGCTGATTGCTGTGCCACCACAGACTTAGCAAACAGACAAAACAGTAGCACATAGAGAATTCGCATGAAGCTGAAAGATTTTTTGGGTGTACGGACAAAAATAGCCAAATATGCCACCCCACCACCTACGACAATGATTTTTAAGATAAATTTTCTGTTTTTTTTGAAAATAAAAAGCAGCTTCATTCTTTTATTGACATCGTTTGCTGACTTTTGTTACCTAATCTTATAGAATGCTGTATTCAATGACCGGCTTTGGTCGCGCAGAAGGATTGGTCAATAACCGTCAGGTGGTAGCCGAAATAAAATCGCTTAATGGTAAGCAATTTGAAATGATCACCAAATTGCCCCCTGTTTTGCGTGCTTATGAATTGGACATTCGCAATGCACTCAATGCAAAATTGATACGTGGCAGCATTGATTTGAGCGTCGCCATTCGACAAGAAGGGGCTTCCAAACCTATGTCTGTTAATACGGATTTAGCTGCCTATTACTACAAAGGCATGAAACAAATAGCAGAACATCTTGGATTGGCACAAGAAAATGTTTTGTCCACCTTGATGCGTATGCCAGAAGTGGTGGCTGCCGAAAATGATGTGCTACCCAAAGATGAATTTCAATCAGTTTTACAAATTATAGAAATAGCCGCCAATCATTTAATGGAACACCGCAAGCAAGAAGGGAGTGCCTTAGAGCGAGATTTAACTGAAAAAATTACCAATATTGAGAATCATCTCGTACAAATATTACCCTTAGAATCATCTCGAGTTGATCGTATTCGCACACGAATCCGTAGTGCAGTACGCGAAGGCGGAACTATTGAAACAATAGACTCTAATAGGTTTGAACAAGAACTAATTTATTACATCGAACGGATGGATTTTTCTGAAGAAAAAACACGCCTGAAGCAACACTGCCATTACTTCCATAGCATTATAGCACGTGATGAATCGAGTAAAGGGAAAAAGATAGGTTTTATTTTACAAGAAGTAGGACGTGAAATAAACACACTCGGAGCAAAAGCCAATGATGCCAACATTCAACAATTGGTTATAGGCATGAAAGATGAATTAGAAAAAGCAAAAGAACAAGTGTTGAATGTGCTATAACTTTAAGAACCTTAGATCATGTTTCGCTTACCGTTTATTCTCAGTATTTCTGCCTTAACCTTGATGCTTAATTCTTGTATGCCCTCTCCTTATTTTCAGAAAGAGATAAGCATTCCTGAATTTCAATGGCAGTATGGTTTTCAGCCTGAATTTAAAGTTGACATAAAAGACACCAATGCACATTACAATCTATATTTTATCATTCGACACACCGAAGCCTATCCCTTCTCCAATATCTGGTTGTGGGCATATATAAAAGAGCCCGGCGACACTTCCTTTAAACGATCTCGCATTGAAATTCCGCTTGCAGAACAATCCGGAAGATGGCTTGGACGTGGCATGGGTGAAATTTGGGAACAACGAATGCCAATGACCCGAAATGATGCTCCAATGGTTTTTAAAAAACCGGGCATATATCAAATTCGCCTTGAACAAAATATGCGAATCAATCCTTTGCCCGATATTTTGCAAATTGGACTTCGCATTGAAAAAACAGGGACTCCAATTTTAGCGAAACGCTGACGCAGCCTACATAGTAAGGGATTGATTTTCGCGCCAATAAAATAATAATGCTATGCGCTTCTTCAATATTATCTACCTCATTTTGCTTGCATACATAATTGCCGCTTTGGTTTTTTGGGGATTAAGTTTGAACAAGCAAAGCAAAATCATTTACGAACAACAGTTGTTGCACTTGCGCTCCATGACTGACAGCAGCATACATCCCGTTTATTTTGATGCTGAAAAACGAGAATTAGAAAAAAACCGTGAACGCCGCCGTAGTCAATACATTGGCGAAGGTGGAACGTTTATGTTAGTCATTTTGATTGGTGCCGCCGTGGTTTATTCTTCTGTGCTTAGAAGCAATCACTTATCTCGTCAACAAAATAACTTTATGCTGGCTGTTACGCATGAATTAAAATCTCCCATAGCTGCTATTAAACTGAATTTGCAGACACTACAACGCCATCAATTAGATGAAGAAAAAAAAGGATTATTGACAGAACGTTGTATCAAAGAAGCCAATAGATTGAACGATTTATGCAGCAATATGTTGCTTGCATCTCAAATGGAAGGACGACAATATAAACCCATTCGTGAAACTTTGGACATCAACGCACTGATAGAATCTATCATCAAAGAATATGCGTCTCGTTATCCGCAACGATCTTTTCCGTTTAATGAGACTTCCGGACTGACACTTATTGGCGACTCCTTAATGTTGCAAATGGCTTTCACTAATATTATTGAAAATGCAATCAAATATTCTCCGATCGAAAAGCCAATCACCGTGAGCTTGAGAAAGAAAGGCAATAATGCAGTAATGCAAATAGCCGATGAGGGGATTGGTATTTCGGACAGTGAAAAGCAAAAAATATTTCGCAAATTCTATCGTATTGGTAATGAAAATACGCGTAAAACAAAAGGTACCGGCTTAGGTTTATATCTTGCTCAAAAAATTGCTCATCAGCATGGTGGTAAAATAGTAGTAAAAGAAAATCAACCAACCGGAGCCGTCTTTGAAATTTCATTACCCTTAATCTAAAGCATAATTAAAATAGTCCGACAATCAAACTCAAAACCTTGCCGGACTATTGCCTTGCTCTCCTTTTTTAATACCTCACCTTATTGAAACTTAACCGAAAAGCCCGCCAGCCAATTAATTCCAGCTTGAGGGAACATATAATTCTGTGTGGACAAGCTACCTCCGGAAATATAACTGTAACTATATCCGTTACTCTCGTATCGTTGATTGAATAAATTGTTTAGGGTTACAAAAAGACTTGCTTCACCCACCCTTTTCATTTTCATATTATAGCGCAATCGAACATCATTGATGTTATAGGCTGACAACATTCTCGCAGTATTTGAAGTATTGTCTAAGAACTGTTTACCTACGTATTTATTCAACAATTCGATTTCAAAATTTCTTCCCAAAGTCGAACTATAAAAGGGAATAATTGTAACAGAAGCCGCAGATATCAGACCGGGAGAAAACGCAATGTCCGTTGTGCCATGATTAAGGGTAGCCTGCCCACCATTATCATAATCATCAAGATACTCTGTAAAGTCAAAAATTTTATTTTGAGATACTGTAACATTCCCTTGCAGATGTAGCCACTGGAGCGGTTTGGCAGCGGCACTCATTTCTATTCCAAGTCTGTAACTATTGGACACATTTGTCCGGGTGTATGCACCAACATCATTTATCTTTCCCGTCAACACAAGTTGGTCTTTATACTGCATATAATATCCATTCACGTTAGCATGAAATCGTTGATTTGTCCAGTCTATTCCGACTTCATAATCATACAATTTTTCCGGCTTTGGCATTTCTAAAACACCTGCTTCAAAGTCATCTCTATTAGGCTCCTTCCCTGCTATGGAAATAGACGCATAAATTCTACCTATGCTGCTTGAAGATGAATGTAGTTTATAGCTAAATCCTGCTTTGGGATTGAAAAACAGGTATTGCTTTGCCACATCTATATTGGGGTTTTTTCGGAAACCATTTAACTGATAATTGACATAACGCAATTGCATATCTGCAAATACCGTAAGCTTGGAAAACCATTGTTGAAGTTTAGCATAAAAATTAGCATCTTGCTTCATTGCTGGCACATTATACCATTGATAATCCGCCGGAATATTATACTGTGCCCACTTTACAAAACCATAATGTTTCCCTTCATATTGTGCAGCACTTCCGCCAAGGCTTACACTGGTACTTGCTTTCGAGTATATCAATGAAAATACCGTTCCATAAAACTTATTGTCAAGCCAAAGTTGTCGAATAAGATCAGTACGCTGAATTGTATCTGAACCTGATATAAAACTATTCAGTCCATAATTGCTAAAACGCTCTGCTGTTTTGTATTCTTCATAATAACCTTTGCCTCGGGTTAAAAACAAGCCAACGTTTAAAGTCCAATGTGCATTCAATCTATGGTCGGTAAAAAATTGATAGTAATCTTGTTGGTAATTATCCGTCTGATTGTTGTAGTAAGAACCATCTTTTTTCAAACCCAGTTCATTAAAAGTTCGGTTTGTAGAAAGACTATCTTGTGGCACTCCATTCCATGCTTGTCCGGTCTTTTCTTTTCCGGTCAGAACCATCAGACGAAAAGAGGTGCGATTGGAAGCCTTCCATCCGGCAATAAACTGCATTGATTTCAAATCGGAAGCAGATCGTTGAATATATCCATCAGAAGATATTTTAGACATGCGCACATCGAACTGAAATCCTCCTTTCAACAGTCCGGTTGCAGCTTTCAGTGTATATTTCTGTGTATTGAAAGAACCAAAGCTGAAGGCAGCTTCTGCAGTTGGCTTTTCTTCTTGTGATAGTGAGCTAATGCTCATGGTTGCACCAAATGCTCCGGAACCATTGGTTGATGTGCCCACACCGCGTTGAATTTGAATGGAATTAGTTGAGGACGCAAGGTCAGGCATATTTACAAAAAATGTCCCCTGGCTTTCTGCATCATTTACAGGAACACCATTTAGCGTAATATTGATTCGGGTTGCATCTGTACCTCGAATACGCAAAGATGAGTAGCCTATGCCAGCACCGGCATCAGATGTGGCTACCGCCGAAGTGGTTTGCTGCAACAAATACGGCAAATCTTGACCTAAATTATTTTCTGAAATTTCCTTCTTTGATATTTCAGATTTAGCAAAAGGTGCATCAGAAGCGGCTCTCAATGCTCGAACTTCTATTGATGGCAAGGTGTGTAAGGTATCCTTCCCTTGTGCATAAGCATTTATCCTATTGCTTATCAAGGCAGATCCCAATAACAGAACGTAAGCTTTTTTCATCATCAACGGTTTGAATTGAAACACAAACCGAAGTGCCGTAGCAAGCCGATAGACAGCACTTATTGTGCATTTATACTATCACCTACTATCAATATGCTGATTTGCTCATCCCTAATCGGCATTATCCGGTCTAGGTTCAGCGGGTATAATCTCAGCCCTTGTTTTTTTAGGCACCCCGTGCGAATTTTTTTCGCGTAGCAAAGGTAAATACATTGTTGTTGAAAAATCAAATGATTTTCAACACGAGTATTAGGCTTCGAGGCAAACCTGTGCGTGGCGCACCGTTCCACCGATTGGTGGATTTAATTTCCGAATAGCAACACGAACTTTTTCTGCTTCAAAAAAATGTTGTTTAACCTTGGTATGAATGGACTTGGCAAAGGCTTCAATCAATTCTCCTTCTTGAGAAAAAGCTTGTAAGACTATTTCGTAAATGATGGAATAATCTAAGAAGGGCAATGCTTCTCCGGCAGATGCAGCGGTGCTTACGTCCACATCAATTTCAAAGTCATTACCATGAATTTTCTCCTCTGGATATAATCCGACCTTAGCATGAAGCCGAATGCCGTGAAGCGAAATTGTAAGCATGGGTGCAAGTTACGATGCTTGTCTGGACGAGTTATTTGTTGCGCTTTTTTAATATAGTTAATCACTAATTGAAATAAAAGCATAATTTTATATCATTCTAATACTTACGCACTACCCCCGATAAAATGGAACGACATGGCTATAACGATTTAAAAATGCGAAAAGACCACCTATGCCTGCTGATGCAGACCAATTGTCGTGGTGGCAGTGTTGCCGTTGCAATCCTTTCCTAAATATCTTTTCATCCTTTTCCTATAAATGGGCATTAAGTTATGAACTTTAAATTAATCAATTTGTTTATTTTTTAAACTTTTGCGCTTTCCATTTGTCTGCCCAGTCTCCCATGTGGTCATGGGCAAATACATGTACAAACTATTGAGCAATAAACGTAAGGGATATGGCTACAGACCTATAAGGCAACATATATGCTACCGGATATTTTAAAGATAGCATCAATTTGGGTACTGTAACGCTGGTAAGCAGCGGCGACAGGGACATTTATATTGCCAAGTATAATAGCAACGGAAGCCTGCTATGGGCTAAAAAAGCAGGTGGAGATGGAGATAATAAGTCTTTGGATCTATCAATTGATGACAATGAAAAACAGTTATATAACGGGCGATTTAGGAAGTCCCTATTTTATATTTGACAATAGTGATACGTTGTTTAAGGGAGTAGGATACGACCTGTTTGTTGCCAGCTACGATAGCTCGGGAAACGTTCGTTGGGCAAAAAGTGCAGGAGGTGCTATGGGCTCTGAAATTGGGAATAGCATTAAATGCAATAAGGCAGGCAATGAGATTACCGTTGTGGGAGCTTTTTCAGGCTATAACATTGTATTAGATAACATAACGCTGAATACTATCGGATCACCTACCACGTTTGTTGCAAAACTTTCTACAACCACCGGCATCATTAACCCTGACCAAAGCAAGGCAGACATAAATATATTTCCTAACCCTGCATCGGCAACCGTGAAGATCAACTCAGGCACGGCATGTATCAAAAGCGTGTTTTTGTATGACTATACCGGCAGAATAGTCTATGCAAGATCCGTTTCGGACAACCCCCACCATACATCTATAGATTGCAGCCAATTATCTGAGGTTATATACTTTCTAAATTTGGAAACAGACAAAGGGAATTTCAGGAAAAAACTAATGGTTTTGCACCGATGAAAAGGAGCTTTTATTATTTGCTCTCAAAATCGCTCAAAACATTCTGAATAATAAGCACAGCTATAAAATTCAAGCAAGCTCTTATACTTTTGCTGGTTCTGTGCATTGCTTTTGGTTTTCCTTATTGTTGTTGGTTCACTGCTCGATTGCGCTTGCTCAATCGAAGAGGGATAGTGTGCCTGTTCGTGAAATCAAAATTATCGGAAACAAACACACGGCACGAAATATCATTTTACGCGAGTTGGATGTTATTGAAGGTCAATATTTGCATAGAGACAGCCTTCGGTATTATGCGCAAAGCGATAGTATGCGACTGTCATCCATGGGGTTGTTTACGGATATTCATGTGCTTGCAGACAGCGAAAACATAAATGGTGTTATCTGGCATATTGCGGTAAAGGAGCGTTGGTTCATCATTCCCGAACCTGTTTTTCAATTGGCAGATAGAAACTTTAACGTGTGGTGGAATGAGCAAAACAGAGACATTCGCCGCATCATTGTTGGTGCAACGATTCGTCACAAAAACGTTCGTGGAAATCTTGAAAGCCTTAGTGCGACAGTGCAAGTGGGCTACACAAAACGGTTTGGGTTAGAATATTTAAAACCTTATGTGGACAGAAAGCAGAAACATGGTTTTTTTCTTGGTTTTTCTGTAGCTGAAAGCCAAGAAACTTTTTATAATACGGACAGTAATAAACTTTTGTTTGTACACACAGCAGACCAATATATCCTTCAACAAACGGAAGTTTATGGCGGCTATATTTATCGTCCTGCTTATGCCACCAAACACTTGCTGCGCTTAGCTTACAAGCAATCTCATGTTGAAGACACCATTATCTCTTTGAATCCAAATTATTTTCAAAATCGAGGTAATAAAATGCAATGGATTGAACTTGCATATCGAATGGAACACAATGGTACCGACAATTGGAACTATCCTTTAATCGGCACTAAATTTATCGGTCAATTGGTGTCCAGATTTGGCATCAATGGCATGAACTTTCAAAGCTTTGCAACAGTTGAGTTAGGAAAATATTTTCAGGTAGCACCAAAATGGTATGTTTCTACCATATTGCGCGGCAGGCTCAGCTTTCCACAAGATCAACCTTATGCTCTACGTTCTGCGTTAGGTACCAAATTCGATTATGTTCGAGGGTATGAATACTATGTGGTTGATGGCTCTCAATTTGGTGTGCTTCGTTTCAATTTCAAACGAGAATTATTTAATTTAAATATACGCAAGATTCCGTTAAAATATTTACCGGTCATTCCCATTCGAATATATCCAAAACTATTTGCTGATGCGGGTTACGTACAAAACATCATACCAGGAAACAGTTTTTTAAATAATAGGCTCTTATTCTCTGGTGGGATAGGTGTGGACATAGTTACTTTCTACGACATAAAAATCCGTTTGGAATATGCATGGAATCATCTGGGACAAAAAGATTTATTTTTACATCTTAACAGTGAATAGTTTCGCGGTTTTACCAACTTATCCTTTTCATCAAATAATTCATGATAGTAGCAATCTATAACAGGGCTTTTGAAGTTGAGAATATTCCACTGATTCAACACGTTTTGCAAAAGCTACACGACAATCAATTGCAGCTCGTTTTTTTTCATGACTTTTATGAGCGATTCGCTACACACATTCCTTTCGAATACAACCCTAAACTTTTTACTTCACGCCGAGATTTACCCCTGAATACCGACATGCTTTTCAGTCTGGGAGGCGATGGCACTTTGCTTGATACAGTTACTTATGTTGGCTCAACTAACATTCCGATTATTGGTGTAAACCTTGGTAGGCTGGGCTTTCTGGCTGCAATTCCCGAGGAAGAAATTGAGAATGCTATTATCTCTTTAGTTCGTGGTTCTTACTCCATTGATAAGCGAACTCTGATTCATCTGGATAGCAGCATACCGCTTTTTGATGGTTCTCCGTTTGCTTTAAACGAGTTTACGCTTCACAGAAAAGATAGCTCGTCTATGATCAAGATACACACTTATCTTAACGGCGAATTTCTTAACACTTATTGGGCTGACGGGCTAATTGTTGCAACACCTACCGGATCCACAGGCTATTCGCTGAGTTGTGGCGGCCCAGTTGTGTTTCCGCAAACTTCCAGTTTTGTAATTACGCCTGTTGCTCCTCACAATTTAAACACAAGAAGCATTGTTGTCCCCGATGATAATGTGATATCTTTTGAAGTAGAAGGGCGTGCAGAACAATTTCTTTGTACGATGGATGCTCGAACAGAATCCATTCCCAACTCGGTGCAGCTTGCAGTGAAAAAAGAGACTTTTACTATTTCTTTAGTTCGTCCGGACGAGCATAATTTCCTCAACACAATTCGCCAAAAACTTTATTGGGGCATTGATCGTAGAAACTAAATTCAATGTTCTAAATGGTGTAATTTCGACTTTGCAACGATTGGTTTACTTTAACCTTGCCAAATGAAAATGCTGAAAAAAATTGTTTGTTTGTTTGTATTAGCAATATGTAGCCAAAAGGGATTCTCTCAAAATTATTTTGGCGGGTCCGAATATGGAATTTCTATTGGCGGGTCGCAATATTTCGGCGACTTAAATGACAACTATGGATTTCGGTTTATAAGACCTGCTTTGGGTGGCTTTGCTCGATTGCACCTCAACCCCTACATAGCACTAAAAGGCGGAATCAACTATACTCGGGTAGGTTATGACGACAAGTATTCAAGCAACGTTTACAACCAAAAACGGAATCTTAATTTTCAGAGTGATGTTTTTGAAGCCGTTGTTCAAGCAGAGTTCAACTTTTTTCGATTTACAACCGGAGAAGTAGGAAATCGCTGGACACCTTACCTGACCGGCGGCATAGGTGCTTTCTACTACAACCCATTTACAGAATTTAACGGGAGAAGACAATATTTACGTCCACTTGGCACTGAGGGACAAAATGCAGGTTATAGTGATCGAAAATACAATAAGATAGCTCTGTGTTTTCCCATTGGTGTTGGGTTTAAATATTGGCTACGTCCGGGTTTAAACTTTGGCTTTGAAATTGCGGATAGACTCACAACCACTGATTATTTAGACGATGTAAGCACAACCTATGTGGGTAGCAATAATTTTCCAAATGATCCTCAAAACCCAAATCCGGCCTACTATTTACAAGATCGATCCTTACAAAGCAGTCCCAATGATCCACTGGGCCGTCCGGGTAAACAACGTGGAAATTCAAGCACTAAAGACCAATACCTCATGTTCATTTTCAATCTTTCATTTCAGTTGAAAGTATATAAATGTCCGGCTTACATGAATAGAGGTATCATGGACTTTTAAGTAGCACATCCTTATGCAATCGTTGTTTTATATTACAATCATACGGTTGAATTAAATCACTCTTCCCAACAGATACTTGCTATTTTTAGCGTCTCAAACAATATGCTGCGTGAAGACTACATAACACTATGCCAAACTCACCATTTGCCAGTCTTTTTTCAACCTTGGTGGCTTGATCTTCTTTGCTCCAATTGGCAGGTTGCAGCATCTAAACAAAAAGGTATAGTTGTTGCTGTTTGGATATTTTCTTTTGAAAAAAAATGGGGATTTTCGCTCATTCGAAATCCACTTCTATCGCCTTATCTAGGACCCTATTTCCTATTTGAAAACATAGATAAAGGAGCTGCTTTAGCTGATTTATTGAAACAAATTCCGAAGACTGACTTTTTTCATGTTGCCTGTCATCCATCTATAGACAAAACTGACTTTTTTCTTAAAAATGGATTTATTGCTGAAGAAAAAATCACTTATCGAATTCACTTAAATGGAAAAACAGAAGAGGAGATTTTTAAAAAAATAAAAGACAGCAGGCGATCATTAATTCGAAAAGGTGAAAAAAATCTAATCATATCCTCCAACCTTGACAACTTATCTACACTGCTTTCGTTACACCGCGAAACTTACACCCGTAAAGGATTGCCATATTCCTTTTCATCAGAAAAGCTCGCTCTGATTATATCAGAAAGTATGGTTCATAGGCAGGGAACTCTTCTTTATATAGATCAAAATGATGCAAGGGGTTTTTCTTTTTGTCCCTACGATCAACAAACCATGTATTTATTACTGACAGCCATTGATGAACTCAGAAAACATCCGGCAATCATGTCATATTTAGTTTGGGAAAATATTCGGAAAGCTCATCAGATGGGGCTTTCCACATTTGACTTTGAAGGAAGTAAGGATGATGGAATAGCTACTTTTTTTCGCAGTTTTGGCGGTGAAAAAACAACTTATTATAGTTTCTCTCGCACGAATTCATGGCTCTGGAAATTAAAGCAAAAATGGCTTCATTAATCTAACTCATACTCAAGCCGAACGGTGATGCTGGCAGTTTTATTTTTGCTGGTGGTGTTGAAAGTTCCGCCATAAGAATAACTTTCATCGCTGTGTTGTCCCGTGATTTGAAACACGCCCATGCTGGCTTTGCGTAAATTTCCCAGGCTACTATGTGCATTTTGCGCAATGGTTTTTGCACGATTGTAGGCATCTGTTGCTGCTTTTGAGAGCAAATCAATTTTTAGGTTTGAAAGTTTGGTGTAGTAGTACATAGGTTCTTGTGAGCTAAGCTCAATTCCCGACTGCAAGAGTTCTGTTATCTCGCGAGATATTTTTTCAACCTGAGCAATGTTTTGGCTTTCTAATTTTACGGTTTGTCGAAGCTGATAGCCATTGAAAGTAGAGCTGGTTTGTCTTCCTTGTTCATCATATTTATAAGCATATTGCTTTTCTATCACTATTGACGAAAAGATAGCTTCAGATGAGGTTATTCCATGAGCAGACAAATAATCTCGAACTTGTTTTTCATCTTGCTTCAGCGAAGTATAAGCATCTTTTAGCTCTACAGATGTTTTGGTAAATGTGGCAGACCATACAATCAGATCTGAAGTAAAATTATAGTCAGCACTTCCTACTACCGTAACTGTATTTCGGGTTTTGAATTTATAGTTGTATGCCCGTCCAAGGATCCACAAACCGACAATTATTGACAGGGCAATAAGAAGGGAAGAAAGAGATGAACGCATTGGCTTGATATTTTATCGAATATCGGAGAAATTTCTTAAGCCAAACTACTTTCTTGATCCTCCTTAAACAAACAGCCCTTAAAAATGTAGCAATCCAACTCAATTTGTCCTGCTGAAATTTGATGTCATTTTGTAGATATTTTTTTAAGAGTAGCGAAATATTTTGCAAAAACATCAATGTTTTGGGCTTCCACAAGTAACGCTTGAATTTTCTTTACAAAAAAGTGTTACTTAAAAAATTAATCATTGTAACTTTTCTTCTTTTGCCAACTTTTCAATAATTCCTTTTATGCGCTTTTCTCTTGTCTCTTGCTTTTTGGCAGTTTGAAGTTTAAATCCAATAGCATATAGGTTTGACTTATTAAGTCTATTAAAAAAGTCTGCCGCTTTTTTGTTCTTATTCAGTTCATTCAGAAAATCTGCAGGTATTGTCATTTTACTGGGAGGATCATAAGCTTTTTCCCACCTACCATCCGCTTTTGCATTTTCAACTGCTTTTAAACCCGCAGCCCTCATTTTACCTTTATGGATCAATCGTTCAACATGTCCAATATTTACTTTAGACCAAATGCTTTTTGCCGTTCTTGGACAAAATTTTTGTAACCATGCTTGTTGATCAAATGACTGCTTTTGTCCGTCTATCCAACCAAAGCATAGTGCTACATCCAGTGCCTGTGCATAACTGATTGTTTCTATCCCTGAATCTTTCTTGAATATTTTTAACCAAAGTCCACTTGAAATATCATAGTTGTTTTCTAACCAAGTTTCAAATAATTCGACTGTTTTAAACTCAATTGTTTCTAAAGTTTTTAATTCGGACATATACTGTAAAAAAGGTTGTTTTTAAATGATGTTTTCACACTCATAAATTGTTGGTTTTATCAAAATGGCTATTTTCTCTTTACACTACTTTGTTTTATCATTTGGCAAATTAGTATTTCTTACAACCTGCAAGCAATCAAATATCATCTGGAAATGCATCCCCGAACCGCTTTCCATTGTTCTGAGAACTAAGAACCGGCTTCTTTTCGAATAAAACTCTTCTTCACGTTGCATTTGCCAATTCCGCATTTTTAGGTGAAGTTCTTTTTGAATTTCAACTCGCTTTGCTTCATTATCATCAAACAAAAGTTGACATCCCGAATAGGAAATTTTTGTGGACATGTGCCATTGGTTCAATCTGTACATGAATTTCAATTAACGCAATAGGCAAATTGTGGATTGCCTTTCCTTCATTTTATTTTTTGGCAAAAGTTGTTAGTGTGTTTGTAAACCCAAAGCGGTGCTTATTTTTGGGGGAATGTGTCGAGTGCTTTTTGTTTTTATTGGATTGACCGCTTGGCTGGTAAAGGCTGATGCACAAACATCTTCGCGTGTGCAACGCTTTTTCAACTTAGCGATACAATACGATGTTAAAAAACAATATGAACGGGCACAAAAGCAGATGGAAAGGGTCATTGAATTAGATCCTTCTTTTGTTGAGGCTTATAGTATTTTAGGTGCTTGGTATTTCCGCGATCATCTTTTTGACAAATCAGTTTCTGTTTTTCAACGAGCCTTTCAGTCCAATAAAAGAAATGAAAAGCAATTTTCCTTTCCTTATGCCAAAAGCCTTTTGTATGCAGGTAAAGAAGAAGATGCGCTAAAAATTTTAAACAATTTCAACAGCGATGCACCGGAATGGAAACAATTGAGGCTACAAGCCAAACAACTTTCCACTCAAAAGCAACAATCCATACATGATACGGCTTACAATCTTGGCCCAGCCTTCAATACAGCAGATGCTGAAATGTTCCCTTGCATCAGTGCAGACGGACAACAACTCTATTTTACCCGAAGGCGAAAAAATGTGGATGAAGACTTTTACATGGCTCAAAAAGACACTTGTGGCGAATGGTTTACCGCTACCAATTTGGGCAGTCCACCCAATACACCGAATCAAGAAGCAGCACAAATGATTTCTGCTGATGGGCATTATTTGTTTTTTACACGCTGTGAAAACCGTAGTGAAAATGGATGGGGGCAAGGCGGTTGTGATCTCTATATGTCTTATCGGGGAGATAGTATATGGTCGGTACCCCAAAGTTTTGGTGCTACTATCAATACACCGGCTTATGAAGGAATGCCTTGTTTATCGCCGGATAATCGTGAATTATTTTTTGTTAGTAATCGTGCAGGCGGCATAGGCGGGATGGACATTTGGTCTTCAAAATTTGAAAATGGTTTATGGCAAAAACCTCGAAATTTAGGACCCAGCATCAATACAGCAGGTGATGAACTTACTCCATTCATTCATCCGGACAATAACTCTCTCTATTTTTCCAGTGATGGGCTTGCAGGACTGGGAGGTGCCGATTTATTTTTAACCCAACGAATCAATGACACCCTTTGGACAAAACCTGCCAACCTCGGGATGCCAATTAACAGTACGGGAGATGAAGTAGGCGCTTGTGTCAACATAGCCGGCGATACCCTTTATTTTGCATCCTTTCGCGATGGGTCTATGGGAAATTTTGATCTTTATACAGCTAAATTACCTGACAAGCTAAAACCCGTACCTGTAGCTGTTTTAGAAGGCTATGTTTATGATAGCTTAACTAAAGAGAGGGTCAACTATGCAAGCATTTATATACGTGATGCTCACACAGGTCATGAATTGTATCATTTCAACAGCAATAGAGGTGATGGCAGTTTTTACATGTCTTTGATAGCAGGAAAAACGTATGTTGTTTCAACAGATCGTTATGGGTATAAGGCAAACAACGACACGTTACATTTGGAATCCAATAACCAATCCAACATTCCAAAAAGACGGATTGCCCTTCTTCCCTCAGACTATGTAGCTCCTGTAAACGATAGTCTTGTATTAACGCTTATGTTCCCGATAAGCAGCCAAACCATCAGTGACTCTGACAAAATATTGATAAAAGGAAAATTGTTACCCTTGCTTTCAAACCAAAGTGGTATTGTGTTTTACATCAACGGTTTTACGGATAACTCCGGGACACCTATGTTGAATGAACAACTCTCCTATCAAAGAGCATTGGCAGTTGCCAAAGAAATAGAAACTTTGGGCATTAATATGCTAGATATGCACATCAATGGTTTAGGTGAAACCAACCCGATAGCTGACAACAGCACTCCTGAAGGGAAAAATAAAAACCGGCGCGTGGAAATTATCCTGCGCCGGTAATAAAAATTATCCCCCCATCACTCCTTCAAAAACCGAATGGTTTGTTCGCCTATTTTGAGCAGATATGCACCGGAAGATAAGGTTTTGATGTCTATCTCACCATTGGAATCTGTGTTGCCTTGCAGCACCGTTTTGCCACTTATATCATACACCATAAACCTCCCACTTGGCTGCTCGCTAAAGTGCAAGGTACCTTTCGCCGGATTGGGAAAAACCGTAAATGGCTT
>JAFDXP010000083.1 GCA_018267875.1 Bacteroidota bacterium | reverse complement strand
TTACTTTTTTTGTGCTTAATACTATCCATTATTATCAACTTTCATTCGACAAACAAAATAGGTTTTAAAATACAGACATGAACTGTATGACAAAAGTTAGTTCATACATCTCAGTATTCTTCTCCATTTTTTTATGAACGGTATTTCACTTCTACGGCATGAATCTCTAAAATAGGTTTTAAAAACTCTTCTAAGTCATAAACACAAAGCTGTGATGCGGCATCACAAAGTGCTTTCTCCGGTTCAGGATGAGTTTCGATAAAAACCCCATCAACGCCGGCTGCCACACCTGCACGACTTAAGACCGGTAAAAACTCACGAGCACCACCTTTGGCATCTGCGCTGGGTATTCCGTATTTACGAATGGAGTGTGTGATGTCAAATACAACGGGGTAGCCAAGCTGAGCCATGTGATAAATTGCTCGAGGATCAACTACCAAATCATTATAGCCCATTGTATAGCCACGTTCTGTAAGTATGATTTGATCATTACCTGCATCTACACATTTACCTACTGGATGTTTCATGTTTTCCGGTGCCAAAAACTGACCATGCTTTAGGTTGATCACTTTTCCTGTTGCTGATGCTGCTTTCAATAAACCGGATTGCATACATAGATAAGCCGGTATTTGTAACACATCACACACATCTGCTGCCGGTGCTGCTTGGTCGGGATAATGAATGTCTGTAAGTATTGGAAAGCCAAATTGTTCTTTGATTTTGGCTAATATTTTTATGCCTTTTTCTAAGCCTGGCCCATCATAATATTTGAGGCTACTTCTATTGTCTTTTGTAAACGAAGATTTGTAAATAACAGGAATATTGAGCCGGCCACTGACTTCTTTTAGTTTTTCAGCAGTTTTCATCATCACCATTTCATCTTCTATCACACAAGGACCTGAAATGAGGAAAAGCTCGTCTGCACCACAGTTTATATGGCCAACTTTAATTTTTTTATTACTCATGATTTGTTTTGTGGTTTGTTGTTTTTTTTGAAGTTGTTTTACATTCTACGATAAAGGTCTTTAATCGTATCAAGTGAAATTTTGTCTTTCCAATCAGTTCCAATGGCATGGTTCCACATGTGTGGCAAGTTGTATGCTACTTGCGCCATGGCGGTAATTTGTGCTTCTGACCAATTTTTACTAAGATTTTGAGGTAATGTTATTTGGTGCTTTTGAAGCATGGCTCGAAACTCTGTAAGCCCTTGTGGATAATAGTCTTCCAAGTGTTGAAAGGCAACACAATTGGCATAGCAATGTTTTTCACCTAATATTTTTGAAAGTCCGTAAGACAAGGCATGGCAAACACCTACTTCTGAATAAGTAAGGCTCAATCCGCCCATCAATGAAGCAACCATAAGTTTGTCATCGTTTTCTGCTGTTTGTCCGGATTTGTCATCAAGATATATTTCCTTACATAGTTTCAAAGATTCATCAGCATAAGCATGGCTGAAAGCATTGTTCAACGTGCCGGTTTCAGATTCAATACAGTGAATGTAAGTGTCCATACCCGTATAAAACCATTTGTCGCGTGGCACAGAAGCAATCAACTCAGGGTCAAGAATAACTTGATTGAAAACAGTCCATTCACATTTTAATCCTAACTTTTTTTCCGGTCCTGTCAATACGGCTGTCATTGAAACTTCTGCACCGGTTCCCGAAATAGTGGGAACTCCTAAATGATAAATACCGGGCTTTTTTATCAGGTTTAAGCCTTGATATAAAGTGGATGAACCCTCGTTGGTGAACATTAATGATATGGCTTTGGCAATATCCATAATGCTTCCTCCTCCAATGCCAATAACGCCGGAAGGGATCCCCTTAGTAGCTAAAATCTCATCCCTTAAACTGTCAATTTGTTCGGTTGTTGGTTCATGTGGATCAACATCTATAAACTTTACCTCGTCTTCTCCTTGTGCCGGAAGTCTTGTAGAAAGATCTTTGTCTTGAAAATATTGGTCAACAATAAAAAGAAAAAAATGATTGTTCTCTTTTCTTATAGGTTCTAAGATTTCAGCCATCATGCTGAAACTACCCCGACCATAAACTATTTTCTCGATGTTTTTAAAATTCTTGTGCATTTACAAATAGTATAAAAAAGGGCTGAGTGATTAATTTTTTTGCAAAATTACTTCTTTTATAGAAGTAGCTTAACTCATTAAAAAAAGGATCGGAATTCCGACCCCATTATTTGTATTATAAGTCAAATTTTTGAACTAAACAGTTTGTTTTTTCATAACGGAAGCTACGCAGGCACTTATTTTTCCTGCTAGTTCTTTTACTTGTTCCTCTGTCCATGTGCAGCGAATACCAAATGAAATGAGGCGACCGATTACTTCTTGTGATTGTGGCAAAGAAATATTTTGATAGTCTTGCGGGGCACCTAAAACTTCAACGGCTAATTTAGAGGCGGTACGCATTTCACGAATATGATCCCATTGGTTGATGAAGTGATACATGTTCATAAACCAATAGTCGAATCCGGATACGCCGGCTTCGTTAAACGAAGCTACTACCGCTTTAGCCGTTTCGGTATCCGGCATTAATAGATTTAAAAATGTTGCTGAGTCGCCCTCTGGATCTGCAATTCGGGCAAAACCAATTCCCGATGTTTTAGATAATATATCGGTTAGCATTTTTTTATATTTCCGATTTACCTCGCGAATATGAGGCACTTTTCGAGTTTGAGCTACACCTACAGCTGCATTCAATTCTCCAATGCGATAATTAAATCCTAAAATCGGATGATCTTCCATACCTCTTTTAGCTCCTACGTGACTGTGTCCGTGATCAGAATAATAATCAGCAGCATTATAAATGGCTTCATCATTGGTTACAAACACACCACCTTCACCGGCAGTTGCAATTTTGAAAAAGTCGAAAGAATAACTTCCCGCTTTCCCGAAAAGTCCGGTAGCAGTTCCTTTGTATGAGGATCCAAAGGCTTGCCCTGCATCTTCGACTAAAATTAAATTGTGCTTTTTTACGACAGCCATGATGGCGTCCATATCAGCCATACCGCCACACATGTGTACAAGACAAATGCCTTTAGTTTTTGGCGTAATGGCTCTTTCTATTCCGGCTGCACTCAAGCATAAGGTTTCGTCTATTTCGGCAAACACAGGTAGGGCACCAACAAACAATACTGCTTCAATGGTAGCAATAAATGTAAAAGGTGGAACAATTACCTCATCTCCTACGCCAATGCCTGATGCTGCCAGCGCGGTTGCTACTGCGGTAGAGCCACTGCTAACTGCATGTGCATATTTTGCACCGGTTATTTTTTTTACTTCTGCTTCAAATTCTTTGGCTTTCCAATGCCCATTTCGTTGCGCATCGTGTCCATATCTGAATAAAATTCCGGTTTCTAATACATCATTCACTTCCTTCCTTTCTTCTGCACCAAATAGCTCAGTTCCTGGCATGACAGTTTGTTTTTTTCGATGGCAAAATTACTGCTATTTATTTTGAATGAAGGAGTGCTTAAAGATAACGCTGTCCTAAAATTTGCATGATTTTATCGGTCGCACCACTTTGTTGTGCTACAAATTTTTGCAATTGTTGAGAATGATTGACGCATCGTGTATCACTATTTTCCATTAGTTGTGTCAGTGTATGTTTCAACTCTTCATAGTCTTTAACTGAAAAAGCAAAACCGTTTTCTACCAATAAGGTGGCTTCAATAAATTTCTTATATACAGGTCCAAATATGACAGGAAGCCCGAACACAGCAGGTTCCAAGGTGTTGTGAATACCGCCTTTTTGGAATCCACCTCCTACATAAGATATGGTTCCATAACGATAAAGCGATGACAACATGCCAATATTATCAATGATGAGTACTCGGTTTTTTTTGTTGGGTTGTAATTGAGAATAGAAGACTGCCTCTTCGCCGAAAAGGGTAGCTACTTCATTCAAGTGTTGGGTATCAATTTCATGCGGTGCTAAAAGCAATTTCCAGTTTTCAGGAAAGGAAGAAAGGGCTTGTTGCAACAACTTTTCATCTTCCGGCCAAGTACTACCGGCTATTAAAAGATGGGAAGTATCTATCCATGTTTCTATATCATGAAATTCTTTTGCCTGATGAGCTATTTCTTGCACACGATCGTAGCGTGTGTCGCCGGTTACAGCTACGTTTTCTTGAATACCTATTGACGATAATAATTGCTTTGATAGATTGTCTTGCAAAAAGATAAATGAAAAACGATGGAGCATTTTCCTAAATAAGCCCCCATACCATTTAAAAAATGGTTGTTCGGGTCTGAAAGTGCCGGAAATAAGGATAATAGCGCGTTTGGCATGGTACAACTTACTTATGTAGTAGTACCAAAATTCGTACTTGACAAAAATGGCTACTGAGGGATTGACAATTTGTACAAACTGTGCCGAGCGTCTTCGTCCATCAAATGGCAGGTAGAAAATATAGTCGGCAAGAGGGTAGTCTTTATATTGGTGATAGCCTGAAGGAGAAAAAAAAGTAATTAGAATTTTTCGTTTAGGAAACTGTTCTCTTATTTTTTCAATCAATGGACGTGCTTGTTCAAATTCACCAACAGAAGCGCAATGAATCCAAATCCGTTCTTCATGATGGGGTAGTGTTGTTTTTATTTTTTGAATGATATCGCGCCTGCCAACCCGCCATTGGCGTGCTTTTTCGTCAAATAGAGAAGCAATACGAATGGCATTTCGGTAGAGCCATAGGAACAGGTGGTATAGCAGTAACTGCACAAGGCAAAGATAAGGGGTTATGATTGCCAATGTTGCCTACCCCTTGCTGTTTGACATAAGGCAGCTATAAGGTAGCTTTTTGTAGAAAAAGAATAGGACAACTATGCTAAACGTTTTACAAAAAAAAAACTTCCCAAAAAATTTGTTTTTCTCCTAAAGATTTTCTTAATTTTATGCTTGCAAGTTTGTCTAATCAAGCTGCATAAACGCTATGGATAACAAAATAAAACCCATTATGATGTGGGGGGGGGGGGTAGC
>JAFDXP010000082.1 GCA_018267875.1 Bacteroidota bacterium | reverse complement strand
TCGAAATTGACAATGAAATCCTTCACGTTTGCCATACTCCAATTGCCTTCTCCACTCTTGGTGCGGAGGTAAACCCGATGTACACCGTTGACCAAGCCGGCTGTGTTGATAGCCACTGTTTTATTACTCAAATTCACGCCGGGTGTGATGGAGATAGATGTACCATTTCCCAGCCCCGGATCGGTATCAATAAAGTATTCTGCAGCAATAATGTTTTGGGGTGCTGTGGGTGCAGTGGGATATGGCGGATTGGTTTGTGCCCTTACTTGCACCCAACAAAGTGCCAAAAGCAGTTTGAACAATAATTTTTTCATTTGAAATTAGGTTTTAAGAGAAAGCAGAGAAAATTGTTAATACCAACCATAAATCCATGCTAACGCTTGTTGAATTAATTATTGTTTTGACTACTAAATGTGATATTCATGGAAGGGGTTCCGGAGGGAATAGATGCGGGAACCGTTAAAGAATAAATTGTAGGAATAGGTGGAATTCCAGATAGCACATAAGGATCAGGACCGCCAAAAGCACCACAATCAGGCGTAACTACAGAGCCAACTGTCAGCCCTGCTGCAATAGCCGGTGAACCGGTGGCCAATTGCCATTGCACATCATAACTATTGCCGGATAACCCTTTAAAAATTTGCGCTTCTGTATAATTCCAACTATTACCATTTGTACCTTGATAGACACTAAAACCTGATGGTTGACCAGAGGCAATATTATTTTTCACAACAGAATTGGTCAGTGTAACATTTGCATAATATACTATCATATTATTAGCTACATAACCGTTATAGATATTTATAGTGGATCTAAATACATTATTTCTGATAACATTTGCTGTATCTAAACTCGCGGTCAAATTTATCTGACCTCCAACAATATTATTCCTGAAATCCCAGTTTACAGTTGTAACTCCGCCCATATCAACATTAGAACCTATATAACACTTATTAACTTTCCATTTATTTGCAACAGTACCGGAAGCAGCATAATAAGTTCCGATACTACTAAAATAACAACGAGTAATAACCATGCTATCAGCTAATTGACTTCCATAAGTATTATAAATGTTATTAAATTGCAAACCCTCAATTACAGATCCTGTACCCAAAGAATCAAGATTGATATCACTCAATACTGAATTGTTGGGATTAGCCTGCAATCCTGAATTATTATTGCTACCACTAAGAAAATAGCCTGTCCCGATAATTACTAAACGCTTATTGAGTGTAATAGTTCCATAATTGGTTGCACTCCCTTCAATGTATAAAGTATCGCCATTATGCACAAGACTACTATTAATAGCAGTAGAAGGATCTGAAAAATTGGCGTTCACACCCGCATTGTTATTGATGCGCCAAACAGTAGCTTGAACATTTGAAAAGAATAAAGCAAGTGCCCAAGTCATCAACGTAAAGAGTTTTTTAGTAGTCATGATTATAAATTTTAAAAGTTTGAGATTATACAATGCTTTAATAACTCTGCAAACTTACAAGTATAAATCATGCTTGGGTATCCTATAAATGGATGATTTTTGGGGGAAATATTGACAAAGTGAAGTCTGCCTTTTTAAGCCATGACTTGAAATGGGTTGAATATTTTTGGGCAGAAACAAATGATGGTTCTTACACTCATTAAATGGTTTCATTAAAATCCATGCCGGTTACTTGGCTCAGTAGATACAGGATTTTTAGTTGTGTATTTACATAAAAATAGCCTTCCACATTAAGCAATTTTTTTTCAAACTATGGGTGTTGCCTAAAGTTCTTAACCTCATTTTCAATTCGCATAAGCCATTTCTTTTGTTCAAGAGTAAGCGTGCCATGGTTTGTTTCTGCATCATACTGCCCTTGTCGTATTGCCAATTTGCTTTGATATTCTTCGTGCATGTTTCGCACTAAGGGAGCAAAGTTTTCTACTGTAAATTTTATTTGTTTAAGGGTGTCCATCAATTGACAAGCCGCTAAAGCAGTGAGGTCAAAATGTCCTCGTTCATGTGTTAAGGTACTATCTCCGCAACGTTCATATTTATACCATGACTTTGTTGTGTCCATAAAAGCAACAACATATATTTGAGCTTGTATTTCTCGATTGTTTTTACGCATCGCATATTTCACTTTGATTCCGGAAAAGGTCATTGCTGCATATTCAGATTTGTGATCTGGTATGGCTTGAAAACATAGCCAGCTAAAGTGTTTCGGAGGATAGGAAACTTCACCGGCTTTACAAAGTAGGCTATCCCACACTACTACCACCGAATTTATGGTTTGTGACCTTGCTTTGTATGCTATTGTGATCAATGAAAAGGCAAGAATAATTGACTTCATAAATTGGGTGTCTTACCCTGAAATAGGTTGACCATTTTGGGGTTATAAAAATTGGTTGTTTGCTAAAGTTACTCCGGAGCATTGGTAAGTCCTGAAAAAAAATATTTTAAGGGATTATTTCAGACTTATCAACATTCCTGGCTTCCTTCTTTTTATAAGAGCGGTACTTGTGTTTTTGAAGTGTATGAGCAAAGATATGGCATAGTGGCTTTTTGAGTCATCAAAACAAGAATGTGCGATTGAAAAGCATCTGCAAACAGTTGAAAATTTCACTACCTCCATCGAAAGTGGAATTACCTGTTCAGGTTCTTGCAGCGATGACTTACTGCACAGATATTACGAAATGCAGCGTGTGTAAAATTGGTAAATTAGAGCGTATAGCAACGTATGTGAATGTTGCCAAAGAAGGTGTAAAACACGTTATTGCTAAGGATTTGTACAACCGAGGTTCACCTCAAAAAACACTAATAGCACCATGGACTTAACATGACTAATTCACATCTGGCAAACAAAACAAAATTCCTGCTTTGTGGGTAAGGGAACTCTTTTGCAATTTTGGCTTTGTACGGCTGATTTGTGCGAAACAAAGTTCACGAACACCAAAAACAAATAAATAATTTATGAGTAATTGCAAATGTGCGTGTTTTAGCATTGACTTATTTGTCTTTGTCTTTTTTACTGATATGCTTTTGCTTATATTCAGGCAGGTAGTTTTGGTTTGAAACTACTTTTTGACCAGTCTTACTTTCTAACTCTTTTCTTGCGTTACCGGTAACTGCTCCTCCTTGTTTGGCTGCTTTTTGATTTTCTACGAAGCCTTTCGGATTTTGTGTTTTTACAATTGCAGTTGTAGAAGCTTCGCCCAACATTGAAAAAATCTTTAGGAGAAAAACAAATTTTTTGGGAAGTTTTTTTTAGATGATAATTTGCACAGTGTTGTGCGCCTGCGGCGCACAACACTGTGCAAATCGCTATATCAACCCTGCACAATACCCACACACTTTTAAAAAAACATTTAAGCCTATCGCTGCACGACCAACTTCTGCACCTGCTGCTGACCATTGGCGCGGAGGGTAACAAAATACAG
>JAFDXP010000081.1 GCA_018267875.1 Bacteroidota bacterium | reverse complement strand
CATGTAAAGTTGCTGTATTAAGCCTTATACGCTTTACAGCTAAGGGATTGATTGTAAAGCGCGTTTTCAACATGGCAAAGGTTGTGTCCGGAAACCGGAATATCTCATTTAGTTGTTCAATTTTCAAATAGCCACCCAGTGCCTTTCGTCGCTCGATGATTTTATGTGCTAAAGTTGGTCCAATGCCATTCAAACGCACTATGGTTGCAGAATCTGTTGTATTCAGTTCTATGTGTTCGGGTAAGGGGGTTTCTTTCGGATAGTTAGAAAAGGATCGTTCAAAATGGTTTGATGATGGAATGATGATATAAGGCTCTATCCTTTTGTACATTTCGTCTTCTAAAGTATAAAGTTGTTTCAGGTCTTCTTTTTGGTAAAAATGTTTTCCTTTTCTTCTCCAGTTAAGCAACATGCGTACTGTTTTATACCGCAAACCCAAGCGTAGGAAACCTTCACTATCAAGGGTATTCGGATCGAAGGTAAATAAGGTTGCCTTGTTTATAAAGGAGCTATCATCAAAGGAATCTCTTGTATTATGTTGGTCATCATGAATAGGATGTGAGCTAACATAATTTTGAAATGCTTGTTGAAGTTGTTGATCTGTTTCAAATGACTTTTCTTTTAAAACCCAAGGCAAAGCCAAATAAATGATTAGAAGTGCCACACTGATGCTAAGCAGTGCGACAATGCCCCAACGCTCTTGATAGGGAAGGTTTGTATAAGAATTCCACCAGCGGCGCATCAAAAATATTGTCTTAAATTAATCATGTTTTTAACTAAGACAAAAAATTTTTGTTTGGTTGAATGTATTTGCTTAAAAAAATAAAATGGTAGTGACGTTAATCCGCGTTTTTAGAGATCCTTAAAAGTAAAAAGGCACTTCTTAAGAAATGCCTTTTATCATTTATTTATAATCCGCGTCCGTGGCATTGTTTATATTTTTTTCCACTTCCGCATGGGCAAGGATCATTTCGTCCAATTTTAGGACCTGCTTGCACAGGAGTTCGTCGGGTCATTGTATCTCCCATATCATGTTCATCAGCAGCATAATCTTGTCCGGCATCGTCAATTTCTTCTTTATTTGAGTGCATTTGACTCATGTCTGTATGTTGAGGAACTTGTTGAGCTGCTTGAGGTGGTGCATCTTGTACCGGAATACCTGCACGTACTAAGAACGAGATAATATTCCGATTGGTTTCTAACAACATTTGCTTAAACAAGTTGAAGGCTTCGAATTTGTAAATAAGCAACGGATCCTTTTGTTCGTAAGATGCCATTCTTACAGAAGTACGAAGATCATCCATAGCACGAAGGTGATCTTTCCATGCGTCATCAATCAAAGCAAGGGTCATGCTTTTTTCCAACATTTGAACTACCGGCTTTGCTTCTTGCTCTACTGATTGTTGAAGGTTAGCATAAATCTGAATGCCACGAATACCGTCCGTAAAGGGAATTACGATATTCTCAACATGATCTCCGTTTTCTTGTAAAATCTGTTGTAAAGTAGGTATCATTTGTTCGCGCATGGCAGTCCATTTGCGCAAATAGAACTCTTTTACTTCTCCATAAAGTTTATTGCCTACTTCATTCATATCTGCCTTATCAAAACCGTCTTTTTGAATTTCTGTTTCAATGGCAAGATGCTTCATCACTTCAATTTTGAAGGCATCATAATCTCTATTTTCATCAAACTGAGCGGCAATATCAGTGCAAACATCAAACATGGCATTATCAATATCAATTGCCAGACGATCTCCGAATAATGCGTGGCGGCGACGTTTATAAATTACATCTCTTTGGGCGTTCATCACATCATCATACTCAAGCAAATGTTTACGAGTTCCAAAGTTGTTTTCTTCCACTTTCTTCTGTGCACGTTCAATAGATTTGGTAATCATACCATGCTGAAGCATTTCGCCCTCTTTATGCCCCATCTTATCCATCAGACCGGCAATACGCTCTGAACCAAACAAGCGCATTAAATCATCTTCGAGAGAAACAAAAAACTGTGAACTTCCCGGATCACCCTGCCGACCGGCACGGCCACGCAATTGGCGATCAACACGTCGGCTTTCATGTCGCTCGGTACCAATAATAGCCAACCCGCCGGACTCTTTTACACCCGCGCCCAGTTTGATATCCGTTCCTCGACCAGCCATGTTTGTAGCAATCGTAACAGCACTTGCCAAACCTGCTTCAGCAACGATTTGCGCCTCTCTTGCGTGTTGTTTGGCATTTAGCACATTGTGCTGAATCTTTTTTTGTTGCAACATCCGACTCAACAATTCAGATACTTCTACCGAAGTAGTTCCTACCAGAACCGGACGACCGGCAGCCTGTAATTTTTCTATTTCGTCAATAACTGCTTTATACTTTTCACGCTTGGTTTTATACACCAAATCTTGATCATCTTTACGAGCAATAGACACATTAGTAGGAATGGTTACTACATCCAATTTATAGATTTCCCAAAATTCGCCTGCTTCTGTTTCGGCAGTTCCGGTCATGCCCGCAAGTTTGTGATACATGCGGAAATAATTTTGAAGTGTAACCGTTGCAAAAGTTTGTGTAGCTGCTTCAACTTGCACATCTTCTTTAGCTTCTATGGCTTGATGCAAACCATCGCTATATCGTCGTCCATCTAAAATACGACCGGTTTGTTCATCTACTATTTTCACCTTTCCATCCATCACCACATATTCTACATCCTTTTCAAAAAGTGTATAAGCCTTTAGCAGTTGTTGAATTGAGTGAATTCGATCTGCTTTAATAGCATAATCTTGAAGCAGAGAATCTTTTCGTTGTTGACGCTCTTCCGGCGATGCCTCTAATTGATCAATTCGTGTTAACTCAGTTGCAATATCCGGCAACACAAAGAAATTGGGGTCTTCGCCAGATCCTGTTATTAAAGCCAGACCTTTTTCAGTTAGGTCAACGCTATTTTGCTTTTCATCAATAGTGAAATAAAGCTCGGAATCTACCTTTGGCATATTGCGTTGCTGCTCGCCGAGAAAGTGATTTTCTGCTTTTTGCAATATTTGCTTATTGCCTTCTTCGCTCAGATATTTAATGATAGCGGTGTTTTTGGGTAATCCGCGATAAGCACGGTACAGTTGTAACCCACCGGCTTCCTTATCTCCCTTTCCTTCAGCAATTAATTTTTTGGCTTCAGTAAGACTGGTATTAACAACCTTTTTTTGAATTTCAAGCAGTTGTTCAATTTTGGGTTTAAGCGCATGAAATTGTTGTTCATCACCACGAGCCACTGGTCCGGAAATAATAAGGGGAGTACGTGCATCATCAATCAACACACTATCCACTTCATCCACCATGGCATAATGGTGTTTGCGTTGCACCATTTCTTCTGTGTGCTGCACCATATTATCGCGCAAATAGTCGAATCCAAATTCATTATTCGTACCGTATGTAATGTCGGCCAAATATGCTTTTCGGCGCATTGGCGAGTTGGGTTGATGCTTGTCAATGCAATCAACAGTAAGCCCTAAAAATTCAAAAATAGGTCCGTTCCATTCTTGGTCGCGACGAGCCAAATAATCATTAACGGTTACCAGATGAACGCCTTGTCCGGCCAGTGCATTCAAATAAGACGGCAAAGTGGATACAAGGGTTTTACCTTCACCCGTAGCCATTTCTGCAATTTTGCCTTCATGCAATACCATGCCACCGATTAGCTGCACATCATAATGCACCATGTTCCAAGTAACCGTATTGCCTGCTGCTTGCCAACTATTTCTAAAAATTGCTTGTTCATTCTCAATTCGGATATAGTCCTTTTCTAAGGCTAATTCGCGATCAAGTGCTGTGGCAGTAACTATGAGTTCAGAATTTTCTTTGAAGCGGCGTGCAGTTTCTTTGACAACGGCAAAAGCCTGAGGCATGATTTCTTTCAACACAACCTCAAGTTGCTCGTCACGCTTTTTGAGTAGCTTATCTATGTCTTCATACATAGCTTCACGAACGTGCAAATCCTCACCGGAAAAGGCATTCGCCTCTTCACGTTTAGCTACAATTTGGGAATCTATATCTTTTAAAAAGTCAGAAATACGCCCCCGAAATTCTTGAGTTTTATTTCGCAACGCATCATGTGTCAGCGATTGATACTCGGTATAAATACGGTTGATCTCGTCCACAATAGGAAGAATTCGTTTTACATCCTTATCCGATTTACTACCACCAAAAATTTTTGAAAGAAACCCAATCATTGTGTTTGTTGTTATTCGGCAATTTTAAGTCTAAGCCGATAAATTGTTTATAATAGAACTTTATGCAGTCAAATATCATGCAGGTTGTTAAATGCTGACAGGTTGACGTACAAGGGGTGTCAAAGCTACGCCAAATGCGGAATTTCACAAAGGCAAAAGGGGGTAAAAGGGGGTAAAAGAAAAATTTTTGGGGCAACCTCTTGCGGGGCAACAAAATTTTTATGTATTTTGGAAACCAATTCGAAAAAAATACGCTCAATTATGAAAAAAACCTTCGTCCTCATTACGGCTCTGTTGGCTTCGGTACTCTTTACAACTAAGGTATTTGCCCAAAGCGATGAGTTGATTAGAGTTTATCGCTGGTACAACCCCGAGGATAAGAATTTTGTAACCGTTGCTGAAGGAGAATATCAGGAAGGTCAGATGCTCAACTGGGGCTGGAAGAATAAGACACTTATGTTCTTTGCTTATCGCACACCAGGACCAGAACGCATCGGGATCAATAGCTGGTTTAATCCTGTTACTAAAGATTATGCAAGCATTGCTGATGATGAATTTACTGACGACCAAATGATTAAAATGGGTTACAAAGACAAGAAGCCTCAGTTTTACGCGCTTACTCGTCGTGGACCTAATACTGTTGCCGTTTATCGTTGGAAGATTGCTAAAACCAGCGACTGGGTAACTGTTCCAGAAGAGGGTGATACAGACTCTTACATCAAAAAAGGCTATAAGCACAAGACATTTCAATACTTTGGCATTCCTCGTAATGTAGATGCCGGTATTTACAATCAGCTATAAAAACAAAACCATAACAGATCAATAAAAAGGGTTGCTTTTGCGCAACCCTTTTTCATTTTAGAGCCAAAATGAATTTTCTGACTCAAGCTTTTTTCCCTACACAAAACTAAAGCACTTGAACGATCAAAAATTTTAAGTATTGTGTATTGGGAACATGCCATAAAATAGGGTGATCTGCTGCTTGTGTTTGCCAAGTTACTTGCCTTAACTTTCTTCGTGCATCTTTTGCAGCCATATCAATAGTTTTGAGAAAAAGCTCTGGATTCACCAAATTAGTACATGATGCAGTAACCAAAAAACCTCCGGGGCGTGTAAGTTTGATGCCCCGTAAATTAATTTCCTTATACCCCGTAATTGCTTTCTGAATATTCTCTCTGCTTTTGGTAAAAGCAGGCGGGTCAAGCATCACAACGTCGAACTTCTTTCCTTCCTTACCCCATTGTTTCAAAACATCAAAAGCATTTACTGCATTGAATGCACAAATAGATTCAAATCCATTGAGCAAAGCGTTTTTCCTTGCCGTAGCAACCGCACTTTCAGAAATATCAAGCCCTAAAACAGATTTTGCACCATAGTGTGCAGCATGAATAGAAAATGTACCCGTGTAGCAAAATGCTTCTAACACATTGGCACCCGATACAACGTGCTGAATAGCTCGACGATTGTCTTGTTGATCTAAAAAATATCCGGTCTTTTGTCCGTTTTCAATATCTACATGAAATTTCAGTCCGTTTTCATTAAGTATAATATTCGTATCAAATGGAGCAGAAAGAAATCCCTTTTGTTGAGGCAACCCTTCTAATTCCCTTACCGGCACATCATTTCGTTCATAAATACCTTTAGGTTGAAAAATTTTTTGCAGGGCTGAAACAATTGCTGATTTCCATTTGTCCATCCCCAACGCTAAAGCTTGAGCGACAAAATAGTCGTTGAATTTATCAATAATTAAAGCAGGCAATTCATCAGCTTCACCAAAAATTAACCTACAATTTTCTATATAACCAATTTGCTTTCGGTATTCCCAAGCAGCAGAAATGCGATTGTAGAAAAATTGATTATCAATGGCTTCATCTTTTTGACGCGAAACTAATCGAATACGAATTTGAGATGCCGGATTGATATAGCCCTTTCCCACAAAAGATCCATTGTAAGAATACACTTCAACCATATCACCTGCTTCAAAGCTTCCCTCATGATCTCCTAATTCGTTAGAAAAAATCCAAGGATGCCCATTTACTACTCTGTCGCCTATCTTTTTGCGAAGAAAAAATTTTGCCATTTTACAAAGATAAAGTCAGACAGTTTTCTAAAGGCAAGAGCAAGCTTAACTTTGTCGTTATGCTACAAAAGTTGGCGATTCACAATTACGCAATTATTGACAACCTTACTATCGAACCCAATATTGGGTTAAATATCGTAACCGGCGAAACCGGTGCCGGGAAAAGTATCATTCTCGGTGCCTTATCCTTGATTCTGGGAGATCGAGCAGACAGTAGTGTGTTGATTAACAAAACTGTAAAATGTGTGGTGGAAGCCTACTTTGATGTTGAGCAGAATGTTCGATTTCAAAAAGCCTTGGCCGATGAAGAAATAGACCCTGAAAATCCTTGTATTATTCGACGAGAAATAAGCGCAGCAGGCAAATCAAGAGCATTTATAAACGACACACCGGTTACACTAAACATCCTTAATAAACTAACTGCTTTGTTAGTTGATTTACATCAGCAGTTCGGGCATCTGGCATTTGAGGGTGACGACTTTCAAACAAACATTGTTGACTCAATTGCGCAAAACGCTGAAGAAAGAAAAAACTATACCGAATGTTTTCAAAAATATAAGCAATTAGAAGCTGAACTAAGATCACGCATAAATGATCAGCAATCCTTACAAAAAGATTCGGACTACAAACAATTTCTCTTTGATGAACTCTTGCATTCAAACTTCAAGAACAATGAAATAGAAGAAACAGAATCACATCTGAAACAAATGACTCATGGCGAAAAACTGATTCAGGTTTTAAAGCTGAGTAACGCGATGCTGGAAGACAGCGAACAACCTATTATTTCAGAGGTTAGGAAGCTGACTCAACAACTACAAAGCATTTCAGACATACTTCCAGAAATTTCTCCCTTAACTGAGCGACTGCTTTCTGTTCATGCCGAACTAAAAGATATTCATGCTGAATTAAAGAGCTTAGAAGAAAAAATAAGTATTGACCCCATACACATGCAACAGCTTCAAGAAAGATTAGACTTGGGGTATAGATTGTTTAAGAAACATGGTGTGCAAACCACGGCAGCTCTTTTAGAAATTCAAACTGATCTTGAAAGTGATTTAAGTGCTACTGAAAACTTAGATAAACAAATAGAAGAGATCAAATCTGCTAAAGAATCAGCCTTTCTTTCTGTAAAAAAATCAGGTGAAAAGCTATCTCAACAAAGAAAAAAGGCAGCACCATTAATTTCTAAAAAGGTTACAGAACTCTTGCATCTTGTAGGAATGCCTAATGCCTTATTTCGCTCAGACATTTCCGATCTTGAAGACCCAAATGAATTTGGATTGAATGGCATTCAGTTTATGCTTGATGCAAACAAATCCGGGCAATTCCAACCGGTTCACAAAGCCGCATCAGGCGGAGAAATGAGTCGAATCATGCTCTGTATCAAATCTCTAACGGCTGAAGCCATGGAGCTTCCAACGCTTATATTTGACGAAGTTGATACTGGTATTTCCGGCGAAGCAGCAAGGCAAGTGGCTAATCTTTTGCAATCGCTTGGCAGCCATCACCAAATTATTTGCATTACACATCAGCCGCAAGTAGCCGCCAAAGGCTGTCATCATTTTTTTGTTTATAAAACATCCCTAAACGGCAAAGTAGTCACTCAAATACGTGTATTACAGCCAGAGGAGCGCATTACAGCCATTGCACAAATGATTGGAGGAGAAAATCCTAGCGAAGCAGCCCTTCAAAATGCACGCGAATTAGTTTCTTAGAGCATAAAAGACTGCATGAAAAAAGCACGCTGTAAGTGACGTGCTTTTTTCTATTGGATTGATTCATATCCTTTTCTACATCAACACGCAAAGACTTTTTATAACTGCTGCCAAACGAATTGCATCATAGATACGAGCTTCTGTTGCACCGTGTTGTTTTACTGAACTTTCATGTGAGATAACACAGCGTTCACAACCATTTACAGCAGAAACAACCAAACTCATTAATTCAAAAAATTCCTTTCCTAAAACCGGATTCATCATAATGCTCATGCGCAATCCGGCCGGTTGGTTTTGATAATATTCCACTCCAGACATATAATGCCTAAAACGATAAAAAATATTATTTACATTCATCACAGCAGTGCAAGCATGTGTTTCTGCAATTTCAGTTGCTGATGCTCCTTCTTTATTAGCTAAGGCTTCAAATGTTTTCATCAACAAATCATGCTTTTGATTAACGGCTACTGAAAGTGCTAAAAGCGAAGTTTCTTTACGATTCATATTTCCGCTTCCCAGTACAGATGAGACATTCAGTTTCAAATCGCGAAGCATTTTGCTATCAGCAATAGCAAGCTGCTGAAGGTTATGACTACTATGGTTTGCATCAATTCCTAAATCAGAAAAGAAAGAAGACACGGTTTCATTTTTTGTTAAATCCATGATTGGCAATTTTGGAAAAGTATATGGAAAAAATCCACCCGAATTAAGGGTGGATTCGTTTAAATTAACTTTAGTTATCTTGATTAAGCGACTACTTCGGCACGTTGTTTTTGTGATAATGTTTCTTCGCCTTTAGTCCAATTACAAGGACACAACTCATCTGTTTGCAAAGCATCAAGAACACGCAAAACCTCTGCTACATTGCGCCCTACGCTTAGGTCATTAATATTTACCCAGCGAACAATACCTTCCGGATCAATGATGAAAGTTGCACGGTAAGCAATCTTTTCTCCTTCATTTAGAATGCCTAATTCATCAGCAAGGCTTTTTGACGTATCTGCAATCATGGGAAATTTTAAATCACGAAGATCGCTATGGTCTTTTCTCCAGGCTAAGTGTACATATTCTGTATCGGTAGAAGCTCCCAGCAACACTGTATCGCGGTCTTGAAAGTTGGAAAAATTCTTATTGAATTCTGCAATTTCGGTTGGACAAACGAATGTAAAATCTTTTGGCCACCAAAACATTACAGCCCACTGACCTTTAATGTCTTCATTAGACAGTTGTTTAAACTCTTTTCCCTTTTCAATGGAAACAACCGCTTTTTTGTTGAACTCAGGAAAACTCATTCCTACGGTTACGAACTTGCTCATAATACGTCCTTTTTTAAGTGTTTGACGATGCAAAGTTCGTCCAGTATTTCGCTATGAACAAGAACCCTAATCATCTTTTCACCTATTCATTGATAGACGATTTCAATAATCCAATTCTTTTAAAATTTTGACTTAATTAAGAAAAATTTCCGGAAGTGCTGTGGGAGTAGTATTGTGGATAAGTAACTTTTGAAAAGAAACATCTACAAAATGTTTTTGCAACGGAAAAGAAGCGACAATATCCATCGCTTCTTTTTCGTTGTGTGCAAGTACTACACACCAAATTGTATGAAGATTTGAAGCTACACTGTAAGCTAAAAGCTTACCTTCAGAGAGTAAATTAGCAATACATGCTCGTTGTGCAGACACTAATCCTTCGATATCGGTGTTAGGGTCAGGCAATTCGATTTGAAACATGAAAATCATTATCGTTTTTGCCTTTGTTTAAATCATCGAATTAAAGTAACGTTTCCGTTTCGCTTAAATCGTTTGTTTTCTACACAGAAACCATCTGCCTCCCAAACATAAACGCCCATTGGTGCGGCATTTCCATTAATGCGGCCATCCCATTGTTTAGTTACATCTGTAGTTTCAAAAACCAATTTTCCCCAACGATCAAATACTTTAAAGTAGTTGAGCTTCATAATTTGGTGATTCAACAATCCAAATCTGTTGCTTTGCGGATTACTGCTTTCAGGCACAAAAGCATTCGGAAGATTCAGGTCATTACAAGTTACACGAACTACAACCGTATCTATGGCATAGCAGCCAAAATTGTTTCGTACTTCAAGATAGTATGTGAAATCATAAGGTGGATTAACAACCGGATTTGGGCTTGAAATATCGTTGATAAACTGATTGGGCAACCAAGTGTAAGTAAATTGATTCCCTTCCGTAGTTCCGGGTCCACCCAACATAGATTTTGCACCATCAGAAAGGATACGATCGGCACCAGCATCTGCTTTTATTTTACTGACATCTACATACACATCGGTATCTACCACACAACCATTTGCATAAGGAATCACCACTCTATAGTCGGTAGCAAATTCTGGCCAAACCTTTACATCAAATGAGTCGCGTTTAGGGCTTATATTATAATGAGAATTCCAACTAAAGCTGAGTCCTTTTTGTGAACGAACAGATAGTAAAATTGAATCCCCCTGACAAATAATCGTGTCTTGACTAATAGTGAGTTGTGGAATAGGCAAAACAACAATTTGCTTACATTGAACTTGCATGGTTGGCAATCCTTCATCAATTGCTAAATAAACATTGTAACGAGCCGGTTGTTGATAAGAATAAACAGGCGGATTTGTAGCAGTAGAAGACGTTATAGAAGCAGTTGTACATTGTGCAAATACAATACTAGAAAGTGAATTATCGCCAACGTTGGCAACAAAGCAATATAGGTTATCTCTTTCTCTAACAATTTTAGTAATACTGTTGGGCGTTTTCAACGCATTGGCAACAGTATATTCTGTGCCGCGATATTGAGCTGATAGCAAATTTGATACATCAATACGAGTTACACTGTTAGCCAAACTGTTGGTAACATAAAAATAAAAAGCATCACAATCCCGAGCGAAAGTAAGGCTTGACGGACCTTTCATTGGATCACCGATTAGCCCAAGAAAACTACCTGTGGGAATATTATTGAGTGATGTACCAAAAACGAGGCGAGTAAGAAGATTGTTGCCCAAATTAGTAGCGAAAGCAAACCAAAAACCGTTATCATAAACCGGAATCATATCTGAGGGTGTGCCAAATCCAAAGCTTGCACCCATATCCGTTACATTAGGTGTAAGAGAAAGGTTAGTACCAAAATCAAGTCGAATCAGTTTGTTGTCCATTTGATTTGCCAAAAATCCGACATAACTACCACCTACATTTTGAATGAATAAACCACGTGGAGCATTTAACACACCTCCCAGGTTACCAAAATTTACTGAGCTTGGATTTAGATTGGACAATGATTTTCCAAAATCAATCCGTGCTATGGTTGAATTTGATGCTGTGGTGCCACCAGTAATGAACAAAAACCAATTACCGGAAGAGTCTTTAGTAAGAAACAATTTTGCAGCATCTTTTGGCATTGTGTTATTCATGCTTCCAATTACAGTAGTAATAGGCTTATTTCCCAAACTTCTTCCGTAATTTAATTGCACAAGAGTGTTGGTTGCGGTGTTTGCAACAAAGCCAAAATAGTTTTGGCCATCGCGTTCTACCACAATTGCACTGGGATTAAACAAATTAGTGTCTGCACCTAAATTGGTTTGCACTGGCGCATTGAGCATATAGCCCGAACAAAATCCCCAATAATATGTACTGGCGCTAACGCTTGGCGTAATCGTTACAGGCTGTCTAATACAAACCGTATCGGGTACGCTGAATAAGTTCTGTGCTTTTATATAGTTCAGTTGTGACACTAAAAAGAGTGCTACAAAAACGAGGCATTTTCTCATAAAACTGAAAAGGTCTTTCTCTTATATTCGGCTAATATAACCATAACGGTAAAACTTTTATAGCAAAGTGCTATTTTTATTTCTCACAATCAAAATGATACTATGTTATCCACTCATTTTAATCAGCTTTTTCGTAAAAAGACAAGCTTTCTTCTTATTCTGGTTGGCTCGGTGTTTTCAGCCGTTGCCAAGGAAGGGATGTGGCTTCCCCCTACACTGAAACAAAGAGGAGCTGACTTAAAAGAAAATGGTTTACAAATTCCCGTTTCTAAGCTTTACAACACTGATGGAACCGGTCTGAATCAAGCAGTTGTATTATTTGGTAAAGGTTGTACCGGTGAGGTCATTTCCAATAAAGGACTGGTACTTACCAATCATCATTGCGGCTATGGCACTGTTCAAGGATTGAGCAGCAAGGATAAAGACTACTTTGCAAATGGCTTTTTTGCACAAAACAACAAAGATGAAGTCCCTTGTCCGGGATTGACGGTAACGTTTATTCGTAAAATGGAAAACGTTTCTGACTTAGTCTTATTTGACATTCCAGATACTTTATCCGAATCAAAACGAGACAGTATTATATCCATTCGAATCAAAGGATTGGAAAAAGGATATCAATACACCACTAAAATGGATGCTTCGATAAAACCATTTTTTAACGGAAATCAATATTGGGTCATCCTCAGCGAAACCTTTCAAGATGTTCGCTTAGTAGGCTTTCCGCCTAACGGAATTGGCGTGTTTGGTGGTGATACTGACAACTGGATGTGGCCAAGACACACCGGCGATTTTAGTATGTTTAGAATTTATGCCGGAAAGAATAACAAACCGGCTCCCTACGCTTCCAGTAACAAGCCTTATGAAACCCAAAACTTTTTCACCATCAATACAGGCGGCTTTAAAGAAGGTGATTTTACAATGGTGTATGGATTTCCAGGTACAACCCAAGAATACATTTCGTCGTATCAGTTAAACCAAGTTTATAGCATTATTGATCCAATTAGAATTTCTGTTCGCACCAAGAAATTAGCTGTCTGGTCAAAGCACATGAATGACGACCGCGATGTGTTTCTAAAATACACTTCAAAACGGGCAGGAGTTGCCAATGGTTGGAAAAAATGGCAAGGTGAAGTACGAGGGTTGAAACTGAATAATGTGATCAATAAAAAAGTTGATTTTGAAAAAGCATTTCAATCAAAAGCAAATGGCAACAGTCAACTACCATGGGCTGCAGACGTTCTATCTCACCTTGCGGCAAACACAAATCGGGCCGATAGCGCCTTGAAAGCAGATGTCTATATTCAAGAAGCAATTTTGGGTATAGAAATGATAGCACAAGCTGCTTTGCTGGATAAAATACTACAAGTAATGCGATCAAAAATTACAGTAGAAAAATTACACGATTCGCTGGATAAACTATCACAAAACAGTGCCGGCTTCTTTAAGAATTTTGATTTAAAAACGGATCAAGAAACCTTTGAAACGCTATTGCCTATCTATTTCAATTCAGTGGGACGTTGGGCACCGCCTACACTTCAGAAAAGTTATCAACAATACAAAAAGAACATGAGTACTTGGGCAGACGATTTATATCATACTTCCTTATTAAGAAGTGAAGAAAAGCTGCGACAGTTTACTACTACGGCAAAGGCAAATGATACAATGCTCCTTTTAGCTGATCCGGCACTTCAATTTTATCACTTTGTTTCACAATATCGAAAAAACGAGCTTAGCCCGATCATCAACCGATATAATAACGCATTAGCTTATTACAACCGGCTGTTCATGAAAGCCCAAATGATTTTGGATCCTCAAAAAATGTTTTATCCAGATGCCAATCTTACTTTGCGTCTGGCTTATGGAAAAATTGAGGGAATGGATCCAGATGGACCGGCGGGATATAGTTTTCAAACTACATTAGATGAGGCTATTGCCAAAAACAATCCTGATGTAGAAGAATTTCGAGTTCCCCAAAAACTTAAAGAGCTATATGTCAAAAAAGACTACGGGCGTTGGAATGTAGGCGGAACAGTGCCTTTAGCTTTTATTGCTAGCAATCATACCAGTGGCGGAAATAGTGGTAGCCCTGTTCTGAATGCGAAAGGTGAATTAATAGGTACCAACTTCGACCGAGTGTGGGAAGGCACAATGAGTGATTATTATTTTGACCCGAAACTATGTAGGAATATCTCTTTAGACATCCGTTATACTCTCTTTATTGTAGAAAAATTTGGAAATGCAGGGTGGCTGCTGAAAGAAATGAAATTAGTAAAATAGAATCAGTTATATCCACTTTAGAGCCGGCAACCCAAAAGAAGGAATGCCGGCTTATTTTATGCTCATCAAAATCATTTTTTAAAAAAATCTCATTATCTAAAACCAAGCCTGATATGGCTTCCCTCTATTTCAAACAAAGGATGTACTTTCTACTGAGTTACAATTTGGGAATGGCAGCAACAAGACTTTCCGTATAAGGATCCTTAGGGTGTTGCAAGACCTCAAAGGCAGAACCTTTTTCTACAATTTTACCAGTGCGCATTACCATTACACTGTCGCTGATATAATAAACAATCGACAAATCGTGAGATATAAAAAGATAAGATAGTCCTAATTGAGATTGTAGTTTTTTCAACAAGTTTAAAATTTGTGCTTGAACGCTGACATCTAAAGCGGAAACACTTTCATCACAAATCAACAGCTTAGGCCTCACCGCTAAGGCTCGTGCAATACCTAATCTTTGCCTTTGTCCACCGGAAAATTGATGCGGATATCTGGTCAAACTTTCAGGTGGGAGTTGTACCAATGACAACAATCTCAAGGCTTCATTTTTAAGCTCTTGTTGGGGAACAATTTGATGAACCCTTAATGGCTCCATCAACATTTCTCCAACTGTCATTCGGGGATTGAGAGAGGAAAATGGATCCTGAAAAATCAATTGAATATGACGTCGGGTTTCACGCCATTCATTTTGTGATTGAAAGGCTAAATCTTTCCCTTCAAAAAAAATCTGTCCTGATTGTAAAGGAGTTAAGCCCAAAAGGGTTCTACTAATAGTGCTTTTTCCACAACCGCTCTCGCCTACTAAGCCTAAAACTTCTCCCCGTCTCAATGAAAATGAAACATCTTCTACTGCTTTAAAATGATTTTTTGTTTGCCTATTCCACGATTTTCCTGATGGGAACCAAACTTTCATTCCTTTTACTTGTAATAAGGGTTCCTCGCTTTCAATATCAGTCATTTCAGTGTGTGGAGATTTCGTTTCATTTTGATTCAAAACCGTTGGTGGATTAAGGAGGTCTGCAACCGTTGGCAATGGTTTACCCTTGTGTTCCAGCGAGGGGCGACAGTCCATCAAAGCTTGTGTATATGGATGAGCAGGGGCATGAAATATTTTCTGAGCAGATCCCCATTCTACACATTCTCCTTGAAACATGACTGCAACATTAGTAGCAATGGAAGCAGCCAAAGCTAAATCATGCGTGATAAAAATTAAGGAGGCTCCGGTTTGAGCTTGCAAATCCTTAATCAAAGCAATTATTTCTTTCTGAACAGTTGCATCCAAGGCAGTTGTAGGTTCATCGGCTATGAGTAAGCTTGGATTGTTGCACATTGCCATTGCAATCATCACCCGTTGTCTTTGCCCACCTGACAATTCATGAGGATAACGATGCCATATTTGTTCTGGCAATGGTAATTGCACTTTTGTTAGCCAATCTAAAGAATTTTTCTTGGCATGAGGGGCTGAAAGGGGTTGATGTTTTTGAATACTTTCTACTAATTGTTCACCAATTTTCATGATGGGATTTAGGGCATTCATCGGCTCTTGAAATACAATCCCAATTTCCTTACCACGTAAGTGTTCCCAATCGTTTTCAGTTTGAAGCTGTACCACCTTTTCATCAGATGATCTCAAAAAAATATTACCTATCCATTTTGCTGATAATGGAAGTAAACCAATTAAGGAAAGGGCTGTAAGTGATTTTCCTGATCCACTTTCCCCCACTATGGCTAAAGTCTCACCCTTGTTTAAGGAAAAAGAAAAATTACGAACGACCTTACTTTCTGATTTCAAAAAGCTGACAGACAAATTTTCTACTAAAAGCCTACTCTCTGGTAACATCATTTAAAACTTCAGATGGCGAACGGTCAACCCATTATTAATTAATTGCTCTAAAGAGCTAATGCCAATTTTTAAGTGCATATCCACATAGTTTTTTGTTACTGAAAGGTCTCCGGCAGCGGTTTTCACCCCCTCAGGCACCATGGGTTGATCAGACACAAGCAGCAAAGCTCCAGTAGGAATTTTATTTTTAAAACCTACCGTAAAAATGGTTGCAGTTTCCATATCTACTGCCATTGCTCTAATTTTTCTCAGATATTCTTTAAACTCTTCATCATGTTCCCAAACACGGCGATTGGTAGTATAAACAGTGCCTGTCCAATAATCTCTTTTGTACTCTCGAATGGTTGTAGAAATTGCTTTTTGCAAGGCAAATGCAGGCAGTGCCGGCACTTCAGCAGGAAAATAATCATTACTGGTTCCTTCACCTCTAATGGCTGCTATGGGTAAAATTAAGTCGCCAACTTTATTTTTCTTTTTCAATCCACCGCACTTTCCTAAAAACAAAACAGCCTTTGGGGAAATGGCGGTTAACAAATCCATCATTGTAGCTGCACTGGGGCTGCCCATTCCAAAGTTTATTATTGTTACGCCCTCCGCAGTAGCACATTGCATTGGTTTATCAATGCCAACAACAGGAACCCCGTGCATTTCAGCAAAGAGTGAAACATAGTGACTAAAGTTGCAGAGCAAAATATATTCGCCAAAGTCACTCAATTTTTGTCCTGTATAACGCGGAAGCCAGTTTTGAACAATTTCTTCTTTTGTTTTCATCATTGCCTAAGTTAGAAAAAAGTGGATAATATCTTCATGTTTAGTCAAGATATCCGTTGACAATATACCTTTACAGTGAAGCAATGTTTGCATGATTTCACTTAACTTTTCTGATTTACAACTTCAACTTCGACACCAAGAAAATAGAACCACTGTATTTTGTCCGGTAAGAAAAAAATGGATTTTACTGTCGCCTGAAGAACATGTGCGACAATACATTTTGCAATATTTAATTTCTCAAGAAAAGTATCCTTTAGGCATGATTGCCGTTGAACGAAAAATTGTTGTAGGTAAGCAAACCAAACGATTTGACATCGTTGTTTTCAATCGTCAGCATAAGCCTTGGTTATTAGCAGAACTTAAAAATCCAGAGGTCGCGATCAATGAACAAACACTTTTTCAACTATTGAATTATCACCAAGCACTTCCATCAAATTATTGGCTGCTGAGCAATGGACATCAAACTTTTTGTGCAGATGCAACAAATAAATTACAAGTAGTTTGGTTAGATAAATTACCGACTTATAATTTTTGAGTATTGATCATGGCTTAACAAAAACAATGCTCGTTTAATGACCTTATCATACGGATTTATGACACTGTAAAAGCCTTCATCGTGAAACATAAAACGGGCCAAACGGGCTTTTAATTGCAACTCGAAATATTCTTTACTCGTTGGTTTCATCATAATTGCACGGTATTGTGCTCGCCATTTAGGGGATAAGGTAGCAGCGTACTTTTGAGATAGTTGTACTCCATCAAAATGCTTGGCAAAATCAGTTGCAGATTGATATTGAGCTAATGACTTTTTATTGGCTAAAAAGTATTCCCAAACAAAAAGTCGCGTAGTGTCGTTAAAAATCAAATTGAAAAGTGGAACGCTGAAAAATGCCGTATCACGAGGCACATACACATCGGGCGAAATACCGCCTCCACCATATACCACTCGTTTATTTTGGGTAAAGTATTTAGTTGTGTCTGCTTTGGCAAAACTATCGTTATCATTTCTTGAGCCATGAAATCGGGAGGAAATTTCTTCTACATAATTTTCCTTACCCTTTGCATAAGGTCGTTGAATACAGCGACCAGAAGGCGTATAATATCTTGCCACAGTCAGTCGTAAAGCTGCTCCATTTGCCAAGTCAAATTGGTCTTGCACCAACCCTTTTCCATAACTACGTTGCCCTACTAAAATACCACGATCCCAATCCTGTGTTGCACCCGAAAGAATCTCGCTGGCTGATGCACTGCTTTCATCAATCAGTATCACCAACTTACCTTTTTCAAATTCTCCATTATTTTCAGCTTTATACTCTGTTCGAGGAGAATGTTTCCCTTCTGTATAAACGATTAACTTATCACTACCTAAAAACTCACCGGCAATTTTGGTAGCGGCATCAAGATATCCCCCCGGATTACCACGCAAATCAAGTACTAAAGATTGCATCCCCTTATTCTTTAGGGCGGTCAATGCGGTTTTAAATTCATCGTAAGTAGTTGCGCTAAATCGGTTTAGTTTAATGTAGCCAATGTGAGCAGCCTCGTCAAGCATTAATGACACATCCAGGCTATATAATGGGATGGCATCTCGTTGAATTAATAATTTCTTTTCGGCAGCATTTTGAATAGAAAGAATAGTTACAAACACTTTACTATGCATCTTACCGCGTAGCATTTTTATGATAGTAGCACTCGAAATTTTTCTTCCAGCTACGATGCTGTCATCTACTTTAATCAATTTATCGCCAAGATTGATGCCAGCTCTTTGTGCCGGGCCTCCATCAATTACAGAAGTAACTTGAATTGTATCACGAACTATGGAAAACTCCACACCAATCCCTACAAAACTACCTTCCATATCTTCATTTATTCCTTGAAGATCATTAGCCGTAATATAGACCGTATGCGGATCAAGATGACTTAAAATTCCAGAAATAGCATCATCAAATAAAAGGTTTGAATTTACGCTATCAACGTATTTTTCGTTTATAAGGTCAATGATTTGTTCCAGCCTATCATTTCTGTCTATGATAGCTTGAATATCACGTTTGTTGCGTAAGGTGTCTCTCAAATTGAAACCCAGCACCATACCAATAATCAATAACAGGGAAAATAGTAGTGGAGTCCAAGTATTTAGTCCGCTACTTTTGCGCTCGTCCATTGTAGAAATCGGCTGCAAAGGTAGGAGTATTCATACAAAATATTGGAGAAGCTAACAATTCTCAATTGTTAGAATGTTAAACTCAGTTTTCTCTCTTAAATTTTTAGGTTATTGAACTTAGTAACTGCAAATTTGCTTTTCAATCTTCCTCATTATGGCTGCCTTACTACTTGTTGAAAGTGGCTCCACTAAAACCGACTGGTGCATTGTTTCTTCCAAAGGGTCTTTGAAACACCATCAAACATCGGGCATTAATCCTTATTTGCAAACCAATGAACAAATCAAGGCCTTACTGAAATCAGAATTACCTGACCGAAACATCTTTTCAGCAGCTTCAAAAATTATATTTTATGGTGCGGGAGCCAGTCAACCCGAACAACAAAACAAACTGAAACACATTCTCAAAGATTATTTTGACATAAGTAATACAGAAGTAAGCTGCGATATGATGGCTGCTGCTCGAGGGCTGTGCGGCAACCAAAAAGGAATTGTTTGCATTTTGGGTACCGGTAGCAATAGTTGCTATTTTGATGGGGAAAAGATAAAAGATAAACACCCTTCTCTTGGCTACATTGCAGGCGATGAAGGAAGCGGAAACTATATGGGGAAAAGGGTTCTTCAATATTATACTTACCACACTTTTGACGAAGAACTCAGACAATCATTTGAACATTTATTTGGAGACGATTTATCAAAAATCATTCAACATCTTTATAGTACACCCTTTCCTAATCGTTATTTGGCCGGCTTTGTGCAACTGCTCAAGGAAAATAGAGGTCATTATATGGTGGACAATATCATTGAAGATTCCTTAAATGATTTCTTTCATTTTCATTTGATGAAATTTCGAGAAAGTTGGAAACTACCTATACATTTTACCGGATCCGTAGCTTATGAATTTAAGGATGTGGTTAATAATCTTTGTCATCAGTATGAAATGGAATTAGGGATTATAGAAAAAAGTCCTTTAGAACGATTAGTAAATTTCCACCGAGAATTACTTTGATGTAGGAAAGCTATAATTATACAATTTTCTTAAAAAACACAATAAAAAAACCCCGACAAAAATGCCAGGGTTTTTCTTTGTTCAAAAGAGACTCCTAATCTCTCCTTAAGTTCGGGAACGGAGGGGCTACATTAGCCGGTCCATCTTCGCCTTCCATTGCAGAACGATACATTACAGTGTTTGGATCACCCTGTTGTCCGTATTGGAAGATAAAGCGATTTCTATCTATTCCATGTCTTTCCATCATGTAGGAAATGATAGCATCTACGCGATCCCAAGAGCGTTGTTGTTGTATTTTGCTTCCAGCACCTGCACCTATCATCACCACTTTGCAATCCGGATGTGCTTTCATCATGGCTGCAAGAGAAGCAAGACGTGCTTGATTGTACGGTTTAATGCGTGAAGCATTGTTGTCGAAGGCAATGGTTCCGGAACCTATATTTGAACAAGGTCCGCTAACTTTAGCAGTTCCGCTACAATCATCAGGGCAAGGACATTTACCAACGCCATCTTCATCTACAGGCTGACATTCAGTTGGCGTAATTAATTGCTTATCACGATAATCCGGCACACCGTCACCATCTGTATCAAGCGGGCAACCATTTACATCTACCGGTACTCCTTCAGGTGTTCCAGGGCATTGATCAAATTGATCCGTTACACCATCATGATCTGAATCAGGAAGAGTCGCATTTACTTTCAAATGATTTGGCGCATTCAATTCGTCATAAACATAATCCAATGGATTAAGCCAGTAGAGGGGTTCTACATTTTTACGGCTGTTACCCACGTTTACATTAACACCAATCGAAAAATAATTCACCATGTCATTATTCTGAGTGAATACCGGATCACCTAAGGTTTGTTCTGCCCAACGTTGACCATCCAATAAATCATCATCATGAGGGAAAGTGATTCTATCTTCGATAGATATATTGACCAATTTGGAAATTTTAATTTGCGCTCCAAGACCACCACTAAATGCCCAATCTAATGTTTTGTTACGGAAAATAGTAGGACGGCGAACACCTCGAATTGTTTCTGCTTCAGTTTCATAAGAATTATCCATACCTGCTTTCAACCGACGTTTGATTTCACGGCGATTTGCATGTACTTGTGGGATATCACCAACTATTTCTTGAAAATTATATCGTTTACCATTGGCATCATATACATTCACCTTTGTATTATAGGCAAATGCACCCATTCCTATAAAGCCATAGAATGACAAACCGGTGCGAGCTTTATGCCAACTAATGTTATTGGTGTTGAACATAAAGTCAAGGCTCAACTGATGTGCTTCTGATCTATAATTATAGTGGATTGGATCATAATCATTGTAAAACATGGCAGGCTGTCCATCAATTTTCTCTAATAGCATGGGATGGTAAGCATTGGGATTCGCCATATTTTGAGCATGTGAATACCCATCGTTATACCATGCCTTATTCCGGCTATAGTTTACTGATTCTTGCCATTGAAGACCTTTTGCAATACCATAGATATATTGCAACCTGGTTGAAAACATATAACCCCATGATTTGCGAATATGAGCATGGAAGCCATACCCTCCGCCTTCCCATAACATAAGTGTTGGCACATCAGCTGAATAATTATAAAGCCCTGTTCCCACACCAATTTCCCACATATTGCGTGGCTTTGCCGGAAAGTTGTATTGATAATTTAGAAATTTACGGTGCTGATCCATACGAAATGCCGGTACGTAGTTCGTATCTAGAACATTGTAACTGCCTCCGTAGGCGATGGCTTGGCTTCCAGGCGTAACAATAGCCGTACTAACGGCTTGTTCAGTTGTATTGGTCGTCGTAATTGTTGTTTGAACCGGCTCTTGTGCAATTACATGAGTGGAGGAAAACAGCATACATAAACCGGCCAATAAAAGGCGATTTTTGTTTTGCATAAACTTTGTTTTAGCAGATTGATGGAAAGATATAGGCATTTAGAGACATTTTCATGTTTACGTTAAAAAAGCTCTCTATTCTCTCGCCTTATGGAAGAGTAGCATCATTAAGAAAACTACTCAGATACAGTGGATGTTAGCTATGTTATTCCGCTAACTGAAACACAAAGGTAATAGGGTTTTTTGAACTACCAAATTTTTTTTTAACTTTTTTTCTTATTCACCTTCATGGTGTTATTATATCGTTATTCACCTCAACCGTTTTTGTGATTTTTTGCAAAACCCTTATGTGAAAATTGACGCAGATAATTATTGCTTGATAGAGGCATCATTAATAGTAAAAAAGGAACCGCCTCATTTCGTGAAGCGGTTCCTTTTGAAATAATATACTGTAATTAGTTTCTTCTCAAATTAGGGAATGGAGGAGCCACATTAGATGGACCTTCTTCACCAGAGTTTGCAGAACGATATAAAACTGCTTCTTGATTACCGGCAGCACCATATTGGAAGATGAAACGGTTGCGATCAATACCATGCTTTTCGCTCATGTATTCAATCACTGCGTTTACACGATCCCAGCTACGTTGTTGTTGAACTTTGCTTGAGTTTCCAGCACCAATAATTACAACTTTACAGTTTGGATTAGCAGACATTTGTGCTGCAAGGTTTGAAAGTTGTGCTTGCATTCCACCAGAGATTTTGCTTGAAGCACCAGAGAAATTCAGACTTCCTGCGCCTATGGTACCACAAGCTGGAGCAGCCGTTCCACAACCATCAGGACATGGGCATTTACCAACACCGTCTGCATCTACTGGCTGACATTCAGTTGGTGTAATCAATTGCTTGTCTTTATAATCAGGTACACCATCACCATCTGTATCCATTGGGCAACCATGAGAATCAACAGCTACACCGGCAGGAGTTCCAGGGCATTTGTCAAATTGATCAGCTACACCATCACCATCAGAATCAGCTAAAGTTGCTTCTGGAAGACGCATGTGGCGAGGATCGCTTAATTCGCTGTATGCATGATCCAATGGATTAACCCACCAAAGTGGTGCAACATTCTTATGCTTATTTCCCAGATTGAAATTCAATCCTAATGAGAAATAGTTCCAAACGTCTTTATCAGGAGAAAGAGAACCGTTGTATTGTTGCTCTTGACCATCCAATTTATCAACAAAAGCGAATGTCAGCTTTTCTTCTAATTGTAGAGAAACAACCTTACCAAGACGGAACTGAGCACCCAAACCGACAGTTGCTACCGGAATGATGTTTTTGTTGTTTTTTCCGGAGCGGGACTCACGACCTGGCGTACTTTCATAAGAATCATCAAACAAGTTTTTCAAATCTTTGTTTGTTTGCTTACGATTTGCCCAAGTAGTACCTGTAGTATAACCTGTAACATTTGAGAAATTGTAAGGATTACCATTGGCATCTAAAGCATTGATACGAGGATCATAAATCATCATACCACCGCCTAAGAAACCGTAAAGGCTTAATGAGTTCTTAGCCTTATGGAAGCGAATATTATTTAATGCGCCAACCATTTGCAAAGACAACTCATCTATATTAGTACGATAGTTGCGATAAATGGATTGACCCTGTGGATAATAAGTGCTCCAAGGTTGTTCATTAGCTAAAGAAGTGCGGTAATTAAATCCTGTTGCACGTGCATGAATATATTGAGCACGTAAAGACAAGAAATAACCAAGTGATTTACGCACAGTAATACCAAAGCCCATAGCATCGGTACCTTTTTTAGCGGAAAATGGAGTTTTAGAAGTTACATCACCAAATACATTTGACAAACCGAAGTTCACACCTACTTCCCATTGGTTGTTGGGCTTAGGTAAGAATGGAGTTTGGTGATTCATGTACTGACGATACTGAGTCATTTTCTTTTTCCCAGTGTAAAAGTTGGAATCCAAAGCGTCATAGCTCTGACCGCGGTAAGTCATGTCGCGACTACCCCATGTAGCAGCGGCATTTTGACTTTCCTGCGCCAAAGCTGGGTGAGCCGCAAGTACGGAGCATACACCAGCAAGCAATAGGTACTTTTTGTTGACCATAACAGATGTGTTTATTAAAAAAAGATTTTGGCTAAATCAAATATGAGAGCAAAGGTATAGTTCGATTTTAAAAAAACAAAATAACAGCAATAATTTTTTCTTGTAAACCGCAAAATTTTATCGGATTCTTATAAAATGAATAACAAAACATAGAAAGTTACCGACTTTTGCACTCCCGAATCGCTCATTGCAAATGGAATTGGTAAATCAAGTTATAGGCACCGAATTAAGCATTTTTGAAAAAAAATTCTCCTCGAGCGTTAAAGGAAACAATCCGCTTCTTGATCGAATTATGCAGTTTATCATAAAACGCAAGGGAAAGCAGATGCGCCCCATGTTTGTTTTTCTAAGCGCGAAAATAGCTGGCACTATTAATGAAGAAACGTATAGAGCCGCTTCTTTGATTGAGCTTTTGCATACTGCCACTTTAGTGCATGATGATGTGGTTGATAATGCTATGTTACGTAGAAGTTTTTTCTCGGTCAATGCACTTTGGAAAAACAAAATTGCTGTTTTGGTTGGCGACTATTTGCTATCAAAAGGGTTATTACTTTCTCTTCAACATAACGACTATGATATCCTTCAAATCACTTCACGTGCCGTCAAAGAAATGAGTGAAGGTGAATTACTTCAAATGGAGAAGGCAAGAAAATTGGATATCAAGGAAGAAATTTACTTTGAAATAATTCGTGCTAAAACCGCATCACTATTATCTGCGGCGTGTTCTGCCGGTGCTTTTGCCGCTTCAAAGAATCAGGAAACAGCAGAATTTTTCCGATTGTTTGGAGAAAAAGCAGGAATTGCCTTTCAAATAAAAGATGATCTATTTGACTATGGTAACGACAATATTGGAAAGCCTACCGGTATTGACATCAAAGAAAAAAAGATGACCTTACCCCTTATTTACACCTTACAAAATGCTTCTAACACAGATAAACAGCGGATCATCTACATCATTAAAAACCAAAGTACTGATCGGAAAAAGGTAAACGAGGTCATTCAATGTGTAAAAAATGCGGGCGGGATTGAATATGCAAGGGAAAAGATGGAAAGCTATCGTCAAGAGGCAATTACTTTGCTACATCAATACCCTGAAAGTGAAGCCAGGACAGCAATGGAGGCTTTGGTTAATTATGTTATTGAGCGAAAATATTGATTAGCAAAAGCTGAAATAATATGGAGACAGTGGAAACCCAGCTACTAAACTTACAAAAAGAATCAAGTGGTTTCGGACATATAGAAGTGCAGGGTGCCAGAGTGCACAACCTTAAAAATATAGATGTTTCAATTCCTAAGAACAAGTTAGTTGTTATAACCGGTATTAGCGGAAGTGGGAAATCTTCACTTGCTTTTGATACCATCTTTGCTGAAGGGCAAAGACGCTATATGGAGAGCTTTGCAGCTTATGCTCGACAATTTATGGGCGACCTCGAAAGACCGGACGTGGACAAGATTTCAGGACTTTCGCCTGTCATTTCCATAGAACAAAAAACAACTAACAGAAATCCTCGATCAACAGTTGGAACTGTAACAGAAGTATATGACTTTATGCGCCTTCTTTTTGCCCGAATTGGTGAAGCTTATTCATACAACACAGGCAAGAAAATGGCTAAGTTTAGCGAGGAAGAAATTATTCAGCACATTCAACAGTATTTTTCCGAAAAAAAAATCATGGTGCTCGCTCCGGTAGTTCGTGGGCGTAAGGGACACTATCGGGAATTGTTTGAGCAACTAAGAAAACAAGGTTACTTAAAAGTGCGTATAGATGGTGAGATTACGGACTTAAAGGAACGAATGCAATTAGACCGGTATAAAATTCACGATATTGAATTGGTTGTTGATCGTCTTATCGTACAATCTGATGCTCGGCTAAGGTTGAGTCAAAGCATTCAAAAGGCTTTACAAATAGGCAAAGAACTTGTTTTTGTGCTTGATGTTGAGCAAAACACGGTAGCACAATTCAGCAGACAGTTGATGTGTACAGACACGGGTATTTCTTACGAAGAACCCTCGCCAAATACTTTTTCATTTAATTCACCCTATGGTGCTTGCCCTCGTTGTAAAGGGCTTGGAAACATATATCAGGTGAACATGCAGGCTGTAATACCCAACAATCAAAAAAGCATTGCAGAAGGCGGCATTGCACCTTTAGGAGAAGAACGCGAGGCTTGGGCATTTAAACAAGCCACCACTTTTGCCAAGAAAAACAAAATATCATTTTCTACACCTATTCGTCAATTATCTGAAGCACAACTGAATCTTCTTTTGTATGGTAATGAACAAGGGATAATTACTTATGCCGCATCAGAGGCAGAAGAATATCCTGCCATGCTTGCCGTGAGCGACTATGAAGGTGTGATAAATATGATTCTACGCTGGTTCAATGAAACTACTTCAGAGGCTATTCGTGATTGGGCAGAAAGTTATATGCAGCTCAATATTTGCCCTGAATGCAACGGTGCTCGGCTAAAAAAAGAAAGTCTATTCTTCAAAGTTGATCAAAAAAATATTGCTGAATGTACACATTGGCCACTTTCTGAATTATCCGAATGGTTTAATAGCATAGAGCAACGATTAACTGACAAGCAAAACGTAATTGCAAAAGATGTACTGAAAGAAATTAGAGACCGGCTACATTTTCTTTTAGATGTTGGTTTGCACTATCTCAGTTTAGACAGAACAACCCGAACCCTTAGTGGTGGCGAATCTCAACGCATTCGATTGGCTACTCAAATTGGTTCTCAGCTTACCGGAATTACATACATTCTTGATGAACCATCAATTGGGCTACATCAAAGGGACAACCAAAAGCTCATAAATGCACTTAAAAACTTAAGAGATGGTGGCAATACTGTTTTGGTTGTGGAACATGATAAGGATATAATGCTTGCTGCTGACTATTTGATTGACGTTGGCCCTGCTGCGGGAATTCATGGAGGACGAATAGTCAGCGAAGGGACACCTAAATTCGTTATTCAAACAAATACTAAAACAGCCGGTTATCTAAATCATCATTTTTCAATTGCTATACCGACTGAAAGAAGGAAAGGGAATGGGCATAAAATAAAGTTAACAGGCGCGTCAGGAAACAATCTTCAAAACGTTACTATTGAAATTCCTTTAGGAACATTAGTGTGTGTTAGCGGTGTTTCGGGTAGTGGAAAAAGCACGTTGATTAATGAGACGCTATACCCTCTTTTAGCCAAACATTGTTACCCCAACTTTAAGCAGCAACCCATGACCTATCGAAGCATTGAGGGCTTAGAAAATTTAGATAAAGTAATTGAAATTGACCAAAGCCCAATAGGACGTACTCCGCGAAGCAATCCGGCTACATACTGCGGCTTTTTCACGGAAGTCAGACAGCTATTTGCACAAGTTCCGGAAGCAAAAATTCGTGGATATGCTCCCGGTCGTTTTTCATTCAATGTGAAAGGAGGAAGATGCGAAACTTGTCATGGAGGCGGCATGCGTGTTATTGAAATGAATTTCCTTCCAGATGTTTATGTTTCTTGCGAGCATTGCAATGGACAAAGGTACAATCGTGAAACACTGGAAATCCGCTATAAGGGAAAATCCATAGCAGATGTACTTAAAATGACGGTTGATGAAGCGGTAGATTTTTTTGTCAATGTTCCTTTCCTCCACAGGAAAATAAAAACCTTACAAGATGTTGGATTGGGCTATGTTTCTTTGGGGCAAAGTGCTGTAACCTTGAGTGGAGGTGAAGCCCAACGAGTAAAATTAGCAACTGAACTTTCCAAACGCGATACCGGGCAAACGATTTATATTCTTGATGAACCGACCACCGGACTTCATTTTGAAGACATCAATCAATTATTGAGCGTGCTTTATCGTTTGGTAGATAGAGGTAACACCGTTGTGGTGATTGAACACAATCTGGATGTCATTAAAGTAGCAGACTATGTGATTGACATGGGGCCAGAGGGTGGAAAAGGCGGTGGAATGGTTGTAATTGAAGGTAGCCCCGAGACTGTGTCAAAATGCAAATCCAGCCATACAGGAGCATTTCTCTTAGCAGAACTAAATATCCATTCAAAAGTTTAATCAATTTCTAATTCAAAACAGACTACTTGCCAATATGAAAGTTGTAAATTGCCCGCATTGAATAGTTATTTTCCATTTTTTAGTCGTATAAAAAACACATCATGAGACCAAATATTTTGCTTGTTGAAGACGAAAAAAAGCTTGCTAATACCATCCAAACCGGGTTAAACGAACATGATTACAATGTCACGTTAGCTTACAACGGCAAAGAAGGGAAAGATCTTTTTTTAACCAACAAATTTGACTTAGCAATTTTAGATATAAACTTGCCTTTTCTGAATGGTTATGAATTGTGTAAAATTATTCGGGAGCGAAATAAGGTTATGCCCATTATGCTACTTACTGCACTCAACTTTACGGAAAATAAAGTAGAAGGATTTGAGCTTGGTGCAGATGACTATATTTCAAAACCCTTCGATTTCAAAGAACTATTAGTTCGCATTAAAGCTTTGTTGCGTCGAGCCGAGATTGGCAAGCCCTCTTCTGATGAAATTCCGGTGCTAAAAATTGCGAATTTAGAACTTGATCTGAATCGTAAAGAGGCACGCCGCGATGATCAAAAAATCACTCTTACAGCAAAAGAGTTTCAACTCCTTGAATACTTTTTACGCAATCAAGACAAGGTGGTTTCGCGTGAAGAAATTTCAAAAGCAGTTTGGGAAACAGACTTCGATCCGCAAACAAACGTTATTGATGTGTATGTCAATTTCCTGAGAAAGAAAATAGACAAGAACTTTACGCCTAAGCTCATACATACACACGTTGGAATGGGCTACATTTTAAAGGATGACAGTAATTAATGCAGATTAGATACCGCATAACGGTTGCTTACAGCATCATTGTAACAGTCATACTGTTGTTGTTGTGTTCTTCTATCTACTACTTTTCTATTCAAAACCGTACGAAGCAATTTTATAACCGCTTGCACCAAAAGTGTATTAGCACAGCTGACATGATCTGGAAATACAAAATTTCTCCGGATTTGGTTCAGAAGATCAACACATCTGCTCCCAGTGCATTGTTAAATAAAGGAATATTAATTCTTAACGAACAAGATCAAATCATTTTCAAATTTTGTGATCGTCCTGAAGATTGTATTTCACTAACTAAAAAAACAATTGATCAGATCAGAAGCAAAAAGAAGCATTTATTTAGAATAGACATTCGGGATGTTACCGGCGTGGTATATCCGCATCAGGGTATCAACTACTTGGTAATTACAGCTGCTTATGACGGAGACAAGGCAGATTGGATACCGAAAATTCGCTTAATCTTAATCCTCAGTTTTGTTTTCAGTATTGCCATAGGGCACCTCTAAAAACCAACATTAACAATGCATTATGTTATTTGGTTTGTGTATAATGTTGAATAATAGTATCTTTATGGCATAATTCAATAAACATGAAGCGATTTAAAAGACATAAAGAT
>JAFDXP010000080.1 GCA_018267875.1 Bacteroidota bacterium | reverse complement strand
GGCAAGTGGTCAGACTATGAGTTTGCCTACGGTAGGGCTTCAATCCGGCGGCTACTTGTTGCGGATCACCGATGCTACTGGCAGGGCAAAGGGCAATATTCCGGTGATGAAGCAGTAAAGGCGGGGGGGGAAAGCATTTTTATCATCTTACTATTGAAATTTATTAGCATGAAGCCATTCTTCCCAATCGGTTAAGGGTTTTCCTTTGAGTACGCGAGGAAATTTATTCATAGCCCCATCTTTACCTTTGCTTTTCATATAGTCGTAAAAGGCATGATTAGGAAGCAATGTTACAAACACATCTTTGAGTGCTGATGTACGTTCTACGGCATAGTCATCGTTGATTTCACATAGAACCTCGTCTAATGCTTGACAAATACTTTCAGAAGAAACTTTATTGTCATCACATCCTACATACCAACGATGAGCAAAATAGGTTTCATGTCGAAATCCGGCTACGGTAAATTCCCGAATCGTTAAGTCAAAACGACGAGAAACAGTTTCTATGGCTTTGTTCATATTATCCACACTAAGATGTTCGCCACACAAGCTTAGAAATTGTTTAGTGCGTCCGACAATAACAATTTCGCCTTCTTTAGCGTTGGAAAAGCGTACCACATCACCAATTATATATCTCCATGCTCCAGCACAAGTGCTTATCATGACAGCATATTCGGTTTCTTCATCCACTTCATCAATAATCACTGTTTGGGCATCTTGACGCGGATTCCCGTCTTCATCGAAGTTTTGGTCATTAAATGGTACGAATTCATAAAAGATACCATTGTTCAACACTAATTTGATTCCTGCTACATGTGGTCGAGCTTGAAAGCCAAATGAGCCTTCAGAAGCCATATAAGTCTCGATATAGGTGATTTCTCTGCCTAAAAGTTTTTTGAAACTATCACGATAGGGTTCGAACGACACGCCTCCATGAATATAGACAGATAAGTTTGGCCAGATTTCATGAATATGTTTCACCTTATGATATCGGATGATTTCTTCAAATACGATTTGAACCCAAGCTGGAACGCCGCACACAGTGCCCACATCCCATTTTCGGGCATTTCTTACAATGAGTTTAATGCGATCTTCCCATTTGGGACGTTTTGAAATTTTTTGTCCCGGTTTGTAGAAAAAATTAGCAACCCAACGAGGCATATTTTTCGCACTAATACCACTCATGTCGCCTTCATAATATTCGCCTTTTTCAAAAAGTGAAGTGGTGCCACCCAACATTAGAATTCCTTTTTGAAAAGCAACAGGAGGTACCTCAAAGTCCACCATGCTGTATAGCTGTTTGAAGCCTACCTTTTTAATGGAGCGAATCATGTCTGATGTTACCGGAATATGCTTACTTGCAGACTCGGAAGTGCCAGAGCTTAAAGCAAAATATTTAACTTTCCCTGGCCAAGCTACATTCTCTTCACCTTGATGTGCTCTATACCACCATTCTTTATACATTTCATTGTAGGTAAAGATAGGTACTGAATTACGAAAGGCATATACAATATCAACTTCTTCACTTAGCATTTTGCCAAAGCCATAAAACTTACCAAATGCAGTGTATTGACCTCGTTCAAGCAATTGTCGAAGCGTACGCAATTGGTACGTGCGCGGAGTTGCTACGCGCGGTGATAATTGCTTCTTGAGATGAAGGGATCTTGAAATCAAATTGCCCAACAGTGCCATGCTAAGGATTGTAGTTTTTTATTCGAACGGTGTGTTATGTTTTTCCTAAGGAACAAGCTTGCAAAGGTAAACTTTAGCTTGATACAATTAAACCCTAAAGCAGCATGTTCTCTATTTTGTAAACTTCGTATTGCTACCTTTGCGCGGCTATGGCTACAAAAGTTGATATAATTAACCATTCTCCACATGCTTTTCCTGAATATCAAACAGAAGGTGCTGCAGGAATGGACTTGCGTGCTTGGCTGCCTCAGCTGATTGTTTTAAAACCTTTAGAACGAAGATTGATTCCTACCGGTTTATTTATTGCTTTGCCATCAGGATTTGAAGCACAGATTCGCCCACGTAGTGGTATGGCAATCAAAAAAGGAATTACATTGGTCAATACACCAGGAACTATTGATGCAGATTATCGCGGTGAAATCATGATTCCGGTTATTAATCTTTCATCCGAAAATCAAGAAATTGCAGATGGTGAAAGAATAGCTCAAATGGTCATTGCTCGATACGAAAAAATTGAATGGAATCAATCGGAAGAATTGACAAATACCTCACGCGGATCCGGCGGTTTTGGACATTCCGGTTCGCAGTAACCAGAACTTATTTCTTTATTTGTTCAGCCGGTTTTTCATGACAATAATTATTCCCCTTTTACAAACAACGATAAAGTAAAAAACTAAACAATCAACTTCCAACAATCTAATTCAAGATGAACATTATTATTCCAATGGCGGGCATGGGTAAACGTATGCGCCCACACACACTGACAACAGCAAAGCCTTTAATCCCAATTGCCGGAAAACCAATCGTACAACGATTAGTAGAGGATATAGTAGCCACCAGCAATGAAAAAGTAGATGAAATTGCATTTATAATTGGCCCCAGTTTTGGCAAGGAAGTAGAAACCCATTTATGTCAAGTAGCAGAATCATTGGGTGCCACCGGAAAAATATATTATCAACACGAAGCATTGGGTACCGCTCATGCTATTCTTTGTGCCGCTGATGCGTTGAAAGGAAATGTATTTGTAGCCTTTGCCGATACCTTATTTAAAGCAACCTTTAGTATTGACACAAACAAAGATGCTATTGTGTGGACACAGAAAGTGGACGATCCTACTGCCTTTGGTGTAGTAAAGCTTAATGCAGCAAACGAAATTGAGGCATTTGTAGAAAAATCTAAAGACTTTGTTTCTGACTTGGCTATCATTGGTGTTTATTATTTCAAAGATGGTGAAAACCTTCGCAAAGAACTTCAACGATTAATAGATAACGACATCAAAATAAAGGGCGAATATCAAATTACAGATGCTATGGATCACATGCTGAATAAGGGTGTGAAATTCTATACCGATCAAGTAGCAGAATGGCTTGATTGTGGTAATAAAGATGCAACCGTTTATACCAATAGTCGCATTCTTTCTATAAAGCAACAATCTGAACAGTTAGTTCATCCAACTGCAAAAACTGAAAATTCTGTTATCATTGCACCTTGCTTTTTGGGTGAAAACGTAGTAGTGAGAAATTCTGTTGTCGGTCCTCATGTTTCATTGGAATCCGGCGTTGTAGTTGAGGATTCGCGTATTACAAACAGTATCATTCAAGCACATAGTACCATTAAAAATGCCAGATTAGATAACTCCCTGATTGGTAAGCAAGTCGTGTATGCAGACCAAGCTGAAGATCTAAGTTTAGGCGACTTTTCTACCAAACAATGATGCACAAAATTCTTCGCCTTTTATCAGCTGGTGTTGTTTGTTTTTTTTCACAAATAGCATCCTCACAAGTCGTTAGTTCACCTGTTCCCGATAGGGCTACAAAGGCTATGGCTACTTATGTTGATGCTATCAAGGCTCGAATCTTAGACGATCCTAAAAAGGAAGAAAATTTGCTCCTGGAAGTGATTGCTTTACAGCCTGATGAAGCGGCACCTCACTATGATTTGGCAAGGCTTTACAAAGACCAAAAAAAGCCGGAGTTAGCTGAAGAGCAGATCAAGAAGGCTATTTCACTCGATGGAAATAATCAATGGTATCAAGCTGTTTATGCCGAAATTCTTCAATCACGAAATAAATTTGAACTCGCAGCTGATGCTTATCGTGAACTCGCCAAAAAGACCAAATTCAATCAGGAGTATATTCTACAAGCTATTCAGCTTTATGCGGCAGCTAATCAATTTAAGCCCGCTATCGAACTGATAGATCAACTCCAAAAGCAAGTTGCTGAAGGGGATGACCGTTCAAATTTTTTGTTGTTTCAAAAGCAACAAATGTATCTCAAGCTGAATGACCTTACAAAAGCCGTAGAAGCGGCTAAGCAACTCATCAGCAATAACCCGAACGATGGTAAATACTATAACAACTTAGCAGAATTATATACTAACAACAACCAAATTGATAAGGCTTATGAATTGTATTTGCAAGCAGTAAAACAACTGCCGACAGACCCCGATATTCAATATGGAATGGCACAACTCTATAAAGAAAAAAAGGACTTAGCTCTCTATGACGAGTACATGCACAAAGCCATTCTAAATCCTGAATTTGACGAGGAAACACAAACGTCTGCATTGGTTTCTTATCTTCAAGAATTAGCATCTGATTCGGTTAGAAAAAGGAATATAAGTATTGATATTACCTCTCGAGTGGTTCAATTACATCCGCAGAGTGCCGCTTTAGCTAATGTGTATGGAGAAGTGTTACTTGACAATGATAAACCAGACAGTGCCAGAATTGCTTTTAAAAAAGCAGTTGCTTTAGACCCATCCCGTTATGTGGCCTGGCAACGTTTGATGTTTAGCTATACCGATAGTAAGGATGCTGATTCGTTGATTCGCTATTCAGAAAAAGCGCTACGCTATTTTCCCAATCAAGCGGTTGTTCATTATTTAAATGGAATTGGCTATTTTAATAAAAAAGAATACCCACAAGCCATCAAAGCATTAAACCGAGCCATAGAATTTCAGCCGGAAGATAATAAAGCCTTGTTAGGAGACATGAATTCAATGTTGGGCGATATCTATCATGCCGCAGGAAAAGTGCATGAGTCGGACAGTGCTTATGATAAAGCAATTGTGCTGAATCCTAAAAATGCAAGTGCGTTGAACAATTATGCCTATTACCTTTCATTGAGAGGCGTAAGACTGGAAGATGCAGAGCGGATGTCGAAAAAATCATTAGATCTTCGTCCAAATGAGGCAACTTTTATGGATACCTATGGATGGATTTTGTACAAACAAGGTAAGCTAGAATTAGCCAAAGATTATATCTTGAAAGCCATCGGTCATAATCCAAATGCAGATGGAACGGTTTGGGAACACTTAGGCGATGTGTATTTTAAATTAGGCGATGTAGAAAAAGCAGTCGAGAGCTGGAAAAGGGCAAAGTCTAAAGGGACAGAAAACATAATAATTGACAAAAAAATTTCTGATAGAAAAATTTATGAATAGAGGTTTGTGGCTTGTTTTCTTGATTTGTTTTGTTGCTTTTTCGCAATCATCTTGTATCTTATTACGCAAGATTAAGCCACATCATAAACTTTCGAAAACCGATTCTACTCCCATGTTAACCACACCAATTATAAATACAATCGTGAAAACCGATTCTGTTGCCGGTGTGGATGATAAAGCAACATTGATGCAGATGTTGACCAGTTGGTGGAAAAAAAGCCCAACTTATTCCAGCTTTACGGCAAAAGCCAAAATGCGCTACGAAGGTCAAGGGCAAAAACAAGAATTTACAACCTTGTTTCGCATCAAAAGAAATGAAGTGATATGGGCTTCTGTAACTGCTTTGGGAGGTGTTGTGCAAGTTGCACGAGTTTATATTACACCCGATAGCCTGAAGTTGATCAACTATCTGAATCGAGAAGTAATGCTGATGTCGTTTAAGGATGCAGCAAAAGTCTTACCTGTACCCGCAGACTTTATTACCCTTCAAAATTTAGTGTTGGGTGGTGCTTTGAAAACAGATGGAAGTGCAATAAATGCTGCCTCTCTTGCTAATTTCTATTCTCTTGAAGTAGCAGACAGTAATTCTGTTCAGCAGCTTAATTTCCTCAAATCCGACAGCACTTTAAATACCATTCAACTTCGATCCATTCAAACCGGAGGGCCATCAGGCAGCATCAGCTTTACAGATTATCTTCCCTTTGGTGAAAGAAAATTTTCAATGACCAGAAATATAAGTGTGGTCAATGCCGGCGAACAACATTTGCTCGACATCAACTTTATCAAAGCTGATTTTGACCAACCAATTGATTTCCCTTTTACAATTCCTAAAAATTATTCTCGGAAATAATGGTAGATCAATACAGTTTAAATTTGCAATACGCTCAAAAATAAATTTTTTATGAAGGTTGTCATTTTTGCCGGTGGGCGTGGTACTCGCATATCTGAAGAATCATCTTTACGACCTAAACCAATGATTGAAATTGGTGGAAAGCCAATTCTGTGGCATATCATGAAGATATACGCTGCTTTCGGACACACTGATTTTGTTATTTGCCTTGGTTATAAAGGATGGATGATTAAAGAGTATTTTGTCAACTACTTTTTGCATAATGCAGATGTAACCGTTGATCTCTCAAATAATTCTCTTCAAGTTCATCACAATAATGCTGAGCCTTTTAAAGTGTCATTGATAGACACTGGATTAGATACCATGACCGCCGGACGATTGAAGCGCGTACTACCTTATGTTGGTAACGAGCGATTCTTGCTTACTTATGGAGATGGGGTAAGCAATGTGAATTTAGATGATTTGTTGGCTTTTCATCAATCTCATGGCAAAGTGTGTACCATGACCGCCATTCAAGCAACAAGCCGATTTGGTGTTATTAAAATGGAAGATGATGGTCGTGTAGAACGCTTTGAAGAAAAGCCCGCCGACAGTGGAACGTGGATTAATGGTGGATTCTTTATTGTAGAACCGGAAATTTCAAACTATTTGAAATCAGATGCAGATGATGTGATGTGGGAACGCCAACCTATGGATGATTTAGCAAAAGATGGTCAAATAGCAGCCTTTAAACATCATGATTTTTGGAAGTGTATGGACACCTTGCGCGATAAAGAAGAACTCGAATATTTATGGCAAAATCAACCACTTTGGAAACGCTGGTAATGAAATGAAATGCTAATTGATTAGCTCTGTCAACCACCATTTAGTTATAAATTGAATCTACTTTTTCCCCAACAATCTTTATGCTTGATTTACTAAAACAAACTTTTGCCGGAAAGCGCGTCTTCTTAACCGGACACACCGGCTTTAAAGGTGCGTGGATGCTGCAAATACTTTCATGGTTGGGGGCTGATGTAAAAGGATATTCATTAGTGCCAGAAAAGCCACGCGACTTATATAATCAGATAGAGGGCGATAAACTCTGCTATGCTTCTATCATTGCTGATGTTAGAGATTTGCATACCGTTCAAGGTGAAATGATTCGCTTTGAGCCTCATTTTGTTTTTCATTTGGCTGCCCAATCCTTAGTCAGAAGAAGCTATGAAGAACCCGTGGAAACCTTTGCTGTAAACACTCTTGGAACTGCTCATGTTCTACAAGCTATGCGCGGTTTGTCAGAGTCATGCGTTGGGGTGATGGTAACAACAGATAAAGTCTATGAAAATCCCGAACGGGGCATCCCATTTGTCGAAACGGATAACTTAGGCGGATATGATCCATATAGCGCAAGTAAGGCAGCAACTGAAATGGTCATTAACTCTTATAGAAGGTCATTTTTTCATCCCGATAAATACGCTTCGCACCGTAAATCCATTGCAGCCGCAAGAGCAGGAAATGTAATCGGAGGAGGTGATTATTCAAACGATAGAATTGTACCGGATATTGTCCGTGCAATTGATCGGGGAGAGGTTGTTACAATTCGTAATCCTAATTCTATTCGTCCTTGGCAACATGTGTTAGAGCCACTCGGAGCCTACCTTCTTTTAGCTGCCAAAATGAACCAAGACCCTGTTCGATTTTCTGCTGCTTTCAATTTTGGACCTCAACCGGCTGATGAAAAATCCGTAGAGGTGTTAACACAATCCTTTTTAAAAGCCTTTGGCTGTGAAAGACAATATAAAATTCACGAATCGGCTCAAAACGTTCACGAAGCAAATCTTTTATTACTTGATAGTAGTAAGGCGAAAAATGAATTAGGTTGGCAACCTAAGTTAAATGCCAGTCAGGCAATTGATTGGACGGCTAATTGGTATGCCGATCTTCATAGAAGTGCACAAGAAAAGTGTATGGAGCAAATCATAACTTACTTTGAAACAAAAGAAGCATGAACATTGAAAAGTTAGTAAATGGAGCAGCGCTCATTGAGCTTCCTTTGTTCTATGATAATCGAGGTTCTTTTGTAAAAACCTTTCATGAAAACAGCTTAGCAAATGCAGGCATTCAATTTCAGTTGAAAGAAAGCTATTTCTCCTATTCTCGCAAAGATGTGATTCGTGGAATGCACTTTCAATTGCCACCTCACCAACATGCCAAAATTGTATTTTGTCCACAAGGTGCAATTTTGGATGTTATGATTGATTTGAGAAAAGAATCTCCAACATTTAAACAATGTGTGGCTCAAATTTTATCTCAAGAAAATCATAAAGCCTTTTATATCCCTGAAGGATTTGCACATGGCTTTAAAGCACTTACCGATCAAGCACTTACTTTCTATTTAGTGTCGTCGGAATATGACAACAAAAGTGATACTGGAGTGCTTTTCAATTCAATTGATTTCGATTGGCAAGTTGATCAGCCGATACTTTCAACACGTGATTTGTCATTTGTTTCGTTAAATGAATTTCAAAGCCCGTTTTAGATATATTGCGGATTCAGCTTGAGTTGATAGGGGAATCTTGATAAAATAGTTGAACTAATTGACTAAAAAAAGTTGGTAATTTTTCACAAGAGCCTTTCCTGTATTGTGTTTTCAGCTTTTTAAACTGATTGTACATTTGCCTATTTGAAATAAGTTTAGTTGGTTAATGAAACCAACAACATTTTACCCAAAAATTGACCTCATGTAACTTTTTTTCCTTCCTACTCATTCATTTTGACAAAAAATAAAATCCCGACCACCAAAGGCAGTCGGGATTTTTAAAAAATGAATCTAATCAGGAGCTTACTTTTAACGGTTAATGCTCTATTAAAGTTCGCGATGTGGATCAAATGCTTCCAATTCATTGGCAACTGCCGTAAGGAAGCTGGCTCCCAGCGAGCCATCAACAATGCGATGATCATAGCTGAGTGACAAATACATCATGTGGCGAATGGCAATTACGTCTCCTTCAGCAGTTTCAATTACCATGGGTCGCTTTTTAATACTGCCTACGGCAAGAATGGCAACTTGAGGTTGGTTGATAATTGGTGTTCCCATCAGACTGCCAAAAGTACCCACATTGGTAAGTGTAAATGTGCCTCCTTGTGTATCATCAGCTTTCAATTTGTTTGTTCGAGCTGCATTAGCAAGACTATTAACGTCTTTAGTGATGCCAAGTAAATTTTTAGTGTCAGCGTTTTTAATGACCGGCACAATTAAGTTTCCACTTGGCAAAGCAGCAGCCATTCCAATATTAATGTCTTTTTTGACAATGATTTTATCACCATCAACAGAACTGTTAATCATTGGATATTTTCGGATACAATTGACAATAGCTTCTATAAAAATGGGTGTAAAAGTGATCTTCTCACCATATTTTTTCTCAAATTCTTTTTTAGCTTTTTCTCTCCATCTTACAATATTGGTTACATCACATTCTGTGAAGCTGGTAACGTGAGGTGAAGTAGCCTTGCTTCGCACCATGTGATCTGCAATCAGCTTACGCATACGATCCATCTCAATTACCTCAACATTGTTGCCGTAGTTGGAAGTTGCAGGTTCCGGTTTGGTTGGTGAAGGAGGTGGAGTTGCAGGAGGCGTAGGCGTTGCTGCAACTACGGGTGTTGCTGTTGGTACTGTTGCACTGGGTTGAGTTGCTTGTACAAGTACTGCGGCGGGCATAGGTACACCAGCTTTACGATTAGCTACATATTGAAGGATGTCTTTTTTTGTTACCCTTCCTTCATTTCCCGTTCCAGGAATTTGCTCTAATTCAGCCATGCTGATTCCTTCTTTGCCGGCAATGTTAAGCACCAACGGGCTGTAAAATCTATTGCCATCTACTGCGGAAGGTGCTGCCGCAGCTACCGGCGGAATATAAGCAGGAGCAGCGGCTACCGGTGAAGGGGCAGGTTGTGGTTGTGTTACAGCAGGTGCGATTGGAGCAGAAGGAGAAGCTGATGCGCCGGATTCTATTCGGGCAATAATAGTTCCAACAGGCACTACGTCATTTTCTTTAAAAAGCACTTCGGTAATTACACCTTCGGCAGTAGAAGGAACTTCGCTATCTACTTTGTCGGTAGCAATTTCCAGTACGGTTTCATCCATGCGAACGGTATCACCGGCTTTTTTGTGCCATTTCAGCACGGTAGCTTCCATGATACTTTCGCCCATTTTGGGCATTACTAAATCAACAATAGCCATACAAGTGTTTTAAAGTCATTGAAATTGAAGCGGTGACAAAAATAATCAAATGAGGCACAAAAATGCAAGATTGGGCAGGTTATCCTTTTTTCTAATAGCCAACAGCATCTCGATAATCCCTACGTCGAATAAGGCGAAGGTCTTGAAGTATAGATGCCTTTACGTTCAAGGTGAAGTTGTAACTTTTTCTGGGTCCAAAAGGAATGGTTCCTAAGCGCATTTCCCAGCAGTGAAGATCTCGATAAATGTCAATAGAAGTTAGTGTAAGGTTGTGATTTTCTACATCGTATCCACTGGAGAACGTTATTTTCCAACGAGAAGTGAGGTTGAAATCACCCCGAAATAATAGGTTTTGTGATAGCGTGAGGGTGTCACTATGAGAATAAGAAGTATATCGTTTCGAAAGGGTGAGTGTATAAGCTATATCTAAACTCCAAGGAATATTGAAGTCAACATAATTGTTATACCCACCGTTTTTCATTAAAGAATTGTATTCGTATGTTTTAACAGCAGGATTAGGCGATTTGTTTTTTTGTTTTGACCTGAAACCTGCGCTGAGTGCTACATTTGCAGACCGAAGTGAAGCTATGCCGGTTCCTTGTTGCCACATGGTGGTGGGTAGTCGCCTGCCTGTGTTATAGTCCGTAGCGTAAGGGTCGAAAACGGCACCGCCACTTAGGTTGAACTTATCCAGTATGTTGGTACGAAAGCTCATATTTATATTGCTCCATTTGAAAGAGTCAGCAGCAATATTATAGGCTGAATTAATGCTGAAACCATCAATTAGTGTGACATTTTTACCCGCACCTGTACTGTCTTTTTTTGATCGCACTTTTATTTGAAGGTTATTGTTCAAACCAAAATTTACAGTGCTGGCAAATTTGCCATATTGTCCTAATCCGGGCACCCCTATTACAGAAGTTTCATAAGGAGAAAGATAAGTAAGTCGGCTACTGGTGTCGAGTCGAGTTTGGTAATAATAATTAAAAGGATTAGCAGCAAAGTTGGGTGTGTAATTGAAGCCCACATTGGGTGTCAGCACATGTCGAATTCCCATTAATTTGCCATGTTTAAACATTTTTAGACCGTAAATTCTGGTGCTTAACTGCATGGATGCGTTAAAGTCACGAGCCGTATAAAATCCACGATTGGTATTGGTGTCTATCTTCCCTTCATTGTCGTTGTAAAATCGTTCTGTTTTTTTGGTTAGCCAATATTCTGAATAAGTTGTGTTGAATGATAAGTTGATAAATCGGAGCAGGTTGTATGATGCTGAAATAGGTATTGAGTGCTTAAATCCATTTCTGAAATCGCCTAAAGACAAAGTTTTTAAACTAAAAGTAGAGTCATAAAAAGAAAGCTGATTGAGCATATTAAAATTATAGCTCGCCGAAATTTTTTCATACCAGCGGGGAGTGCCAATTCTATGTTTGTTTTGAAAGGGGTTGAATTGAGCAACGTAGAAATTTAATTCAGGTAAATAGACATCCACCAAATGGGTTTGTGTATTTTGATTGTGTCGTGCTGCAACTGAAAGGCTAAAAGGTTTGTTTTGCCAGTTTTTGGTGTAGTTGATATTTGAAGTGTATTGATTGTTCAGTATTTGATTGACATTGTAACTGTTGTTTGAATAAAAAGTTGAGGTACCAACCGTAACGGTAGCTCCGAAATTAGTGCCCGGCCGAGCTTTGGGGTCTTGTTGGTGTCGCCAGTTAACCATAAAATCTTTGGTGATTGAAGACCCCGGTTCGTAGCTTTCTCCTGTCTTGTTCAGCGCATAACTAAGCGAAAGCCCACCGCTATAATGATATCTATTGGCATAATTGCTTACGCCACTCACACTGTAACTTCCTTTTGTATAAATATTAGTGAGCAATAGAGCATCTACATAGTCATTCATGTGGAAATAATAGCCACCATTAGTTAGCCCTAATCCTCGTCGGTCTTCGAATGTGTAAGTGGGAATTTGAAAGCCCGAACGTTGTCTTTGAGTAATAGGAAATAATCCAAATGGAAGAAATATCGGAGTGGGCACTTGCTCAATCACAATGTTGGCAGAAGCAGAAGCAATTACCTTATTGGGTACTACTTTTATTTTCCGAGCGCGAATACCAAAATGGGGTGTGTCTAATGCACAAGTGGTGTAAACATTCTTCCAACCATAAATGCTTTGATCTGGATTTCGTTTTACTTGTTGGCTATACACAAAACCTTCACCATATTGAGAACGGGCGTTGCGAATTATGGCTCGTTTACTTTTAAAATTGTACTGAAGAGAGTCATAACTGACTTTTTCACTTCCTTGGGCGAAGTTGGGGCGTTTTATTATAGTTCCACTACTGTCGAAAGTGGGTTGTGCTATCACCGTATTAGAAGCTTGATCAAAAGTTATTTGTCCGGCGTTCAACTTCATGTCTTCATATGTGACTTGAGCATCTCCATACAAAAAAAATAAGTGATTCTTCATGTTTAAAACAGCAGAATCCGTTGCCGTAGCAACTACTTTTGCCGTAAGCGCATCCGGCGATATTTTAATGCCCAGAGAGTCTTCCAAACCTTTTGCTGAAACGGAATCTGAAGTGTTTGTATTAAGGGAGAGCACTTTTTTTGCCCAAGCGGTATCATTAACGCCCGGTCGCACTTTTAAGCTCATTTGCCCTTGTGCCGAAGCAATGGATGTTAAAGCCACTATAAAAAACGCCGTTAGAATTAACGGCAAAGAGTGCATCAATGGCTTTTTTGGGATAATTTTACCGCGCAGGCTCATTCGGGCGACAAAAATAGCTCATTTGCTTGTTCTGAAAGCCGTTCCTATTTTTTTTAAAAAATCAATACTGTTTCGCTTAGATATGCGTATAAAATTGTTGTTGCTTGGTTTAGTGTTAATGTCTCATCAGCATCTTGCTTTTTCAGCAGGAAAGAAAATCACTAAAATTGTTCTTGATGCCGGACATGGCGGACATGATGCTGGTGCCAGAGGGCAATACTCCAATGAAAAAGATCTAACCTTAGCTATTGCACTTCGATTAGGTAAAATTATTCGCGATAGCATGAAGGATGTTCAAGTACTATATACGCGGACCTCCGATATCTATCCCACTTTGCCGGAAAGGCATGAAATTGCCAATAGAGCAAATGCCGACCTTTTTATTTCCATTCACATCAATGCAACTCCGGGAACTTACACACGAGAAATGACCGGATACAAATCCGTAAAACACGGTAGAAAGCGTGTAAAAACACCTGTATATCGTACTATCCACAACAGGGCTACACAGGCAAATGGTACAGAAACCTACGTTCTTGGATTGCATAGAAATTCACAAAAAGAAGATGCTATCGGTGAATATGGAGAAACAGTTACCCAAGAACCCGGATTGATGAATGAAAATGACCCGCAAACGGCGATCATCATTGCTCAATACTCTCAAGCTTTTTTGAGTCGTAGTGTTTCGTTGGGTTCAAAAATTCAGCAAGAATTTGCCAATGATGGACGAAAAGATATGGGTGTAAAACAAAAAGGACTGGAGGTTTTAGCCGGAAGCGCAATGCCGGGTGTGCTGGTAGAGTGTGGGTTTATAAACAATCCTAATGAAGAAGCATATATGAATTCAGAAGCTGGTCAACAACAAATTGCCTTGGCTATTTTTAGAGGTATCAGAGCCTATAAAGCTGAGGCGGAAAGATAAAATGTTGAGTTCAACTTGCTTTTCACATAAAAAATTACAACTTTAGCAGCCGTTATGATAATAGAATTTTTAGGGGGCAGTCGTTGCTTTTTGAAATTGTTCTTTTATCTTTAAGCACTCGAAAAAAAACTTCGCTGGCGAATGAAATCCCGTTTTAAACTTGTTGTCCTTTCCGCACTTGGTGCATTGACTGCTTTTTCTACTGTGTTGGTATCATCTTGTAAAGAAGATAAGTGCAAGAGCATTGTGTGTGCCTATGGTGGTGTGTGTAGTAGTGGACAATGTATTTGTCCAAGTGGCTATGAAGGAACTCAATGCGAAACAATTACCAGAAAACGTTATCTCGGCGTTTGGAATGTTACGGAAGATGGAACTTACAGCAGTGCTGCACAATATGCTATTTCTTTAGAAGCCGGTGCAAATATTGCTGAAGTGCGAATCAAAAATTTCCGTAACAGCTTTGTGAGCGATGTTCAGGCTTTTGTAAAAGGTGATACAATTACCATTCCTAACCAAACTTTGGCTGGAAAAACTATTCGGGGCTTTGGCTATATACAACAAGACAAATACTATGGTCAGAATGGCAAGATTACGATGCGCTATGTTGTAAAGGACAACACATCCGGCGTAGTAGATGATTATGGCGTAGATAATGGAGACCCTTCTCTTTGGAATAAGTAATCCATTTCAAAAAAATTAGCAAATCCTCGCTGAACAACTCGGCGGGGATTTGTTTTGTGGGTTTAATTAAAATGAATAAACAAGCAGTTGCTTTTCTGAAGTTATTGGCGGACAACTTGTGTTTAGTGCTTTGGTAGCGTTATTGATCAACTTTCTTTATTAAAGAGATACCCATTTATTTGGCCATAGCATCCTCTTTTGATTTTCTGGACTAAGTGTCTCGCTTAGACTCATTATTTGCAAGCATCTTGCTTGTTGTCACCAAGCCTGTACCATCTTGTTTCTCTGTTTTTTCTTTCACTAAATGAAAAATCATAAGAAAATGTGAGAAGGAAACATCTCAAATTTGGAAAGGAAGCCAGTTTATTTTTTTACTTAGATTTTTATGCTTCATCATGGTAAAATGATGAACGGTGCTATCGCCACTCATGTTCAAACAGTGATTCTCTGCTGACCCTCAAAAAAGGAAAAAAAGAAAGTGAAGCAACTTTTGAGTAAGCCCCTTATTGTCCTCTCAGAATAATGCCCCCTGCCAAAACATCGTCGTCTTCATACATGACTGCGGATTGTCCTGGTGCGATGCTGTTTACGGAATGATGAAAGGATACTTGAATACCATTTTCAATATTGGTCAAGGTGCTAAGTGCTCCGGGGTCTTTATAGCGAATTTTGGTAACAGCCTCTATGCCATCGGGGAGATTGGCATATTTCACAAAGTTGAGCCCGGATACGGTCATTTTGTTTTGTTCCAATTCATGTGCTTCACCAAGTACGATAGTGTTGGTTTCGGGGCGAATGGCTGTTACAAACATGGGTTTGCCGAGAGCAATGTCGAGCCCTTTTCGCTGACCTATGGTGTAAAAAGGATAGCCTTTGTGGTTGCCAACTTTAGTGCCGTCTGTAAGCACAAAGTCACCGCCATTCACTTGGTGTTCTAATTCAGGAATACGACGTTTTAAAAAGCCACGATAGTCATTGTCGGGCACAAAGCATATTTCGTAGCTCTCTGCTTTTTTGGATAATTCGGTATAACCCATGTCAAAAGCAAGTTGTCGGACTTCGGTTTTTAATAAATCACCAAGAGGATAGATGCTTCGGCTTAGGCAATCTTGCTCCAGCCCCCACAAGACGTAGCTTTGGTCTTTTGTCAGGTCTTTTGCTTTGGAAAGTATGTAGCGTTCGTTTTCGTTTCGCACTTTCACATAGTGTCCAGTAGCAATAAAGTCACAGTTTAGGGCGTTAGCTCGCTTCAGTAGGGCTTTCCATTTGATATGAGTGTTGCATAATACGCAAGGGTTGGGTGTTCGTCCGGCTATATATTCTTCTACAAAGTTGTTTATGACAAAATCGCCAAATTCATCTCTAATATCAAGCACATAATGAGGGAAGCCGTGATCTACTGCGGCTTGGCGGGCATCGTTGAAGGAGTCCAGATTGCAACATCCGGTTTCTTTTTTTCCACCACCTGAATGGGCATAATCCCAAGTTTTCATAGTAATTCCTACTACCTCGTAGCCCTGGTTGTGTAGCATTAGTGCGCTAACGGTACTGTCAATACCGCCACTCATAGCTACCAGAACTTTTCCATTTCTACTCATGCTGTGTATGTATAAGGCGGCGCAAAGTTACGAATGTTGATATTAGGATAGCAGTAGTGATTACTATAGGGGTATTTAACGACAAAAGCCGCTTAAAAAGCGGCTTTCATTTTTCGTGATCCCGTTGGGACTCGAACCCAAGACCCATACATTAAAAGTGTATTGCTCTACCAACTGAGCTACGGAATCAACCGTGTTGTTCTCTCGAACGGGACGCAAAGATAATCATCTGCTCTTTTCTGCCAAAAGTTTTGAAAAGTTTTTTTTTGCTAAAGGCTGAAATGCTTTATGGGTAAGGTTTTAGAGTTTTTCTAAAAATTAATAATCAGCTTTACATTGAGCAATCTGGAGGTTAATCGGTTGGGTACAGCGTAAGTTTTGTTAGTGGTTTGATCTTGAATCCAAGAATAAGAAAGGGTGTTTTGGATACCTAATAAATTAAATACTTCCAAGCTAAGCCAAACGGAATGTAGGTTGCGAAAAAAGCTGTGCGATGGTCGTTCTTTTCTATCTCCATCCAGCAGCAATGCTGAAAAGCCTATATCTACTCGTTTATAGTCGGGTAGGCGGAGTGTGTCGTCATAACGATTGCCGTTAGGAGGTCCAAATGGTAGCCCGGTTGCATACATCATGTTGATGTGTGCTTTTAAGTTTTTATTGCGAGGTAAATAATCTTCGAAATACATTCCCAACATAAATCGTTGATCGGTAGGGCGAGGAACATAACCGGGGTAAATGGTTGTGCTATCGGCACCCGCTTTATTTTTTAATATAATTTTATCATCAGTAATATCTTCCATCGTTTTCATTACGCCAATACTTAACCAGGAAGTGGCGTTTTTAACTAAGTCTCCATAGAGTCGAAGTTCGCCTCCATAGGCATATCCAATAGCATCATTCTTGCCGAAATAGCGAATGCGCACATTGTCATATTCGTAAGGAACCAAGTCCCAAAGTTTTTTGTAGTATAGTTCGCCGGTGAGTTTAAACGGACGTTGATACATTTTAAAGTTGTAATCATAGCCTAAAACATAGTGTGCAGATTTTTGTGCTAATAGTTGTGTGTTTACATTGCCATTGAGGTCGCGCATTTCGCGGTAGAATGCCGGTTGTGCATATAGACCTGCTGCTGCTTTAAAGACGATATCCCTTTTCCAGCGTGGTTTGTAGGCAAGTTGCAAACGGGGGCTAACCACCATTTCGTCGTTTAGAAAACTATAGTTGAAGCGCACACCCGCAGAAATGGTAAGGTCGAGTGAGTCGTTCAATCTAAAGTTGTCTTGTACAAATCCGCTCAGACGTGTATAGTTGAAATTGGCAGAAGAATGATAGAGTTTTTTCATCACTACGGAATCATTATAGTAAGGTTGAGTGTAACCCGCGGAGTCTCTTCTTTCCCATTCTAATAACTTGTCGCTAATGGAGGTGAAATTGGCATCTATGCCCCAACTGATAAAGTGTTTGCCAACATCTAAGGATCCGCGATGGGCAAGATTCCCCACGTTTACCTTTAAATAATTTCGAGCATAATTGTGTACTATTCCGGTGCCCAAATAGGTTTTTATCTGTCCAAAATTTTGTTTTCCTAAGTCGGTTTCTAATTCGCCTAATAGATATTCCCCACTGATGTCGTAAGTTTCCCGTTCATTAGTTTGAAAGCCTGACGCAAGAAACTTTAATTTCAGTTTTTCGTTTGGACGATAGGTGGCAGAAATACCACCAAATCGAGAGTCAAATTGATCTATTTCAGAGCCGTTGTAAAAAATACGGAGTTGATAAGCTTGGTTGATTACACCGAAGCTTGTGGTTTGTTCTTGTGGAATAAAGCTGAACCGATTGCGGGCATAGTTACCTATCAATTCTATTTCCCATTTTTTGTTTACTCGATAGTTGATGAGTGCTTGAATGTCTGTAAAAGAAGGGTTATAAACGCCTTTCGTTGGCTGTGCTTGTAGTAGGTATTGATTGCTTTTTTGTCTTAACCCAACGAGGTAGGTTAGTTTTTCGTTTTTAGTAGCTCCTTCAACATGTATATTAGCTCCGAGTAAGCTTAGCATGGCACTTCCTCGAAATGATTTTGGACGTTTATAAGTTACATCTAACACACTGCTCATCTTGTCGCCATAACGAGCTTGAAATCCACCAACCGAAAAGTTGACATTCGATACCAAATCGGCATTCACAAAACTTAGCCCTTCCTGTTGCCCTGAACGAACCAGAAAAGGACGATAAATTTCAAAATCGTTTACATACACGAGGTTTTCGTCATAGTTTCCACCTCTGACAGTGTATTGAGAGGTTAATTCATTATGGCTACCAACAAAGGTTTTCAATATGCCTTCGATTCCGCCAATGGTGCTTGGCAATTCGTTGGCTTTCTTGCTTTCTATTTGAATAGCCCCTGCTTCATAGCGTACTCGATCGTCTTTTTTGACAAATTCAGTTAAAGTATTTGCTCGTTTTTTTAGATGAATATCTATTTTGAGTTGTTGGTTATTGAGGAGATTAATGTGGCGTTTTTCTACTTCAAAGCTGACATTGCTAAATACAAGGGTATGCCTTTGGTTGGCCGGAATATCAAGACGATAAGTTCCATCCGGTTTACTCATGGTTCCGAAGCTGGTACCTTCAATGGCTATATTGACAAGCTCGATGGGTTTGCCATGTTCGTCCTGAACAGTGCCATAAATAACTGCATTTTGCGAAAAGGCAAAGAATGGTAAGCATAGGATGGCCACTAAGGCGCAAATTCGTTGCAACATAGGTAACGTAAACGGTGGAAAAGATACATTTATTTTCCCGCTTGTTTCAGCTTGCTAATTGTTTCAGCTGGGTTGGCTGAAGAAAAGACAGTATTGCCAGCGACCAATACATCAGCTCCTGCACGAATGATATCTGAGGCGTTATCTAAAGTTACACCGCCATCTATCTCTATTAAGGTGCTTGCACCAGACTCTTGAATCAATTGTTTTGCTTCTCGAATTTTGTTGTAGGTAAGCGGTAAAAATTGCTGACCGCCAAAACCCGGGTTAATGCTCATAATCAATAGAAGATCAATCTCGTGAATGATATCTTGAATCATGTTGACCGGAGTATGGGGGTTTATGGAAAGTCCTGCTTTCATGCCCAGATTACGGATGCTGGTTAGGGTTCGGTGAAGATGAAATCCTGTTTCGTAGTGAACCGTTAGATAATCAGCACCTGCTTTTTTAAAATCTTGTAGATAGCGTTCTGGTTCCACAATCATCAGGTGTACATCAAAAGTCTTACGGGCAGCCTTTTTCATAGTGGCTATAATGGGCATACCATAGCTGATGTTGGGTACAAATTGTCCGTCCATCACATCCAAATGAAACCAATCAGCCTCACTATTGTTGATCATTTCAATTTCTTGTCCCAATTGTAAAAAATTGGCAGAAAGCATTGAAGGTGCTATAAGTGTCATAGTCGTTTTGTTATAGTTTAGTTTTTGTTTTTCAAACGTTTAATGGCAGCTTCAGCTTCCGTATTATTGCGATCAAAGTTGAGTGCTTGCTGATAGTCGAGAAGTGCCTCTGTTTTTTTCCCTAATAATTCTTGGCAAAGCCCACGATTGTAATAGGCTTTTGCATCAGTTGGGTTTATGCCGGTTACTATGTCAAATTGATGTAAGGCTTGTTCAATAGAATCTTGTTGCAGCAAAATGAAGCCGGTTGCAAAGTAGGCGTTGTAATAGCTTTTATTGTGAGCAATGGCAAGCCTATATTCATTTTTAGCTTCTTCAGGCATTGCTTTCTCTTGGTAATACATGCCTTTTGCATACAATGGGAATACATCGCTTGTGTCAGCTTTAAAAGCGTTTTCAAAATATTTTAAAGCAAGCGGATTTTTTTGTGTAGCGAAAATACTGCCTAATTGCACCATTGCCGGAACATAACTCGGATCTACTTGAATGGCAGTTTGAAAGCTGGAAATAGCTTTGGACGTGTCTTTAAGGTCTTTATAAATTAAACCTTTTAGAAAATACGCCTATGGACTC
>JAFDXP010000007.1 GCA_018267875.1 Bacteroidota bacterium | reverse complement strand
GTAACAGCCAACAACACAGGTGGTAACTTAGGAACAGGATTTTCTGCATCAGCATACAATGCTTTAAGCGCAACTGCAGCAAATCTAATCACAGGTGCTACTTATGGCGGCAACCAAAACTTTACGGTGAAGTATAAAGCAACTCCCGGCTTTGCTTACCCTGCCGGTGTATATTCTACCGATGTAGTTTATACCGCTACTCAGCAATAAACTATAACACTCAAAAAAAAATTACCACCCGTGAAAACGGGTGGTTTTTTACGTGAAAACGTTAATTGAATTTTTATTCTGCTTAAATTCGACAATACACTATGATTGACTTTTTTAAACAGCGTCTTGAGCGTTTTTTTGTTATACAGTGTATAGCATAATTAATGTATGATTTGCCATTGTTTTTTCCGAAATATCACCAAATTGTTAACCTTTCCAATGATTTACGGGAAAGTTTTTTGTTGAAAAACGCTTAGAAATTTTGAAAAGGTATTAGCTCATTTCCTGATCGCCTTTCTATAATTCCATCTGAGCAACTTTTGGCTCAGGGCATTCATATTTTTCAATTTGATTGACTAATATATCCATAGAACGGCGTTTGATTCCTTCTTTATCTGCATATTCGTGACTTTGCAACTTTCCTTCAATTGCAACTTCACTGCCTTTTTCAAAGTGCTTCACGATGGCTTCGGCCTTTTTACCCCAAGCCACTAAATTGAACCAGAAAGTTTGATTTACAAATTCGCCTTGACTGTTTTTATACCCTTCGTTTACCGCAAGGCTAAATTTTGTCATTTTTGTGCCGGTGGGCAATGTGTTCAATTCAGGATTCATTCCCATGCGTCCGATCAGTTGTACTTTGTTCTTCGTTGTCATAATTCATCTGTTTTTTTGATGGTTAATTGAAAAATGCCTTTGTTTGAATTGGCAATGCAAAGATGCGATCGGCAACATGCAAGAGTCGGATAAAAAGTATTTATTCTCGATCATAAGCGTTTGTAACCGTTTATTATCGGATATTTTTACTACCTTACGCCTATGGAAACAGCTAATCGTCAATGCCTTGAATGTCAAAAGTCCCTAAAAGGTCGGGTTGATAAAAAATTTTGTGATGACTATTGTCGAAATGCGTATAACAACCGTTTGAGCAACGAACAAAGCAGCCTTGTTCGTGAAATAAACAGTCAACTCAAGAAAAATAGAAAAATATTACAACAGCTATTGCCCGAAACCGAACAAACGATGAAGCGACCGAAAGATGAATTACTAAGAATGGGTTTTTCATTTCTATATCATACTCATTTGTACACAAACAAAAAAAATGATACCTATTATTTCTGTTATGATTATGGTTTTTTATTCTTAGAAGGTGATTGGGTGCTATTGGTAAGAAACAAAAATTAACCGATTAACTTGAAAAATCCTTTTATCATCTAACAATAGCACCCCCTGTTTTTTGACTATATGGTCAAAATCAAATCAAGAAATTCATGTGAAATTTTGATAGGAATTATTTTTCTAAAACAGCTTTTAAATTTTCTAATCCGGTTTGTAAGTCGCCGCCAACATTCTTGTCCATATCCATAAACAACCCAAACAAATTAAACGGATAAGGAAAGGCTCCTTTAAATCCCCATTTTACTTTGGTTTGATTGTCGCCCAAAGAATCTGTTGTCATATAAGCATCATCTTGAGCTTCAAAAGGCACTTTGAATCTTAGTTTCATGTCTATTCGTGATCCTTCAGCAATATTTATTATTTCTTGCTCGCCAACACCTACATTTTTTTCCTTGCTTTCCCAAGCGTACACGAAGCCAACCGTACCATCTGTGCCTTTGTATGTTTTTTTCATGTTTGGATCAAGCTTGTTCCATTTGCTGTAATTGTTCTGATTTTTTAGAAATTTTATGTAGTCAAAAACAACTGATTTAGGTTGGTTAATGACAATTTCTCTTTCAACTGCATAATCTTTCTTTACAAATAGTGCAACAATGAGTGGGACTGCAATGATGATAACCAAAAACAGTAATAACTTTTTCAGAATTTTCATTTCTATTTTTTTTTTATGAAGTGTAAATTTATGGAAATTAAATTCGAGTTAATAAACCCTATGAATTATTCAAAATTCAAACAATCCTAAAATTCACTATTAAATATTTTCTTTCGAAAAATTAGTGCAATTTCGACTTTCGATAATTTAAGTACTAAAATAAAAGCACAATCACTGAAAGGCTGTATTTTGCAAGCATGAATGGAATTCAAACTTTTTTGGAACTGCTTAAATACATTTTACCCGCTCTTATTGTCTTAATTGCAACTTCCGTTATTGTTCGACGCTTTTTACTTACCGAAACCAAAATGAAGCAATTAGAATTGCTCCGCGAAAAACAAGATGACACCACCAGATTACGCCTTCATGCTTATGAACGATTAGTGCTTTTTATTGAAAGAATTCATCCACGTCAATTAGTGCCGCGTATATACCATTCCAATATGTCGGTTGCCGAGCTACAAGCGGCTATTGTTGTCAGTATTCGAGCTGAGTTTGAACACAATCTTTCCCAACAAATTTATGTAAGCCGCCAAGTGTGGGATACCGTTCGACAAACTAAAGAACAAGAATTAAGTATGGTAAATTCCATCGCTTCCCAATTAAATCCGGAAGACGCTGGACGCGAACTGCATAAGCGAATTGTGGATTATTTGATGACTGTAGATGGCGAATTGCCTACTGATGCGGCTTTGCAGGTTATCAATGAGGAAGCCAAAAGTGTATTGCTGGGCGAGGCTTAATTTTATTACGATTCCTTTAATTTTAAATTGTGTCAGAGAAAAAAATATTTACCGATTCCGGTATCGAAATTAAACCGGTTTATTGCACACCCATTACCATAGATGAAACACCCGGAAAATTTCCATTTACTCGTGGCGTTCATGAAACAATGTATCGAGATAGGTTGTGGACGATGCGCCAATATGCAGGATTTAGCACAGCCGAAGAAAGTAATAAAAGATACCATTTCCTGCTAAGTCAAGGTGTGATGGGGCTTTCCGTTGCATTTGATTTGCCCACTCAAATAGGCTATGATTCAGACCATCAGATGGCTGAAGGCGAAGTTGGGAAAGTAGGCGTAGCTATTGATTCGCTCGAGGATATGGAAGAACTATTTGCGGGCATTCAGCTTCAAGATGTTTCTACTTCCATGACCATAAACGCCACTGCTTTTATCTTACTTGCCTTTTACATTGCATTGGCAAAAAAGCAAGGGGCTGACCTGAAAAAAATTTCCGGTACTATTCAAAATGACATTCTTAAAGAGTATGCAGCTCGAGGAACCTATATCTATCCGCCAGCTCCGTCCATGCGATTAATTACGGATATTTTTGAGTATTGCAGTCGTGAAATCCCGAAATGGAATACCATTTCAATTTCAGGCTATCATATTCGTGAAGCAGGTTCAACGGCTGTCCAAGAATTAGCATTTACGCTCGCTAATGGTAAGGCTTATTTGCAAGCGGCCATCGCAAAGGGGTTAGACATCAATAAATTTGCGCCGCGACTGTCATTTTTCTTCAATGCACACAATGATCTTTTTGAAGAGGTTGCCAAATTTAGGGCAGCTCGAAGAATGTGGGCTGAAATCACAGAGTCCTTGGGAGCAACAGATCCTAAAGCACAAATGCTCCGCTTTCATACTCAAACAGGCGGCAGTACCCTCACCGCTCAACAACCCCGAAATAATATTGTTCGTGTTGCCCTACAAGCTTTGAGTGCAGTGTTGGGCGGCACACAGTCATTGCATACAAATGGATATGATGAAGCACTTTCTTTGCCAACAGAAGAAGCGGCAACGCTTGCATTACGTACCCAGCAAATTATTGCCTTTGAAAGCGGCATTACGCACACGCCCGATCCCTTGGCAGGCTCCTTTTTTGTAGAATCACTCACAAATGAGGTAGAGCTTGCTGCAACAAAAATGATGGAAAAAATAGAAGCAATGGGAGGTGCGGTAAAGGCTATTGAACAAGGTTTTATCCAAGAAGAAATTGCCCGATCGGCTTATGAATACAATCAGTCTATTGAACAAAATAAAAAAATTATTGTTGGTGTAAATAAATTTACCAGCGTAGAAAATGAAAAGCCCTCTGTATTTAAAATAGATGACAGCATTCGAAATGTTCAAAGGCTAAAATTAGAGTCCTTACGCAATAGACGAAATAATAGTGCCGTGTCTGCTTGTTTGGAAAAGATTAAACAACAAGCCAATAGCACTGAAAACCTGATGCCGGCTGTGATTGAAGCAGTAGAAAATTTGTGTACACTCGGAGAAATAGCCGATGTGCTCCGTAGTGTATGGGGTGAATACCAAGGCTAATCAAGCATCAGAATTTCCGATTTCTAAAATAGGAGTTGTATGGATCTATACAATGGATTTTTTGTAGTTGTAAGTTGAAAAATAGTTCGAAAATCGTTGAATTATTTCAATGATTAGAACTTTCAATTGAGATAAATAAATCTGATTGTGAAAAAAGGCATAAAGTTTGTTGAGGACAAAAAACATCTCTTTGTACTCATAAAATAAACTTATGAAACATCACTTACTTTATTCCTCTTTATTTTTCTTAATCGTTTTTTCTTCCTGTACTCCCAGTATTTACCTTCCCGATCGGGTAAATGCTCCCATGCTTAGAGAAGTAGGAGAAGTTCGCCTCACAGGCTCTTTGAAAGCACAAAACAATTCTGTTGCACCCCGAAATGCAGTCAGTCCTTCTGTTGACTTTGCCATTTCTCCTATGAAAAACTTAGGATTGATTGCCAGTTATCGAAGTACGAATCGTTATGCCGCAGAAAATGATAAGTATGACTTCCTAAAATATCAAGATAGCATTCATTATACCGGCAATAAAACAGAATTAGGGCTTGGTTATTATTTGCCTTTTGGAAAACGTGGACTGTTTGAATTCTATGGTGGTGGTGCATTTGGCAATATTCAACGAACCAATCTACGCAAATACTACGGTAATCTTGATGCAACTTATTTTCAGGTCTTTTTCCAACCTTCCATAGGTTTTAACATCAAAGACATCTTTGAATTAAGCAGTGGAATAAGGTTTAATTACCACCAATATGCTCATTTCAATACAGACACTTCTGTTTTTTTGAAAGCATATACTAAGCCGAAAAGCGATATTTCTTCATCTTATTATGTGATTTTATCTCCCTATCTCAATTTAAACATAGGCTATCAGTATGTAAAGTTCAATATTCAAGGCGGCTTTAGTTTATGCGCCACCAAACCCTATTTGGAACCCTTTTCTCCTTTCTTTCTTTCTACCGGATTAACATTTGGGCTTGCTCCACGCTTTTTTAACCATAAACATCAATAGATTTCACACACCATTGGGCTTTATTTAGGAATTAGCACTTATGTAGAAAGCTGCAATTCCGTCAAAGCTTTGTAAAGAATCAAACAACTGAATACACAATTCGAAACTATCATCCTTACCTTTGCGCTGATTTTACATTTCTCACCAAAAATTGATTTTTAAAAATGAAAGTAACCGTAGTGGGTGCAGGTGCCGTGGGTGCAACATGTGCCGACAACATTGCACGCAAGGAACTTGCCGAGGAATTAGTGTTAGTAGATATTAAAGAAGGATTTGCAGAAGGCAAAGCAATGGACATTATGCAAACTGCCTCTTTATTGGGTTTTGATACCCGGGTTGTAGGATGCACAAATGATTACAAAAGAACGGCAAACTCTGACGTTTGTGTTATCACTTCGGGCATTCCCCGCAAGCCCGGAATGACGCGTGAAGAATTGATTGGAACTAACGCTAAAATAGTAGAAACCGTAGCAAAAAACTTGCTCGAACACTCTCCCAATGCAATTATTGTCGTTATTTCCAACCCTATGGACACAATGACCTACCTTGCTTTGAAAGCTACTGGTTTACCTAAAAATAGAATTATTGGTATGGGCGGCATTTTAGACAGTGCTCGTTTCAAATACTTTTTACAACAAGCAATGCAATGCTCTCCAAATGACCTTCATGCAACTGTTATTGGTGGACACGGCGACACTACCATGATTCCGCTTACCCGCTTAGCCACCTTAGCTGGAATTCCCGTAAGCAATTATCTTTCTGAAGAAAAATTGCGTCAAGTAGCTGCCGACACAATGGTAGGCGGTGCAACACTCACAAAACTGCTTGGAACTTCTGCATGGTATGCACCGGGTGCTGCCGGAGCAGCATTAGTTGAAAGCATTGTACGTAATGAGAAAAAAGTTTTCTCTTGCTGCGTAAGTCTTGAAGGCGAATATGGACAAAAAGATATTTGCCTTGGTGTGCCTGTTGTAATAGGTTCCAATGGTTGGGAAAAAATAATTGAATACAAGCTGAATAATGAAGAACAAGAAATATTCAACAAGTCCGCAGAGGCTGTTCGAAATATGAATCAGGTATTGGATACCATTGTAGCCTAATCATCCTTTTGATTTTTTATAAAAAAAGCTGTTGCAACATCAATTTGCAATAGCTTTTTTTCTGTCATTCAAAAATTAAATGAAAGGAAGAATAGTTTTTTTAAGTTTTAAATAACTTAAAAATTTATTGATTACAATTAATGTAGCTCTAATTTAGATGCGAAAATATTTTACCCCTCAAATTGTTACAAAAAGCACATTCTCACTTTTAAATACAACATCCACAATTATGAAATTTAAACACATCGTTGCAGGAAGCTTCTCTCTCTTGCTATTAGCTGGCTACACCGGAGCTCAAACGAAGCCACCCGTTCCTGTAAAAGTTACCAGTGTTGAGGGCATAACCGAATATCGTTTAGCAAATGGCTTGCAAGTTTTGCTTTTCCCCGACCAGTCAAAACCAACGATCACCGTTAATATTACCTACCATGTAGGAAGTAGGCACGAGGGTTATGGAGAAAGCGGTATGGCGCACTTATTGGAGCACATGGTGTTTAAAGGATCTACCAAGCATAAAAATATTCCTGCCGAGCTTACCTCACACGGTGCAAGCCCCAATGGTACGACCTGGTACGACCGCACCAACTACTTTGAAACTTTCAACGCAACCGATGAAAACCTAAACTGGGCTTTAGATTTGGAAAGTGATAGAATGATAAACTCATTCATTGACAACAAGGATCTTCAAAGTGAATTTACAGTTGTAAGAAATGAATTTGAAAGTGGCGAAAATAGCCCCAGCAGTGTTTTGATGGAGCGTATCCTATCGACGGCATACCTCTGGCACAACTATGGTAAATCAACCATTGGTTCAAAAGAAGATATCGAAAAAGTACCTATCGAAAATTTAAAAGCCTTTTATAAAAAATACTATCAGCCGGACAATGCTACTTTGGTAGTTGCTGGAAAGATAGATGAGGCAAAAACCTTAGAACTTGTCAATAAATATTTTGGCAATATTCCTCGTCCTACCCGAGCATTAGCAAAAACTTATACCGTAGAACCACAACAAGATGGTGAACGATTTGTTGAATTGCGCCGCGTAGGTGATGTTCAAGCGGTTGCCATGGCATATCATATTTCAGCAGGTTCGCATCCTGATTATGCAGCTATTGATGTGCTAAATGAAGTGTTAACTAATGAACCAAATGGACGTTTGTATCAAAGTTTGGTAAAAAGTGGCAAAGCTTCAGCAGTATGGGGATATGCCGCCGGCTTGCACGATCCGGGCTTCATCTATATCAATGCGGATGTTTTAAAAGAAAAATCATTGGATGATGCCAGAAAAACCATGTTCGCTTCTATGGATGAACTGAAAACAAAACCTATTACAGAAGCAGAAGTAAGCAAAGCAAAAGCAAAGCTTATGAAAGACTACGAAACACTCTATCGAAATACGGCTCAAGTTGGCACATTACTCAGCGAATTTATTGGTCAAGGCGATTGGCGCGTAGGCTTCTTGTATAGAGATTATTTGAAAAAAATTACCGCTGCTGATGTGAATAGAGTTGCCGGAAATTATTTGATCAATTCTAACCGAACCTATGGCTTGTTTATTCCTACCAATACTCCTGTAAGAGCTACTATACCAGAACGCCCCAATTTGCAAAAGGTATTAGATGGCTATAAAGGAGAAGCTGCTCTTGCCAGCGGAGAAGCTTTTGACCCAACGCCTGATAATATTGACAAGCGTACAGAAACAGTGAAACTAACAGGCGGAACGAAATACAACTTGATGCAAAAAACAACGCGCGGTAATTCAGTTGAATTCCGTTTGGTTTTACGCTTAGGTGATGAAGCAAGCATGATGAATAAAGGGCAGGTTGCTGATTTTGCAGCCAGTATGTTGATGCGAGGTACTACTAAACACACTCAAGCTCAAATAAATGAAACCTTAGACCGACTGAAGAGCACCTTGAGAATATCTGGAAATGGACAAACGGTAAACATCATGGGGCAGTCAACCAAAGAAAACTTCCCGGAATATTTAGATTTAGTTACCGAAATTCTACACGAAGCTTCTTTTCCAAGCAGTGAGTTTAAAACTTTAGTTGAAGAAAACATCAGTGGTTTAGAACAAGAACGTAGCGAACCTCAATCCATTGCAGGTAGAGAACTATCTCGAATTGGTAACAGCTTTCCTAAAGGACACATCCTACATGCAAACTCGATTGACGAAGATTTAGCAGCCATCAAAGCAGCCACTTTGGATGATGTTAAAGCATTTTATAGAGACTACTATAACGGAAGTAGTGCAACAGGTGCCGTTGTTGGTGATTTTGATGTTCAGATGACCAAACAAAAAATGTCGAAACTGCTTGATAATTGGATCGCTATAAAAAGCTTTACCAGAGTAGCAGACCCATACAAAGAGATAAAAGCAGAAGATAAAGAAATTATTACACCGGATAAGAAAAATGCCATGCTGCTAACTGGTATGGAAATAAAAATGCGGGATGATAATGCGGATTATCCGGCCTTGATGATGGGTAACTTTATTTTTGGACAAGGGTTCTTAAACTCCCGATTGGCAACTCGTATCCGTCAAAAAGAAGGTATTTCGTATGGTGTAGGATCTTATCTGCAACCGGGTTCAACAGATGAAAAAACAGTCTTTGGTGCTTATGCAATTTACAACCCTGAAAATAAAGCCAAATTGATACAAGCATATAAAGAAGAATTGACAAAATGGGTGAATCAAGGAATTACCCAAGAAGAATTAGATGCAGCCAAAACAGGCATCATTCAAAGCCGTCAAACAGGTCGTGCCAATGATGGAGGATTAGCAGGAAAATTAAGCAATAACTTATACTTGAATCGTACCATGATATTTGACAAATCAATGGACGAGAAACTTGAAAAACTCACAGTTGTTGATGTTAATACTGCCATTAAAAAGTATATTGACCCATCTAAGATGAGTTATGTAAAAGCAGGTGATTTTAAATAACCCATTTTTTATTTACAAACAATAGACCACCATCCCAAAAATGGTGGTCTATTGTTTGTATGTCATGCAACCAAAAAGCCGCTCCCAGCAATGTGGAGCGGCTTTTTGGTTGTGCCAAAATGGAAAAGAAATTTGTAAACGACTTGTTAAGCGGTTGCAAAGCTGTCGTTAAGCAGGGGGCTAAAGGTTGCAGCATTTTAACCGCCGTCTAATCTTTGCATCGTCAAACAAAACAAACGACAACAAACTTTTTTAAAAACAAACAAAACAAACAAAACAAACAAAACAAACAAGTCATGAAAAAGATCATCATCGCAACCGCAGCCATCATCGGATTCGCAACCGCAGCCAACGCACAAGCACCCAGCACCGCTAACGCATCAGGAACAGCTACACAAACTGTTCAACTTGCTTTGAGCAACGCGCTTGAAATCACCTTCGTAGCCAACAACTCAGCAACGGGATCAACCGTAAGCATTCCATTCACTACT
>JAFDXP010000079.1 GCA_018267875.1 Bacteroidota bacterium | reverse complement strand
ATTTTTCTCGAAATTTCTTTTCTGTTATCTCTCGAAAAACTCGCTCTTTATGAACTTCCCAAACTCATTCACCACATCTGCCTTTTCTCTTTTGGGAGTGCAAAGGTAAGACTTTATTTTTACTGTACAAATATTTTTTTATACCCGCCTCTTTCCTTTCCTTGCACCTATTCTTTAACCGTAAGAACTAAACCGTTTTTTCAATCGGGTTGCAAAGGTATGAGATAATATTTTCTCCACCAATTTTTTTTCAAAATTATTTTGAACTCGTGTTAGAATTGGGGAGTGCTTATTTGAAAATTTTTAAGCAGGGAAGGGCAAAGTAATACTATTTCGTATTGTGGTCATTTAGTATTACGAGTTTAGCATGGCTTTGCATTCTTCTAATAGTCGAAGTTTATTAATTGGCACTACGCCTACTTGTTCACAAACCAACCCTCCGGCAAGGTTAGAAACTTCAGCCATAAGGAATGGGTTTTTAGTTACTGTAAATATTAAAGCAGCTGTTGCGATTACGGTGTCGCCTGCACCGGAAACGTCAGCAATATTGCGTAAATGAGAGGGAATGATTGATGTTGTTGAATTGCTTTGAAAAAACACACCTTGTTCAGAAAGTGTTATGAAGGTAACATCATGATGCAATGCTTGTTGCAATTTAGAATGCACTTCAGAAAGATTGGCGATTGTGATTTCAGGAATTTCCATGTGCAGCCCTTCTCTAACTTCTTTTAAATTGGGCTTAAAAATTGATACTCCTTGATAGCTTAAAAAGTTTTCTCTTTTAGGATCTACGGCAGTTACAATTCCTAATTCACGACAATGGGAAATGATATGCTTTATTATATTTTCCTTTAGAATGCCTTTGTTGTAATCTTCAAAGATGACCAAATTGGGTTTTTCAATTTGCAAAAAGCGAAGCACACTATCAATAAAACCATGTTCTTCTTTTAGGCTTAGCTCTTCTGTAATTTCGTCGTCAATTCTTAGCATTTGCTGATTTCGACTAATTACACGTGTTTTGGTCGTAGTTATTCTCTGGTCGCTAAATGAAAGTAATTGTGTTTGAATATCGGCATCTTCACAAAGTTGTTGAAGGATTGCTCCATTTTTATCATTGCCAACTACGGTAGCCATAGTAACTTTTGCACCTAATGCCTTACAATTCAGTGCAACATTTGCCGCGCCTCCCAATCGAGATTCTTGTTTACGTATGGCAACAATTGGAACTGGTGCTTCGGGTGAAATTCGATCAACATCCCCCCACCAATAGTTATCAAGCATGACATCGCCAATAACTACTACATGCAGGTTATTGAGTTTAGAAAAAACGTTTTCAATTGACAAATTATCGGTGTTCTGTTTCACTTCGTTTTTGTATAAAATAATAGAGTGGAATACCTATTAACACAATGACCAAACCTGGCCAAGTAAATCCTGGTTTGAACCAGAGTAGCAAAGTGCAAAAACCTATGCCCATCAAAATGTAAAGTAGTGGTAGAAAAGGATAACCAAAAGCTTTATAGGGGCGGTTTTGCTCCGGTTTTCTTTTACGAAGAATAAAGATACCGGCAATAGTCAAGACATAAAATATGACGACAACAAATGAAATCATGTCAAGAAGATCACCATAGCGTCCGCTTAAACACAAGATTGAGGCAACAATAAATTGCGCCCATAGAGCCCATTGAGGCACTCCGGCCTTATTTAATGTTCCGGCTTTTTTGAAAAATAGTCCATCTTTTGACATCGTGTAGTAAACCCTTGCGCCTGCCAATATGAGTCCGTTGTTACAACCAAAAGTAGAGATCATGATTAAGGCTGCTATGGCAAACTTCCCATTATTTCCAAGTATTTGATTAGCTGCTGCAACAGCTACACGATCTTGTTCAGCAAAAGCGATATCATGAATAGGAAGCACATTCAAGTACATTAAATTGGTGGCGATGTATAAGATTGTAACAACTAAAGTTCCTAAGAATAAACTTAGTCCAATGTTGCGTTGAGGGTTTTTTATTTCTCCGGCTACGAATGTTACGTTGTTCCAAGCATCGCTGCTAAACACAGATCCTACCATAGCTGCTGCAATAGCCCCTGCTAATGCAGTGCCTGAAATATTGCTCCAAGCACCTTCACCAGTTGGATTTTCTATAAATTTTTGAGCATGAAAACCTGCGATCCAATTATTTTGAAATGAGCTATTAGAAACCAGAAAAAAGCCTAAAGCAACTATGCCCAATAGTGCCAACAGTTTGGAAAGGGTAAAAACAAACTGAATCCATTTTCCTTCTTTTACCCCTCGAGAATTGATGTAGGTTAGTAAGAAAATAACTGCAATGGCAACTATTTGTGCGGGGTAAAATTTCACGCTACCAATTTGACCAATCAGGTTATCGTCAGTTATATTTAAAACAGGGAAAAAATAGCCAGCAAATTTTGCAAATGCTGTGGCTACGGCAGCAATGGTAGCTGTTTGAATGACAGCAAAAAAGCTCCAGCCATAGAGAAATGCAATGAGTTTGTTATAGGCTTCCTTTAAATAAACATATTGTCCGCCGGCTTGAGGATACATGCCACTTAATTCACCATAGCTAACGGCTGCAGTAATTGTCATCACGCCGGTTATTAACCATACTGCAATTAACCAACCGGCACTGCCCACATTTCGAACAATATCTGCACTAACAATGAAAATTCCGGATCCTATCATAGATCCTATAACCAACAACGTTCCATCTAAAAGGGTGAGCGACCGGTGAAACTCTGGTTTTTGATCCACTGAGAAAAATTTTGCTCAAAATAATTATTTCTTCTTAGTTGTATCGCTTGTTCCTTTGGTTAGCTCATTCATGCCTTTGATGACATCATCTGTTATATCCAATGCTTCATTGGCTAATAAAATTTGACTTCCTACTTCTGTATAGGAGAAAATGAAATCGTAGTTTTTTGCTTTGTTATAGTTTTTCAAAAAACTATTCAGATCATCGTGAAGTTTTTGATTGAAAGCATCTTTTTCCTTCATCAATTGTTCGGTTAATGCTTGTTCGCGAAGCTGCAAGCTTTGTTGCATTTGTGCCAATTGTTTTTGTGTTGCTTCACCTTCTGCTTGTGTGATTGAATTGCTTTGAGCTTTTCTTTGAAAATCAGCTACTCGAGTTTGAAATTGTTGAGCGGATCTTTCTAATTCACCTTGCATGGATGATTGACGTTTATTAAATTCATCACGCTTTGCTTTTAAATAGTCATAGTGTGCCTCGAAAGTATCAATATTTACATAAGCAATTTTAAGTGTATCCGTTAGATTATGCGATATGCTAGATACACTGTTTTTAGTAGCTTTAGGGTTTGAAAAATGTAAAATAAATAGAACAACAACGCCTGCTAAGGCTAAGGCACTAAAAATATTTGAGGTGTTTTTCATTTTGAAGTATGCTTGTTTTCAATTTTGAGCTTTGGCTCCTTATTTTGGGTTTGAGTAGAACCCTAAAAATGTTTAAAAAATGCTTCTTTCTTCAATCGAGTAAAATCAGTGTTTGAAAACTCATAAAAATTAAAGAAAGAGCTTGGACAAAAATAGTTAGTGTTTCTGAGACTACTGATGGTTTTTGATAAGAAAGAAGTTGGAAAAGTTATTCAAAATCCTATTGGTAAAAAAAATGGCTGTCTTAAATAACGCTCAAGACAGCCATTTATTATTTAAAATACAATACCCCTATTCCAGTCTGAAGCTAATGGGCAAGGTATAATATACTTTTACCGGTTTACCGTTCTGTTTGCCGGGTTTCCATTTTGGCATTTTCTTAATTACTCTTACGGCCTCTTCATCGCAACCGCCGCCAATACCTTTTACCACATTTACGTCAGAGACATCCCCATTTTCATCAACAACAAATCGAGTTACTACCCGTCCTTGGATATTGTTTTCTTTTGCCAACTCTGGATATCTGAGGTTTTTGGCTAAAAACTCGGAAGGATTTACGGACGGCTCAGGCATTTGTTCTACATACGTAAAAATCTGAGGTGGTGGTGGAGCTTCTACTGCTCCTGTTCCTGGACCCGGATCTACAATACCTGGATCTATACCATTCGGATCGCCTTCTTGTGTTTTCAACCCGGCAGATTTATCCTTTAGTTCAGTTACTTCAGGTGGCTTTTCGTCTTCCTTCACCTCTTCATCCTTTTTAATCACCGGCGGAGTAAACTTCACGGTTGGTTTTACGGGTGGTGGTGGTTCCGGTGGTGGTGGTGGTGGTGGCTTTTTAGGGTCAATTGGCGGTGGTTCGGCAAGGGTTACTTCTTTCATCATTGCAACCTTTTTTCCGGAGTCATTTGGTTTTAGGTGCAAAACAACTGCATAGGCACTTACTGCCACCCCAATACCCAAAAGAACCATTAGGGCACGACCTACCCGTTTTGGGTAGTTTTTTCTTAGCTCGTAACCTCCATACTTTTTGTTGCGACCTTCAAAAAGTATGTCGAGGTAGTCACTATTTAAGATTTTATTGGTATCCATTGTTCCTAGTTTTGTTTGGCGAACTGCTTTTGAATAAAAGATACACTAAAAGGTATTTTCCATAAATAAAAGCATTCGTGATAAACTACTTTTGTGTAGTGCCTTGATTAGCGTTCTCTGTCATGTGGATGAATTCCTGATCTACGGGTGTGATATCTACAATAGCATACACCTTTACGTCATTGATTGCCATTTCATCGAGAATGTTTACAAGATCATCATAAGTACTATTTACGTCCGGTTTAATGAGAACGGTCAATTGATCTTTACCACTAAGCACACCTTGTTGACGAAGTTCATCTACACTCTTCTTTTTGTCAATAATAGCATCACGAATTCCTCCTTTGGGCTTGAAGTAAGTTACTTTTAATTCTGGTGGTTTAGTAGGATCAGTAGCCAAACCTTCGTAATAGTAAATGCGATGATCTTTGCTTAAAAGCACGGTCATAGCTACACTTTCTTTTACTTTAGTTTGGTCTTTTTCTTCCACTTTTTCGTTATTAGGCATATTAATCTCCATGGTCTTAGGTTTAGACATGGTTGTTGTGTACATAAAGAATGTAATCAACAAAAAGCCTAAATCAACCATTGGTGTAAGATCTACACGCGTAGAAAGTTTTTTCCCTTTTTTGACCCCGGGTCCTTTTTTATGCCCGCCACCGCTCGACACATCCATTTCTGCCATGGTACTCTTATTTTTAAAAGGTTATTTAATGTTTTTGGCTTTCACAATTATTGTTTCGGTTTTGCGGTTCCGTTTTGCATTATGTAAGCAGCTGATCCGGGTGGTACGGCTTTTAATCCTGTAATAAGATTAAACTTAAAAATCTTCCAATTTTCTAAAGTCTTGATTACTTTCTTAATTTCAGGATAACTGGCATTTCCATCGGCTTTAATTGCAATCCTAAGTTTAGGGTTGTTGTTTCGAGCCATACGAATCCATGCAGCCAGTTCATTTTGGTCAGACGTATTAACAGTATCCGTTGGAATTCCCGTAGTTACCTTATCAAACTCTTTTTGTTGATTGGGAGGTGCTGCCAGATACGATTTCAATTGAGCAAATGGCACACCCACAGAAGCACCATGCGCAAAAGATTGCATATCATCGGGTGTTAATCCCAGACTTTTATACTCATTAACGTCCTCAATAAGAGTGCGTCTAATTCCAGGGTTATCAATGGAAAAGAATACTCGTCCTTTTGGGTCAACTGTCAACAGCATTATATCATTATCCGGAATTGGAATTTCGGAAATGGAGTTTGGCGTAACAACCGTCACCGGTTCATCCGGTTTAAAGCGGGTCGCCAACATAAAGAAGGTGAGCAGCAGGAAGGCGACATCACACATTGCGGTCATGTCCACATTCGTGCTTTTCCGCGGCATTTTTAGTTTTGGCATCGCTAATTTTTGTTTACTCGATTAAACATAAGACTCGAAAAAAATCATTTTCCACAATTCAAGCTTCCCTATTTTTTTCTTTTCTTGTTTATTTGTAATTAGCTGCAAAGCTTTGCGTTAGCGTAAAACCACTTTCATCAATACCGAAGGTGATACCATCAATCATGGTAGTGAAAAAGTTGTAGGCAATGATGGCAAAAAATGAAGTACCGATACCAAGTGCGGTATTATACAAGGCCTCAGAGATACCTGCGGCAAGTGCGGCTGCATCCGGAGCACCGGCTTGACCCATTGCCATAAATGCACGAATCATACCCAATACGGTTCCTAAAAGACCTAAGAGTGTTGCTACGGAAGCGATGGTTGAAAGAAACACGAGATTTTTTTCGAGCATAGGCAATTCCAGTGCAGTAGCTTCTTCAATTTCCTTTTGGATGCTAAGAATTTTCTGATCGTGGTTTAATTCTGTATTAGTAATCATTTCCCGATATTTCACTAATCCGGAGCGCATTACGTTTCCTACAGAACCTGCTTGTTTATCGCATTCTGAAAGAGCTGCATCAATGTTCTTGTTAGCCAGATGGTACTGAACTTTACGCACAAATTCTGCATTGTTTACTTTTCCTTTTGCTTTTACAACGGTAAGTGCGCGTTCTACAATGAAACATAACATGGTGAGAAATGTGGCCATCAAAAACGGTACAATGAATCCACCCAAATACATGTTACCGGCGAAATTGGCGGGCTTATGTCGTTCTGCATCCAAAAAGTTAGTTGGACTTCCGAGTACAAATGAAAACACTACCCAACCAACAATGATACAAGCGGCAACAATGCCGAAATTGAGCCAAAAATTGTTTGAGTTTTTCGGTTTACCGGCACGTTGTCCGTGAGCAACTGGTTTTGCGTTGGCTGTTTTTACTTCTGCCATGATCTGTTTGTTTTTAAAATTTTTGTGGTTACGGTTAATTGAAGTCTTTAAAAAGGCTCTTTCGTGTGCTTGCAAAGATATAGGTAGGCATTAAAAAAACAACTGGCTGTATGTTAATTTACCCTTATCAAACAATTCAACAAAAATAGATCCCCCTTTAATGGCATCAAAGAAAACCTTTTTCAAACGATTGTTTTCCAAAAATATTACTCAATTTGTAACACTCCCTATTAAAATTGAGAAACTTTAACAATTATCTTTGCAACTCTTTTAGATAGGTGAATTTGATTGTAACAACCTCTTCCTATTCTTTCAATTACAATTTGCCAAAAAGGCAACCCACAAAAAAACGCATAAAAAATGAGCTTTAACCCATGGCATTCCGTGAGCTTTGGAAACAATGTACCGGACACCGTAAATGCGATCATTGAAATTCCTCGAAACTCTCGAGCCAAATATGAATTAGACAAAGAAACCGGGCTTTTAAAATTAGACAGAGTGCTGTATTCCTCTGTTTATTATCCTGCCAATTATGGCTTTATACCTCGAACGTATTGTGATGACAATGATCCGCTGGATATTTTAGTACTTTCTCAAATTGACATGCAGCCGCTATGTTTGGTTGAAACAAAAATTATTGGAGTCATGAGGATGCTTGATCAAGGTGAAGCCGACGATAAATTGATTGCCGTGTGTGCTCATGACATGAGTGTAGCGCATATCAATGACATTAGCGAGTTACCTAATCATTTTATTGATGAGCTAAGACATTTTTTTGAAGAGTATAAAAAGTTAGAGAATAAGCATGTAAAAATTGAAGAGTTTCAAGGTGCGCGATTAGCAAAAAAAATCCTGCAACATGCTATCAAAGACTATGAACAACACTTCCCTTCAAAAACAAGCAATCCATAAACCATCACAAAAAACACTATTCACCGTAACTTGTAATTTAGCTGCATTAGCAACTTTCCAATGAACATAAAAAACAACAGCATGAGCCTTACAACAATTATCATCCTTCTTTTAATAGGGTTTGCTACCGGAATGTTGAGCAGCATGGTTGGTATTGGTGGTGGCATTGTGATTGTTCCCGCATTGATGCTCATTTTTGGATTCAGTCAAAAAATGGCACAAGGCACATCTCTTGCTATGCTACTTCCACCCATTGGCATTTTAGGTGTCCTCATCTATCATAAATCTGGCAATGTCAATTGGCAATTTGCCATCTTACTCATCATTGCATTTATCCTTGGATCATATTTTGGTGCCAAGTGGGTACAAGGGTTAAATACACTTACCGTAAAGCGCATTTTTGCTGTTTTTATGCTGGTAATGGCAATTAAATATCTATTCCTGGATAAGCCCAAATCAACAGATGAAAAAACAAACGAGTCCATCAAAACAAGGATTGAAAAAACACCTGTTTGATAAACACTCTATCTCTTACAAAATCAACTGAATCTTTCCCAAAAAAAAGTAATGACACGCAACAAAATCAATGACATTTTACGTTCCGACCAAACAAACTATGATGTAATCGTAAAAGGTTGGGTTCGCTCATTTAGAAACAATCAGTTTATTGCACTGAATGATGGTTCGTGCATGGGCAATATTCAGATTGTCATTGACCTAAACAGTAATGAATCTATTATTCGTAAAATTACGACCGGAGCGGCTTTGAGCATAGCTGGTCAAGTTGTTGCTTCTCAAGGAAAGGGACAAAAAGTAGAAGTGAAAGCAAAGGAAGTAACTATTCTTGGAGAATGTGATGCTGAAAAATTTCCGCTCCAATTAAAGAATCGCCCCAGCCTCGAATACTTGCGAGAAATTGCACATCTCCGATTTCGTACCAATACTTTTGGAGCTGTTTTTCGGGTTCGTCACAGCTTAGCTTTTGCCGTTCACAAATTTTTCAACGATCTTGGCTTTATATATCTGCATACACCTATTGTTACGGCATCAGATGCGGAAGGAGCCGGCGAAACGTTTCGAGTAACAACTTTACCTTTTGAAAACACCCCTCGCAAAGAAGACGGGACAATAGATTTTAATGAAGATTTTTTTGGTCGCAGTACCAATCTTACTGTAAGTGGACAATTGGAAGCTGAATTAGGAGCTATGGCACTTAGTGAAGTCTATACATTTGGACCAACCTTTCGCGCTGAAAACTCAAATACAGCAAGGCACTTAGCAGAGTTTTGGATGATAGAGCCGGAAGTAGCATTCAACGATCTTGAAGCCAATATGGATTTAGCTGAAAACTTTATCCGCTATATCGTTCAGTATGCGCTTGACCACAACAAAGAAGATTTAGAATTTCTGGCTCAAAGGCTTGTAGAGGAAGAAAAGCAAAAACCGCAACAGGAGCGTAGTGAGATGGGCTTGATAGAAAAATTAGAGTTCGTTTGTAGCAATAAATTTGAACGAATCACTTATACCGAAGCCATTGAAATTTTACTACAATCACCAGCTTATAAAAAGAAGAAGTTTCAGTATGAAGTAAAATGGGGGATTGATATGCAGAGCGAGCATGAGCGATATTTAGTTGAGAAACACTTTAGAAAACCGGTTATCGTAACCGACTATCCAAAGGACATCAAAGCGTTTTATATGCGGCAAAATGACGACGGGCAAACCGTTGCTGCAATGGATATTTTAGCTCCAGGCATTGGTGAAATTGTGGGTGGGTCTCAACGAGAAGAAAGGTTAGATCGTTTAGAGCAGCGCATGAATGAAATGAACATCTCAACCGAGGAACTATACTGGTATTTAGATACTCGTAGATTTGGCACAGCTCCACACGCCGGTTTTGGTTTAGGATTTGAGCGCATGGTGCTTTTTGTAACCGGCATGACCAACATTCGCGATGTAATTCCTTTTCCTCGAACGCCTAAAAATGCTGAATTTTAATACAAATTCAAACAAAATTTGGGTTTATTGAGCTTTCATAATACTCAGCTTTATGCTGATAAAAAATCTTTCTGTTCCAAATGAATGAGATAGTGTTGGCTTCAAATAACAAAGGAAAGTTAACTGAGTTAAGTGCTTTGCTTTCAAATTTCTCACTGCTTTCCTTGCAAGATGTAGGCTTTAGCTCAGTGATTGATGAACCTTATGAAACTTTTGAGCAAAATGCTTTTCAAAAAGCATCAACGCTTTTTCAATTTTGTGGCAAGCACGTGTTGGCTGACGATAGCGGGCTATGTGTTCATGCACTAAACGATGCGCCAGGCGTGCATAGTGCTTATTTTGGTGGCGAACCCAGAAGTGATGAAAAAAACAACCATCACTTGCTTGATCGAATGCAAGGACAACTTGATCGTTCAGCATACTATAAAGCAGTTCTTTGCCTGATTTGGCATGGGAAACCCTACTTTTTTGAAGGTATTTGTGAAGGTACAATATGCCATGAAAGGCAAGGCAGTGGGGGTTTTGGCTATGATCCATTATTTATCCCCAACGGTTATGAGCAAAGTTTTGGAAAACTTCCTGCATCGGTTAAAAACCAAATCAGCCATCGCGCAAAAGCAACCAAAAAATTGGTAGCATTTTTAAAAGAGCAAACTAAAACAGACTAAGTAATTTTTGATAGATCTATTTCAAAGATCCTACTTATTTGACAGACACACTATAACATTACATTCGTGAAATTTTCAATCGGCGATCAGATACTAATTAAGCGAACCGGCGAAAAAGGTATTGTGTGTGGATTTATTGGCAATGATATGCTTGAGGTTGAAGTTTCAGGCACTTCATTTCCTGTTTATACAGATGAGGTTGAGCACCCATACTTAACTTGGTTTACTCAAAAAAAGAAGCAACCTACAACTACACATCCTGAACCAAAACAATTTCCTATTGAACCTCAAAAAAAGAAAGAGAACCGATTGTCGCGTGGGATTTACCTCTCGTTTATGCCCATTTTTATTCATGATGCAATGGAGGATATTGTGTCTGAACTAAAAGTCTATTTAATCAACGAAACCCCTTACAGCATCCATCTTTCATACGATGTTAAAAGTGGCTTATCTACTCCATTTTCACACCAAGGAAAGCTGCATCCTTTTGGGCATTTATTTCTCCATTCGCTGCCCTATGAATCCATGAATGATTTGCCAAAATTTAATTGGCAACTGTCAAACGCAACTACTTTAACCGACAAAATTGAGATGGGCACTTTACGTATTCGTCCACAAAAATTGTTTGAACAAATTAATCAGTTGTTAGTAAAAAACGAAGCTACTTTCAGCTATTTATTACTTAGCGAATTTTCACCGTCAGAAAAAAAGCAAGCTGGGCAAACTCCTTTGCAAAAAATAGTTCCTGAGTTTAAAAAAAGAAAAGAACAAAAGAAAATTTCTCTTGCCGATTTGCCGCGCTATGAATTAGATCTACACATTGAAAAGCTTTTGCCCAATCACAAAGGCATGAATAATGCTACCATCATGCAACTACAACTATCTACCTTCCAGCGTACTTTAGATTTAGCTATTTCGCACCATCAGCATAAAATGATTGTTATTCATGGTGTAGGCTCCGGTGCCTTGCGCGATGCCATTCACAACATCTTGAAGCAAACATCGGAGGTTGAAATGTTTCGGAATGAATACATGGGGCGATATGGCTTTGGCGCAACTGAAATCGTTTTTAAGAAGTAAGGGTTAGAGGTTGCAAAATTTGTTGTAAAACAGATGCCGAAACCACGCCCGCTTGTTGCCATTTTATGATCCCTTTTTGAAAAATAAAAAGAGCCGGAACGCCTTGCACCCCAAGAGATTGAGCCGCAGCTTGATTTTTATCTACATCAATTTTAATAATCGAAATTGAATCTCCCATTTTAGATTTCAATTCTTGTAAAATAGGTGTCATCATTTTACATGGTCCGCACCATGTAGCGAAAAAGTCCACTAAAACAGGCTTTTCCGATTGAATCATTTCTTTGAAACTCCGTGCCATAATTTAACAACCCAAAAATACATTGAAATCAAAAAAAATAACGCTCCACCAAACTTTAAGTAGAGCATTATGATTATTGGACTATTAAAACTAAGGCAATGTGATGTTGTACGTTTTATTGCCGATAGTAAGCACCGCCAAAGCATCACAAGTTCCATTTCCAAAATCTAATGTTCTGGGTTGGAAAGTAGCCGGTGCAATAGGTGAAAAAGTTACAACACCTTGTTCGATCCAAGGGCAATTTACCGCTACATGCAAAGGAGTAGTGATGTTGATATTTACGCCCACTCCATTGGCACGTGTAAGTGTTGCGGAACCGGTAATTTCAAATGCGTCATCACTTCTAATTAAGGTGCTTTCACCGGCAACCCAAGTGCGGGTACGAGTGCTAACCCAAGTTATTGTTCCCGCATTGTTTGCTAAAATAATACTACCATTTACAGCTATTGAAAAATATGTTTGACCCAAGCTGTTGTGCCCCATATTTGTAACAGTTTTAGAGCCTGTAACTTGGTTATCATTCACAAAGTAGTTATTGAATGTGATGGTATGAACCGATGCGCTATCCCGATAATGCCCATTATATGAAACAATGATTTTTCCACGCCTATAACGCCCATCAGCGCAAAGACAATTTGAGGTGCCGAAATCAACAGTAACAGTATGTGGCACCGAAATGGTATCTCGTGTAACTGTTGCACAGGCACTAAGGATGCTATAATCAGCCGTTGTTCGCATGTTGGAAAGTGTGCCGGTTGTAGCAGCTTCATCCGTTATATTTTGCACATCATCAAAAGTCTTTTCTAGTCGTGCATGATCGGTTGCATAGCCTGTATCGCCATCATCTGCCGATTGTTTGTCCTTTTTACAAGATGGCAAAAAGATAGTTGCTCCAAAAACAGCAACAGCCGTAAAAAACAATAATGATTTTTTCATTTTCTTTCTATTTTTTTTAATAGGACAACTTAAATTGATCAAGGTTTAATCTACCATTTACAAAATTTTTTTTTCAGAAATGATCACAACAATCCGAAACTTTCAATAAAAAAAGTGCCTGAGAATGCTTTACTTTGAAAAATATCTAAACTTTTTTCAAATATGGCACTATTCAGGCGTTCCAAAAATACAAATAAACCTTTGCT
>JAFDXP010000078.1 GCA_018267875.1 Bacteroidota bacterium | reverse complement strand
TGAGGTTTTGTTTTTGGTGTTTTGGTTTTTGTTTAAAAAAGTTTTTTGTTTTGGAGTTTGTCATTTGTTTTGTTTGACGATGCAAAGATTAGACGGCGATTCAGATGGGGCAAGAAACGACATAGCCGTTAACGGTAGCTTTGCAAGCGGTTAACAAGTCGTTTACAATCATAGTTCTATTATTTTTCGATTTCGAGAAGTAAAAACACATACTTATTTTTGAGGTCAAATTCTTTCAAGCAATTGAAGACACTGTTAGATCACGATCAACTGAACATTACCATTCAACGATTGGCACATCAAATCACCGAAAGCCATTTATCCTTGGCTGACATTGCTATTATTGGCTTGCAGCCTCGTGGTGTTCGTTTTGCAAATCGAATTACTCAATTGGTTGAAAATATTTCCGGGCAGCATGTGCCGCATGGGGCTTTAGATATCACCTTCTATCGAGATGATGTTCATTCCGGCGATATTCTTGTGCCTTCAGAAACTGATATTTCATTTAGTGTTGCAGACCGCACTGTCATTTTGGTGGATGATGTATTGCATACCGGACGAACAGTTAGAGCAGCCATGGATGCATTGCTTGATTTTGGTCGCCCGCAAAACGTTGAATTGATGGTGCTAATAGATCGGCATTACAGCCGGGAGTTGCCAATACAACCTGATTATGTAGGGCGAACAGTTGATACCATCATTACTCAAAAAGTATTGGTTCATTGGGCTGAAAAGGATGGAAAAGATGAGGTTATATTAATTGACTAAATTCAAGAATTTTTTAAAAAAGAAGTAATTAAGCATGTCGCTGTCGGTAAAACACCTGTTGGGAATAAAGGAATTAAACCAGCAAGATATTCAAACGATCTTTAAAACTGCCGATAACTTTAAGCAAGTTTTACAGCGTCCTATAAAAAAAGTTCCCACTCTTAGAGATACTACTATCGCCAATATTTTCTTTGAAAATTCAACTCGTACCAGAATATCTTTTGAATTAGCTGAAAAAAGATTGAGTGCGGATGTTATAAATTTTTCTGCTTCTGGCTCCTCTGTATCAAAAGGAGAAACTCTGATTGATACAGTGAATAATATTTTAGCTATGAAAGTGGACATGGTAGTTATGCGCCATTCAGCCAGTGGAGCACCTTGGTTTTTATCTCGCCACATAGATGCCAGCATTATCAATGCCGGCGATGGCACCAATGAACACCCTACACAAGCATTGCTTGATGCATATTCTATGCGAGAAAAATTGGGTGAATTAAAAGGTAAGCGAATAGCCATTATTGGCGATATTATGCACTCTCGAGTGGCGTTGAGTAATATTTTTTGTTTACAAAAATTAGGTGCAGAAGTGATGGTTGCTGGACCGCCCACTTTGATTCCCAAGCATATTGAATCTCTTGGTGTAAAGGCTGAGTTTGATGTGAAGAAAGCATTAGCTTGGTGTGATGTAGCCAATGTATTGCGTATTCAATTAGAGCGACAACACAAACCCTTATTTTCTACCTTGCGTGAATATGCACTTTATTACGGCATCAATAGTGATATGTTGAAATCTTTAGAAAAAGAGATCGTGATTATGCACCCAGGACCCATAAATAGAGGTGTGGAAATCAATTCTGATGTTGCGGATTCTGGACAATCCATTATTCTGGATCAAGTGCAAAATGGAGTGGCCATAAGAATGGCAGTTATTTATTTGCTTTCGGGTAAACCTACTGAATTAGGAGAATAGGGTGGTCGTTTGAAATCACAAAAGTTGTTCTAAACTTTGTTTGACAATTTCACCCATAGAACGGCAGTTTCTGAACTCTATTATTTGATAATGATCAGCTAATTCTTCCCCCAATTGTAACACTTTTTCGACTGTGGAAATAGTGTCATTGCTCATACAGTCAAGTAAGGCATACAATTGTTTTCTTGCTGCCTTACTTCTTCTTATTAATAGGGCTTTTTCTTCTTGTTGATATTGTTCAATGTTTTCTTTAGAAAGATATTGTTGGGCTAATTGAACTAATGAATAGTTTTCTTTAAAAAACTGAGGCAAATACAAGCTTTTTCTACCTTCAAAACTTTGTTGATCAAAATCAATAGCACGTATTCTAAATTGAACCTCATCAAAATCAGGAGTGATATCGAAAACGTAATTGTATGAACGCATATCACCTAATAGACGTATAAAACAACGGTAGTTAAACTTTACAAGCTCTTTGGCAATCCGCACTTTATTAAACTCAGGATTGTTCAAGTATGTGTTGATAAATTGATCGCCCGGAATACCTGGAATATGCTCTTCAACTAAAGTGGCAGAATTGACAAAATAGTTTATCCGCGAAGGAGATAAGATATGCTCCAATTCAAGTCCATAAATCCGCGAAGCATCTATTCGTTTTATGTAGAAATAGTCGTAGTTATCATTAAAGTTGTTAACTATTTTAATTCGAAAAGGATGAGAATTTCCAAAAGTGCAATAGTCAACTTTTTCTACATGAAGATGGCGATGGACACGACTTTGCCCTTCTGTTTTTAAAATTGAATAAATTTCTTTTAGCCCGTTGTGTAAATGAATCGTTTCTTCGGGGGAATAAATAGCTGTTTCCCATAGCGTATCTTTTCCTTGATTATCATAAGCTGGAATGGCAGTTGAAAAGCGAGTTAAATCAGCATATTTTATGGGCAATTCAATGTCACGACCATAATAACGGAGATAACTTCGCAATGTATCATGAATTGGAAAAAATGGTTTCTTTTTAGAAATGGCTTGATTTTGTGGGCTTTCCGGTCCGTACATAAATTCTGCTTATTGATTATCAAACATCAAATGGTGGTGTATTCTTAGGCTTATTTTGAAGACCAATTTTATGCCCTGAAACAGCAAAATATAGAATATAGAGGTAGCATGGAATCAGGATAAAATAAGCCATTTGCTTTGAATGAATCAACTCGCCAATTTTCCCATAAAATGGTGGAAGTATTGCCCCGCCTACAATTCCCATGATGAGTAGTGCACTACCGATCTTAGTAAATTTACCCAATCCTTCTAATGCCAATGGCCAGATTGCCGGCCACATCACTGAATTGGAAAATCCTAATAAAGCAAAACAAAACACAGCCAAGTAGCCGTTTGTAGTTGTTGCTAAGATCACCAAAAAAATACTGAGTATATTGGCAACAATCAATGCTGTTCGTTGAGAAATAAATTTCGGAATGGCTATTATACTTAAAATATATCCAGCTAATAAACCGTATCCGGTATAGGAAGCAAAGGATTTTGACTGTTGCAAAGGGAAACCTAAAGACTCTCCAAAACTGGCAAAAGTATCATAGCTAATCACCTCTACTCCTACGTAAAAGAAAATGGCAAGTGCTCCAAATAAAAGATGAGGATATTGCAATACGCTTGTTCTTTGGCTGCCTATACTTTCTAAATTTTCTTCCTGAATTTCAGGCAAGTGCATAAAATAAAAAATGACTGCCAAGAGTACCAAAACTGCCGTTATGATCAGGTAGGGAATAATGACTTTTGAGGCAAGCATATTTAACTCAATTGTTTTTTTCTCCACTCCTAATGTGGTCAATTTTATTTTTAATTCATCTACATTTTTCAGCGTTATGCTTCCTAAAATATAAACGGAAAGGATGCCTGCTATTTTATTACAAATGCCCATTATGCTAATTCGCTTTGCGGCACTTTCAATTGGCCCAAGTGCTGCTACATAAGGGTTTGAGGCTGTTTGCAACAAAGCTAAGCCGGTTCCGATAATGAATAAACCAGTTAAAAACAATGAATAATTTCTTGTTTTTGCAGCAGGCACAAATAATAAAGCACCTAATGCCATTACAATCAATCCAACGCTCATTCCATTTTTAAAGCCTGTCTTTTTCAGTACAAATGAGGAAGGAATTGCCATAAAAAAATAGGCAGCAAAAAAGGCTGTTGCTACTAAATAAGATTGCGTATCGGTTAGTTCACAAGCGATTTTTAAATAGGGAATGAGCTGGCTATTTGCCCAAGTGATAAAGCCAAAAATGAAAAATAAAATGCCAATTAAGAAAATGGCGGAACTGTAATTTTTGTTGTTTTGTGTCATGCAGGTGGTATTATTGCGAAAGCTCTAATTTACATTTCTAAACAACATTTCCTCTTCTAAGTTTTCTAGATGAAGCTCGACAATTTTGCAATAGGTATAGATATAGGTGGAACCAATACAGTTTTTGGCTTGGTCAATTCTCAAGGCGACATTATTGCACGTGGACACATTCCTACTTTGGGGTTTGCTACGGCTCAAGAATTTCTAAAAGCCTTATCTCAAAACATGCAAGCCATGATGAGCAACTATCCTCAAGCGATGATTCAAGGAATAGGAGTTGGTGCACCCAATGGTAATGTTTATACAGGTGAAATTTTAAACGCTGCTAATCTTCCTTGGAAAGGCGTTATTCCATTAGCTACCGTTTTAAAAGAAATGCTGGGTATGAAAGTATGGGTTACGAACGATGCGAATGCTGCTGCCATAGGAGAAATGATTTATGGTGTTGCAAAAGGAATGAAAGATTTTATTATGGTAACGCTTGGAACCGGTGTTGGGAGCGGATTTGTATCAAATGGACAACTTATTTACGGGCATGATGGTTTTGCAGGTGAATTGGGGCATATTATTGCAATTCGAGAGGGGCGAGATTGTGGTTGTGGAAGGAAAGGGTGTCTTGAAACATATACTTCAGCTACTGGTATTGTTCGTACAGCAAAAGAAAGGTTGGAAAGATATTCCAAAGGTTCTTCTTCACTTCAATTAGCTAATAAACTTACAGCAGAATCTATATTTCAGGCAGCAGAAATGGGGGACGCGCTTGCGCGAGATATTTTTCAATTCACCGGAAAAATTTTAGGTCAAACATTGGCTGATGTTGTGGCAATCACATCGCCGGAAGCCATTATCTTTTTTGGAGGATTAGCACATGCCGGAAAATGGATTTTGGAACCAACCCAACATCACATGGAAGCCAACTTGCTCAGCCTTTATAAAAACAAAGTAAAATTTTTGCTTTCTGCCTTGCCCGATGCTGATGTTGCCATTTTGGGAGCTAGTGCTTTAGTTTGGCAAGCAAGCAATCATTAATACTCAAATCGTAATAAGCGAGCGTCAGACAAACAAGAAGAAATAAAACGAGCATGATCCTTTTCATGTCCGATAGCTTCCCAAGTTACTTGAAGAAGATTACCTTCTTTCATTTCTCCGATGATTTTCCGTTTAAGCTTGTTTTGATCAAATAAAGTTTCATAATCGCCTTTCAATAAATTTTCTGCATTATAGGAAATGGTGTATTCCCGAATTTGATTAAACCGAACCACAAATTGCTCTACAGCGGGTAGGATGGTTAACACCAAAAGGATGATAGATGATGCAATAGCAGAATTGATATAATGACCTCCACCAATGCCCATTCCAACAGCAGCCACTGCCCAAATGGTAGCAGCAGTTGTGATTCCGCTTGCATGATTTGCTTGTCGGAAAATGACTCCGGCACCTAAAAAGCCAATACCGGTAACTATGTTTGAAGCTATTCTGTCTGGACTATTGGGCGCACCTAACAACATACTCATTTTGGTAAAAAAGCATGAGCCTATTGAAATCATAATCATGGTGCGAAAACCCGCAGCCTTGCTACGATATTCTCTTTCTAAACCTATAACGCCACCCCAAAGTGCAGCCAGCATAAATTGCAATAGAATTTCAAAAGACATATCGTTAGATTATTTCTTCAAATTAACTAAATTGAATTCGAAAAAGGCGATTTGTTTATAGATGATTTTACGATGAGGTAATAAAAGATGAATAAGTAAATAAGGCTACCCTTTCGAGTAGCCTTATTAGTTTAATTTCCGAACTCACTTAGGAATTTGATGCGCATCATTTGTAGTTGTTCAATGCTCACATCACGGTCGCGAAATTCACTATAAGCATTTTCTAAATTGTCATCATGGCTGCTACGGAAATAATCAAAAATATCTTCCTGCTCATATTCATCTAACTCTTGCTCTAAACAATAGTCTAAGTTTAGTTTTGTGCCACTTGCAACAATGGTTTCCATTTCATTCAGCAAATCGGGCAATGACAGTCCTTTATTTTTGGCTATGGTGTCAAGCGGAATTTTCTTGTCAATATTTTGAATGATAAATACCTTCATTCCGCTTTTATTGACAATGCTTTTCATCACAAAATCATCAGGCTTGGTGATGTCGTTTTCTTCAACATACTTTGTAATCAGGTCAATAAATTTTCGCCCAAATTTTAGTGCTTTACCTTTACTTACACCTTGAATACGTTCCATTTCTTCCATAGAAGTGGGGTAGTTAACCGCCATGTCTTCTAATGAATTTTCAAGGAAAACGACAAAAGGTGGAAGATTTTTTTCTTTTGCTACTTGCTTTCGCAAATCTTTCAGCAGATCAAAAAGTACTGGATCTGTGGAAGCTGTACCGCCACCTGATGTTACTTCTTCATCGTCACCATCAGCATCTTCATAATTATGGTTAAGTACCACCATAATGGAAAAAGGCTTTTTGAGAAACTTATGACCTTTTTCGTTTATTTTTAGCAATCCATATTCTTCAATATCCTTGCGTATCAATCCTTCCAGCATCATTTGCCTGATTAGTGAATACCAGAAATTGGAATCCATTTTCATGACTAATCCTGCACCAAAACTTTTGAGTTTATCATGGCGGAAAGTTTGTATTTGCGGTGTAGGATTTCCAAGAATGACGTTGACAACATACTCTATATTAAAACGTTCGTCCAATTCATTGATAGCATCCAACACAATTTTTGAGCTGTCGCGAACTTCTAATTTTTCTTTTGGATGAAGACAGTTGTCGCAGTTACTACAATTATCTTGGTTGAGAGTTTCTCCGAAATAGTGGAGTAGCAGTTTTCTTCTACAAACACCACTTTCAGCATAGGCAACGGTTTCGGCAATTAATTGTGCGCCCATTTCTCGTTCGCTGAGTGGCTTATCACGCATCAAGTGTTCCAGCTTTTGAACATCTTTATGAGAATAGTAAAGAATGCATTTACCTTCTAATCCATCGCGTCCACCACGTCCGGTTTCTTGATAGTAGTTTTCAAGAGATTTAGGAATGTTGAAGTGCATTACAAAGCGAACATCCGGCTTGTCAATGCCCATTCCGAATGCTATAGTTGCTACAATTACATCTACTTTTTCCATCAGAAACTGATCTTGACGCTCAGCTCTTATAGCTGCTTCCAAACCGGCATGATAGGCTACGGCTGAAATGCCATTAGCATTTAAAGTGCTTGCTAATTCTTCGGTGGTTTTACGATTTAGTGTATAGATAATGCCACTTTTTCCTTTCATACTGTGAATAAACTTCACCATGTGTTTCAGCACATTTTCCTTTTTTCCCTTAGGCACTATTTCATAATAAAGATTGGGGCGATTAAAGGAAGAAATAAACACTAACGGGTTCCTTAAGCATAGATTTTTCACAATGTCATCTTGCACTTTGGGTGTGGCTGTGGCAGTGAGTGCGATTATCGGAATTTTGGCATCAATCTGATTGATCATATCATACAACTTCCGATATTCCGGACGAAAATCGTGTCCCCATTCTGAAATACAGTGTGCTTCATCAACAGCTACAAATGAAATTTTTAGGTCTGAAAAGAAGTCTATATTTTCTTGTTTGGTCAATGTTTCAGGAGCAACATAAAGCATTTTTGTTTCGCCCGACAACAAATCTGATTTAACTTTCTTTTGTTGCGTTTTACTCAGGGTAGAGTTCAAAAAATGAGCTACATTTTCTTTGTCACTATAGCTTCGAATTAAGTCCACTTGGTTTTTCATCAAAGCTATCAAGGGTGAAACAATCAATGCCACACCTTCGCTAATCAGTGCCGGAAGTTGATAGCACAAAGACTTTCCGCCGCCGGTGGGCATAATCACAAAGGTGTCTTGACCTTGAAGGATACTTTGAATGATTTTTTCTTGATCTCCTTTAAAATGTTCGAATCCAAAATGTTCGTGTAGTGCTTTTTTTAAATCCACTTTTGATTTTGAGGTAATAGTACCTGCATCCATAATTTTAAAAATTTACTTTGGGTAAATATCAATTCATTTTGTTGTGCTACGATGCGTATAATTCCGAGCAATAAATAGAAGTCGGTAAAAGGACTGCGAATTTACGGTATGAAAGGTAAATAATCTAAACCAATTTGACAAGTTTTTGTCAATATTTTAATGCAGAGAGAGGAAGTGTGTTTGAAAGTCATAATCTTTCTCTAAAAAGGTGATTAAGCTGGCTAAATCCTGCGGATTTTCAACAAAATTTACCTTTGTCATATCAAGAATAAGCGTTTTGTGTTGCTCAGCTTTAAGGAATTGTTGATATACGGCTTGAACGCGTTCTAAATATTCATCTGCAATGTGTTGTTCATAACTTCGTCCTCGACTTTCAATATTTTTTTTGAGCTTTTGAAGTGGGCAATGGAGGTATAAGAGCAAGTCGGGTGGAGGCAGATGGAGGTCAATAATGTCAAAAAGCCGTTGGAAAAGTTCATATTCTTCCTCTCTTAGATTGATGCGTGCAAATAGTTTGCTCTTGGTAAAAAGATAGTCTGACACCACTTTTTGTTGAAAGAGATCAGGGTGGGTTAGTGAATGCTTTAATTGCTTATATCGGTCTGCTAAAAATGAAAGCTCTAAGGGAAATGCATAGCGATCAGGCTCTTCATAAAATTTGGGTAAAAAAGTATTGTCTGCAAACTCTTCCAAGATCAATTTTGCATCATAGTTTTTGGCAAGCAGATTGGCAAGGGTACTTTTTCCCGATCCAATGTTTCCCTCAATAGCAATAAAGCGGTATTTCATGTAAAACGTTAGCGGTAAAGTTAAGGGACGATTTTAACTGCAAAAAGGGAAATGAAATTTTATTAAAAAACCTAAGCTGGTGAATATTAAATTATATTTGTACTATATTCAAAAAATTGAGAATTATTATTAAGATTTTACTAATCAGTTCACCCGATTAAAATTATTTTTCAAAATGAAAACGCTTATTGTTTCACTGCTCTTTTTGTTTTTTCAATTGAATGGGTTTTCACAAACTTGGCAACCTATGGGTATTGATCCTAAGGATGAGTTAGGTTGGGGTATGGACTACTTCAATAGCATTTTTCAATTAACTAACAAGGATAGCATTTTTGTTGGATTTTCAATTAGCGGTAATAAAAATAGCAGCTCAAATATAAACTACATTAGTGCAGTTGTAAAGAAATATGATGGAACTCGTTGGGTTCGCTCTACAACCCAATTTAATGATTCTTTTGTAAGCATGAAACCTTATTTTTCCTCCAGTATGGTCATGAATCATGCTAAAGAAGTTTATTTTGCATCAGGTGCAAATTTGAATACGACGCTTTTATCGAAAGTTAAAGTGGTAAAGTATAGCAATGGTACATGGTCAACTGTTGGGATTCCTAATTTTGACAGTATGGCTTCGACAACATCAAACTATCCTAATAAACCTTATTTGGGGTTAGGAAAAGGAGATACGCTGCATGTGCTTTATACAAACCCAACAGGGCGGCTTACCATGATGAAATATAATGGTAACAATTGGGATAGTGTAGGGCAAAGAGGCTTTACCAATGGAGGAACTACCCCCGTGAGTTGGTGTTTTGACACAACAGGAACTCCTTATATAGCGACAATTGATCCAGTTTTTTTCAATCGCTTAATAGTGTTGAAATATGCTTCAGGTAATTGGGTGTCTGTCAGCCCGGCAGGAGGGTTGTCTAATCTTTCTGCAAGTAATATAGTAATGACTTGCAATCAAAACACCAATCAATTATATGTATCATTTATAGATCAAGCATACCCCAACAATACTTGGCTCAAGAAATATGATGGCACTAATTGGACAACGTTGATGAGCAATACGGTTTTACCTTCTACGTTAAGGATTGGTGCCTTAATGTTTTCAAAACAAGATACGCTTTTAGGTTTGCAGATTTTACCTTCGGGTAACAATAGTATTGTTTCCAAATTTATACCGGGCTCCGGTTGGGTGCAGATGTTGCCTAATTTTCCTTCGAAATTATTGCCTGGAACATTCCCCATGTTTCTAAAGGACTCAATTCCTGTATTTGTTCAAAACTTGTCGAATGTAGGACCCTATGTATATACATTTCAAAACGGTAGCTATTCAAACCCGGTTGGTACTTATGGTATAGTTAACACCACAGTGCCCTACTACAACAGCGTGATTCCTTATGGTCCAGATCCTACAGGGTATTTTATGTCACTTGATGTTTCTAATGCAGGCACTCCTTATCTTGCAATCGCCGACTCATCATATAATGGACGGGTTTCACTCCTTAAATACAATGGATCTTCTTGGCAATATGTTGGTACACCGGGGTTCTCATCCTTTCAAACAGACTATGTTCGTATGATAAAAGGGATAAAAGATACGGTTTATATTTTCTATAAGCAGGGATATAATTGGCAAATAGCACATTTTGACGGCAATTCCTTTGTTAACTTTCCTTCTGGTCTTTCTAATACTTATCCATCGGGTGCATATCTTGATAAAACAAATTTTGCTTTTGATACATCAGGTGTACCTTATGTATGCTATCCGGATCCTGCTAACTTTAATCTTGTAACCGTTAAAAGATATATAGGTGGTAGTTGGGTTTCGCTTAGCTCCATACCAACTGCAAGCGAGGCCACAATTGCCTTTAACAAGAGCAATCAATTATATGCTTTTTATAAGCCTAATACTTCCAATGGACAACTTGCGGTTTGGCAGAACAACACCTGGAATTTATTAGGTGGGTTAGTAGATACCGGAGCGTTTCTTCTTGACAGAAATGATACACCCAGTTTACTTGCAATTCATTATAAACCAGTTGGGTCTATGGGATCAGCAAATTATTATGGCACCGTCATAAAGTTTATTAACGGAGCTTGGACATCCTCTCATATTGACAGCTTTTATATCGGATTTTGGGGGCAACAACAAAGAAATTTTGGATTTCGGCTTGCATTTGACACCTCCAATCAGCCTTACGCTTTAAGTTCTGCATTCTATTCAGCGACCATTTGGGGACGCTCACAAGGAAAATGGAAAAAGGTAAGTAATGTATCAGACGGATGGACACCAAGTACTTTCATTGCTAACATAGATCTTGCTTGCGATAAAAACAATAATTTGATTTCAGCTTATGGGGCTTTTAAAACATACGCATTGTCCTATCAGATACCTTCTAAGCCACAGCCACCATCTATTGCCAATCACTTCATCAAATATTGCCAAAAGGATACAGCCTTAGCCTTAGTAGCAACGGGTCAAAACCTGCTATGGTATTATGATACGGCAAAGGTTGGCGTAACAACCCCACCGATACCTTCCACTCAAAAAGCAGGAACATTTAAGTGTTACGTTACTCAATCGTCCGGTATTTACGAAAGCGATCAAGATTCAATAACGATAATAGTTTATCCAAATCCTAAACCAAAAATTAGCTCAAACGGAACTATACTTAGTGTGTCTAATATTTACCTCTCATATCAGTGGAAATATAACAACAATGATATTTCCGGTGGCACTACCAATTCGCTACAACCGGCAGTAGATGGCTATTACAGCGTGTGGGTAACGGATTCTAATGGATGTAAAGGAGTGTCGGATACTATTCTGATTTCAAGTTTAAAAACTATCCAGAGTGATGGAAGCATTCGTGCATATCCTAATCCGCTTGCAGGAAACACCGTAACAATAGAAGCTGATTTTTTACCGAAAGGCGACTATCAAGTTCAAGTGTTTGATGCGGTTGGTCAACGGGTTTGGATATCAAGTATATCACATCAAGGAGGTTTTGGAAAATGGAAAATCTACTTGGGCGAAAGTTTAGCACAAGGTGCTTATTTGCTAATGTTGGATAACAATGGGAAAAAGTATCGGACTATTTTGTTGAAACAATAGAAGATATTAGCCCCAAACTTTTGGTTTCCAAACGGTCATTACAATGATTTAATAATTGCTGAACAGTTTCTTTTAAGATGGGATGCTTCAAATTAGGAGCAATTTCAGAAAGTGGCTCCAGCGTAAATCTTCGATCTTGAATGTAAGGATGTGGTATCACAAGATGGGGAGATTGTATAATGTCGTTGTTGTAAAACAGAATGTCAATGTCAAGTGTGCGTGGTCCCCAAACTATTGTTCGTTGCCGTTCTAATTCAGTTTCCAACTTTTGAATTTCTATCAATAATTCTGTTGCGGAAAGTTGTGTCTTTATCTCAATAACCATGTTTAAAAAATCGGATTGGCTTTCAAGCCCCCAAGCTGCTGTTTCATAAACAGATGATTGTTTATCAATAACCACAAATTGACACAACCGTTTAATCGCACGTTTTAACCAATCGATTCGGTCGCCTTCATTACTACCCAAAAGTAAAAACACTTGGTTCATGCCGCGAAACTAAAACGGCTTCCGACATCTAACAAACGGCTGAGAATAAATTTCGTTTGATGATTGCGTTCCTTATTTTTGCTTACCCACGTTTATATAAGCACGTGTCATGACTTATGAAGCAGTTTTTAAAAATGTTTTTTGCCTCCTTTCTTGCGCTAATTGTAGTGGGCATTATTGTGTTCGGACTAACCGTTGGATTAGTAGCCGGGCTTACAAAAAATGCAGAAGATGAGACAAAGGAGGCTAATGCTAATTCCGTATTAGTAATGGATATGGGCAATGCCATACATGAAAACGGAGAAGTAAATCCTATGGCGGCATTCATGGGTGGGGCAGGGTCAATCCCTGGACTATATGATATTTCTATGGCTCTTGAAAACGCAAAAAACGACAATAACATTAAGGGTATCTATATTAAATTGTCTGAAAGCCCTAACGGTTGGGCTACTTTACAACAATTACGTCAGTCACTTCTTGATTTTAAGAATTCAGGAAAATTTATTTATGCCTATGGTGAAATGGTTCCGCAAAAGTCTTATTTCTTGGCCAGTACTGCAGATAGCATTTTCATCAATCCTGTTGGCTTTACTGAGTTTAAAGGCATGGCAACTCAGTTGGCCTTTTTTAAAGGGACTCTTGAAAAATTGGAAATTCAACCTGAAATTTTTTATGCCGGAAAATTCAAAAGTGCGACAGAACCTTTTCGTGCAGATAAAATAAGCGAGCCTAATCGCGAACAAATTACGGCATTGCAAAATGGCATTTGGAATGAATTGACAAATGCAGTAGCAAAACATGCTTCTGTAAATGCAGCCGAAGTGGATAGCTGGGCAAAGGCAGGCCGGATACAGTTTCCGGAAGATGCAGTAAAAGCAAAATTAGCAGACAGGCTGGCTTACATTGATGAAGTAGAAGCAACAATGAGGAAAAAATTGAGTAAAAAGGCAGACGAAAAAATTGATTTTATTTCCGTTGAAGACTATTCTATTACTGCCAGAAAAGCACGAAAAACTAATGATCAACGCATTGCTGTTCTATTTGCAGAAGGAAATATAACGGATGGGAAAACCAGCGACGACCCTCAAATTGCATCGGAAGATTTGATTGAGCAAATTCGAAAAATTGCTAAAAATGAAAAGGTAAAGGCTGTCGTTTTACGTGTTAATTCTCCAGGTGGAAGTGCCTTAGCTTCAGATGTGATTTTGAGAGAACTAAATTTATTAAAGCAAAAAAAGCCATTGATTGTGTCAATGGGTGATTTGGCAGCATCGGGCGGATATTATATTTCTTGTCAGGCGGATAGCATTTTTGCTATGCCTACTACTATCACCGGCAGTATTGGTGTATTCAGCATGATGTTTAGTGCAGAGAAACTTTTAAAAAACAAATTGGGTGTAACATTTGATGAAGTAAAAAATGCGCCTTATGCCGATTTCCCAACAGCTACACGCACTTTTACACCTGAAGAAGCTATCCGAATGCAGACGTTTGTTGATACGATTTATGCAGTTTTTAAACGTCGAGTTGTCAGCGGAAGAAAATTGTCAGATATAGTAGTTGATAGCATTGCACAAGGACGAGTGTGGACAGGAACAGATGCGCTACGAATTGGCTTGATTGATGGAATAGGTGGAATTGACAGAGCGATTTTAAGTGCGGCAAAAAAGGCGGGTTTAAAAGAATATCAGGTTTCTACTTATCCTCAACCTTTAGATAAATTTGAAAGTATGATGCGTCGGTTCAAAATGACGAATGCAAGTGCTTCTGCGGTTTTTAAGTCTGTTATCGAAAACGAAATTTCGACTGACTATCCTTGGTTAAAGCAAATTAAAAATTTGAAAAACCTAAACGGAAAAGCTCAAATGGCTCTTCCATTTGACATGCAGATGAAGTAACTTAGTGGGGTTAAGTAAGAAGAAACTTTTTCCATTTAGCTAAGTCAAAAAAACACTATTAGATGAAACTTTCATTCCACGGCGCAGCTCGCACAGTTACAGGCTCAAAGCATATTGTTCACATAGGTACAGAAAAAAAGCTGTTGCTTGACTGTGGCATGTTTCAAGGCATGGGAAAGGATACAATTAGGCTAAATAGTGAATGGGGTTTTGAGCCTTCTGAACTTACATACGTCATTATCTCTCATGCTCATGTAGATCATATTGGCTTGTTGCCCAAGTTGGTGAAAGATGGCTATCATGGAAAAATATTTTGCACCGTTGCCAGCGAACCTTTAATACGTGTATTGTTGTTAGATAGTGCTAAGATTCAACAAGACGATGTGCGTTATCATTCTCGTCATGTTGCCACCGAATCAAACCCTTCGCAAGGTCCGCTTTATACGGAAGCCGATGCTATGGAAGTATTTCCCATGCTGGTTCCTATTGACTACAACGTTGATTATGAAATAGAAAAAGGAATCAACCTTAAATACACCGATGCAGGACATATTTTAGGTAGTGCAGTCGTAAATCTAACAATAGAAGAAGATGGAAAAACAGTGCGGCTTTGTTTTAGTGGTGATGTGGGTCGCTATGGTGATACCATTTTAAATTCACCCGAAGTGTTTCCTCAAGCAGATTTCATTATTATGGAATCTACTTACGGAGATAGGCTTCATCATTTAGCCACAGTAGCATACGATAAAATTTTGCATCAAATTCAACATACTTGCATCGAAAAAAAGGGTAAGCTTATAATTCCTGCTTTTAGTCTTGGGCGTACTCAAGAGCTTCTTTATATTCTGAATCGGTTTGAATTGGAAAATAGATTACCTCCGGTACACTATTATGTTGATAGTCCTTTGTCTTTACAAATCACTGATATCACCAAGCAATTTCCTCAATGCTTCAATAAGCATGTGCGTAAGCAATTAGAAGCAGATGAAGATGTGTTTGATTTTAAAGGATTGAAAACAATTAAATCTGCTGAGCAATCTATTTCATTGAACACTACTCCCGAGCCTTGTGTTATAATTTCAGCATCGGGTATGGCAGAAGCCGGAAGAGTCAAACACCATATCAAACACGCCATAAGTAATGCACGTAATACCATTTTGTTTTCAGGCTATTGCGAGCCACACTCTTTAGGTGGAAGAATAAGAAGTGGAGCAAGGCAAGTGCGTATTTACGGCGAATTGTTTGATGTAAATGCTGAAATTGATGCGTTGGAATCATTAAGTGCACACGGAGATTATGAAGATTTATGTCAGTGGCTTGCCTGTCAGGATGTGAAACAAGTTCGAAAATTATTTCTGGTTCATGGGGAGTATGAAACACAGTTAAACTTCAAAGATCGCTTGATTAGAAAAGGGTTCTCCGATGTATCCATTCCAGCACAACATGAAATGATTGGTCTGGGTATTTAACGGACAAATGTTTATCTGCCAAACACTGAGTATTTTAATTGCACTTGAAAATAGCGGCGATCAAAATAACTGGTACTGCTGTTCATCAAATTGTTGATACCGCTTCGATATTGTAAGCCTGCTTTGACTTTTGGCGAAATACTAATTTCTGTTTTTCCTGTTAGTCCGAAGTCGGTTGCCGGAATAGTTCTTATTTCATCGTTTACATTGACCAATGTATTTTCTCCATTCACTAATTGCTGCATGTCTGCCCCCAATCCAATTGATACATTTTTGAACACTTGATAACCAACGGCAGGATTGATTTGAACATACATTAGATTGGTATTGCGATAATCAATCGGCATTTTATTTTGGGCAGCAATTTGTTGTGCTTGGGGTGAAAATGTTTGTCCGGCGTGGTTATTGACAAATGCAAGATCACTTTCTACAAAGAAATGCCCTCCTAATTTTTGACGAGCATTGATGCCGGCAGAAAAACCAGTGTTCAGTGTACCATAGTTCATTCCACCGGCTAAATTTATTGTTGTACTTTTTTGCTTTTGATTGAAATTAGGTCGGCTTGTGAAATTTGAGACAGAAGTAGGTTCTTTTGAAAGCTGGTTTTGTTTGGGTGCAAAAACAACATCGGAACTTGAAGGCTCGTTCGATTCTTGCAAAACTTCCATAGGGTGTTCAGTTGATGAATTGTGTTGAACTACTAAAGTTGGTGAATTGATGTTATTCTGTCGAGTTTGATATAATAATTGTTGAGCTTTTATTGCTTTTGTCGGTTTGGTTAAGGAAACAATTTGCTTCGTCTTGTTTTGATGTGATGTAGTTGGTTGTACTTCTGATTGATTGTTCATTGAAGTAGAAGGGGGAAGTGTAATGTATTGTTGAGCTACATGTACTTTTTGAACTTTATTATTTGAAATGAACCAAGCTATTCCACTCATGAATAAAATTAAGCCTGCTGCTATGCCTCCGGTTTTTATCCAACCAATAGGAATGCGTTTCTTTTTTTTAGGTAATTGACGTGCAAAAACATCCCACTTTTCAGCAGAATATTCGAACGAATGTTCTTCGAATTTGGATTTTATCAGATTGTCAAATTCGTTCGATGTCATTTCATTTTTGTTTCAGTCATTGTAGCAATCAATTTCTTTTGAAGTAAGTGTCGAGCATTATGTAAATGCCAAGACGATGTACTTTCACTAATTTCAAGCATTTGAGCAATGTCTTTGTGGCTAAAGCCTTCAAAAACATACAAGTTAAACACTGTTTTTGACATAGTTGGCAGGGTTTGAATAGTCTTTAAAAGTTCTTTAAATTGTAGATTATGGATGGCTTCAGCACTGATTATACGATGGCTAAAAATATGTTCATCCCCAATTGAATTTGTTTGCATCCTATCGCGTAATTGTTTGCTTTTTAAATAGTCTAAACAAACATTGACAACGATACGTTTCATCCAGCCCTCAAAAGATCCATTATAATTAAATTGAGAAATAGAAGCAAAAATTTTAAGAAAGCTGTCATTTAATAATTGCTCGGCATCCTCCATACATTTTGCATAACGAGAGCATATTTTTAGAAATAGATTAAAGTAACACCCATAAAGATGTTGTTGATACACGCGATCACTTCGCAAGCATCCTTGAATTATTTCTTGCTCAGAATATGGGGGCATTTTTGGGCAATCTATATCCAGCTTAACGCCATTTGCTCAAAGTTATTACTCTTTGAAAGTAAAATGATGAGCTGTTGCTTAAAATATCGCCACTATTACTATCAACATGATCAAAGAACTTAAATATAATGCTATTTTAATAGCTGCCTCTTCAGCATAATTTGTTTTACTAAGATTGTCTATTGTTATCATCACTTGGGAATATTGAATAGACGTGAATTTCACACCTTGAATAATTAGACGATAGTAAGGCACAAATTCTTTGGGCTGTGCAAAAAAAATAATCCAATTCAACTCAATTTGTAAACGATTTCGAACAATAAATACGTTTAACCAATTTTATGGTCAAGCCTTTATCTTACAATCATTTTCAGCTTCAATCTGCTTCTATGATTCAAAATCCATCATTCATGGTGCCTTTTTTGACCTTTTGCATCTATTTTGCATCTTAAGGTTGTGTCCAAATGGTTTATGTTTTTTTAGGGTATAATAAGAACTAATTTTTGAGCTATCGTTGAGTTGAATAACATACAATTATTGGGGTATCGGTTGCTTTTTTTTCTCTTTGCAGGATTTAGTGCTTCAGTAGCTTATTGTCAAAATTTTGGCTCCAATATTCATGTCAAAATTATTGCAACTGCAGATTCTGTTCGATTGGATTCGCTATCTATAGTTCCTTTTTCAGTGTATGTTGATGGGATAGATGATAGCAATTTTCTGGTGTTGCCTGCTCATAGCGTACTTGTATGGAAACATAAGCCCAAGCAGGATTCCGTAAGAATTCATTTTCGCACTTTGCCACTTCGTTTCGATCAAGTTTATCGCCACAAAAGCCGAAAATATGATTCATCCTCTTCAATCTCACTGATCTATCGTTTTGAAGAAAGAAGTACTAATAACTTTGGCAACTTTAATGAACTGGAATATAACGGCAGCTATGGAAGAAGTATATCTATGGGTAACAACCAAGATGTGGTGCTAAACTCACAGTTTAATTTGCAAGCTAACGGATACATTTTAGATAGCATAAAATTAGAAGCTGCTCTAAGTGATAATACCATTCCGGTTCAGCCTGATGGCAATACGCAAAGGCTTCAAGAGTTTGATCAGGTTTATATTCGTTTATCTAAGAAGCAGCATTTATTGCAATTAGGCGACTATAATTTAGAAAGCCCACCTGGATATTTTTTAAAATTCTACAAACGAGTACAAGGAATTTATTATCAAACCGGTTTTAGTTTGGGAAAGACTGTACAAAATAAATTAGGGTTAAGTGGTTCGATGCCAAAGGGACAATTTGCCAGGAATATATTTCAGGGGTTGGAAGGAAACCAAGGTCCCTATAAGCTTTCAGGCAACAATGGTGAGCAGTTTTTTATTGTACTGGCCGGAACAGAGCGTGTATTTGTTGACGATATACCAATGTCAAGGGGTGAAAATGCAGATTATATCATCAATTACAACACGGCTGAAATCAAGTTTATGCCTCGTAAAATGATTACAAAAGATTCACGTATTCAGGTTGAATTTGAATATCAAGCACGCAATTATCTCAATTCCTTAATTTATGCTTGGGATGAAGTGCAAGTCGGAAATAAGTTAACGCTTCGAGTTAATGCCTATTCGAATCAAGATGCCAAAAACCAACCTTATTTACAAAGTCTTTCTACAGAACAAAAATACTTTTTATCTACCATTGGAGATTCCATTCAAAATGCCTTATATCCCAACATTGCTCGAGATACATTTTCCGCCAAAAAAATTTTGTATAAACGTATAGATACGCTTGTCAATGGCATTCACTATGATTCAGTTTTTGTATATTCTGTAAGTCCGGATAGTGCTATTTATTCTTTAGCTTTTTCTTTTGTGGGGCAGGGCAAAGGCGATTATAATATTTCACCAATCAATGCCAATGGACGAGTGTACGATTGGGTAGCACCGGTAAATGGTTTACGACAAGGAAATTATGCTCCTGTACAATTGTTGATTACCCCTAAAAAACAACAAGTGTTTGTGTTGAATGGGAAATATCAGTTAGATAGCTTGAAAACCATTAATGTTGAAGTGAGTGCAAGTAATGTGGATCCTAATTTGTTTTCAAAGAAAGATGATAATACGCATTGGGGAGGTGCCACTAAAGTTTCTTATGATGAAAAGAGAAAATTCGGCAAAAAAGATAGCGTCAGAAAGCAATCTTGGGTTATGCAAAATAGTTTGTCTTATGAATTTGTTCAAGATCGTTATCAAGCCATTGCTCCTTTTAGAAATGTTGAGTTTGCTCGCGATTGGAATGTGCCATATTCTTCAATCAATAAGCCTGATGAACATTTAATTCATGCCGGAACACAATTGTCTAATCTAAAATGGGGAAAGGGTCAGTATGATTTCTCATATTATGGAAAGGGTTCTTTTTATAAAGGTTTTAGGCATATTCTCTCTTATGAATTAACACGAAAGTCAATATCGACGGGCTTTTCCGGTAATTTGATGACCAATAGTGACTCTTCGCTTCATTCTATTTTTTTTCGTCCCAATGCTTTTATAAATTACACTTTGCCAACAAGGTTTTCGGCAATTGTAGGGGCAAAATATGAGCTACAAAATAATGCTATTCGAAATATAAACAGTGATACCCTTAATTTTTCTGCTTTCTCTTTTGATGTTTTTTCAGCCTTTATTCGTAATGCAGACTTAAACAAAAACAAATGGAACCTGACCTATTTTACTCGTCGCGATCGAATTCCAGTCATCCATTCATGGAAACAACAAAGCCATAGCGACAATGTGGAACTTAAATTCGGTTTATATCAATGGCGCAACCAGCAAATAAATTTTACGGGTTCCTACCGACATTTGTTAATGGATGATACCTCGCATGTTTCTACATTGAAACCGGAAGAAACGCTATTAGGCAGATTAGAATATTCCGGAAGCTTTTTTCATCATGCATTATCAGCTAATAGCCTTTATGAATTTGGCTCGGGACAAGAACAAAAACGCGCTTATACTTTTGTGGAAGTGCCCGCCGGACAAGGCTTGTATATGTGGATTGACTATAACCACGATGGTGTGCAACAAGCTAATGAATTTGAAATCGCTATTTATCCCGATCAAAAAAAATACATCAAAGTTTTTACACCAACTAATGAATATATAAAGGTGAATTACGTCAATTTTAATGGCACTGTTTCGTTAGAACCCTCCTATTTATGGCAGGGGAAAAAACTCAACAGCCTGCAAAAATTTGTATCTCGTTTTTCATCCCAAACTTCCTTACAAATAAGCAATAAACTATTGGCAGCAGAAGGATTAAGAGCCTACAATCCTTTATTGCCCACTCAAAATGATACAACCATAATCTTGACAAATAGTTCACTTAGTAGCAGTGCCTATTTTAATCGCAGCAGTGCTGTTTGGGGCATTGACTATAATTTGATCAGCAATAGTGGAAAGCAACTGTTAATTTATGGTGTCGAAGGAAACCGCTCACTACAACATTTATTTAGGATACGGTGGAACATCATTAGACCACTTACGGCAACACTTACGGCTAAAAATGGATTGCGCTCCTATCGTTCAGCCTTGCAAGACAATCGAACTTATGACGTGCGACAACTATCGGGTGAGCCTTCTTTAACATGGATTCTTAAATCTGTTTTTAGACTGACAGGAAGTCTAAAATGGGAACAAAGAAATAATGCAACTCAATATGGTGGTGAAAAAGCTATAATAACATCATGTAACCTTGATCTTAGATATAGCAAGCCCAACTTAGGCGTAATTCAACTGAGGGGGACTTATTCTGGTATTGATTTTTCGGGACAGTTGTCTGCTCCTGTTGCCTTTGTTATGTTAGATGCACTGCAACCCGGAAATAATTTTCTTTGGTTTATGAATTGGGAAAGACGAGTGGGTAAGGGCATTGAGCTTTCGCTGGAATATGAAGGACGTAAACCAGGTTCGGGAAATGTAATTCATACCGGACGAATGAGCATCAGAGCTATTTTATAACGTATCATCTACATTCGAGGCTAATCAGTTAAATTCAATTTCGCTTAGTAAACAGAACTGTTATTTTTGTTTCTTCAATAATATTCTATGCAGTCTTTCGATTTTAAAAAGTTACTTCCGCATGTTTATATCATCATCGGTTTTGCAGCTTTAGCACTTTTATATTGTTATCCCGCCCTTCAAGGAAAGGTTCTTAGTCAACATGATAACATTTCGTGGAAGGCCATGTATCATGAAACCGAAGCCTATCACGACAGTACCGGTATCAATCCGCTTTGGACAAATAGCATGTTTGGCGGAATGCCTAACTACACCATTGGTATTCCTGAAAACAAAAATTATGTAGGACACTTGCAAACTGTGCTGACGGGCTTTTTAGCAAAGCCGGCACATTTTCTTTTTCTGGCTATGCTTTGTTTTTATGTGCTGATGCTTGTTATGAAAATTGATCGTTGGTTAGCGTTGATTGGCAGCGTAGCTTATGCCTTTGCAACCTACAATGTTGTAATAATCAGTGCCGGACATGACACAAAAATGCTTGCCATTGGTTATATGCCTGCTGTTTTTGCCGGTGTTATCATGGTCTTTAGAGGAAAATGGTTGACTGGAGCGGCTTTGTTGGGTATTTCAATGGCTCTGTTAGTAGGCACCAATCACTATCAGGTTTTGTACTACGCCTTCATCATGCTGGGTTTTTATTGGATTGGTAAATTGATATCAATCCTTCAAAATAAGGGAAATTTCAAACAATTTATTGTCGCAACGCTGCTTTCTGGTATCATTGCCGGCATTGGTTTAGGAACAAGTATGGCTTCCATTCTCACTACCAAAGAATATGCTAAGACAACCATGCGTGGAGGTGAAAGCGAACTGACTATCAATCACGATGCAAACAAAAAGGCAGGCGGATTAGATAAAGATTATGCTTTTCAATGGAGCAATGGTATTGGTGAAACGTTTTGCTTGTTGATACCTAATCTGTATGGAGGTTCATCCAGTATGCCAATTGACAAAGCTCCTGAAACGGAGGCGATGGTAGGTTCTCAGGCATCAGCAATTCCGATGTATTGGGGTCCTCAGCCTTTTGTTTCCGGACCAGTATATTTTGGTGCTATTGTTTGTTTTCTCTTTGTGTTAGGCATGATGGTGATTCGTAGTTCGCATAAATGGTGGATTCTTTCTGTTTGCGTTTTAACTATTATGATGTCTTGGGGTAAAAACTTTGCAGGGCTTAACTATTGGCTGTTCGATCATTTACCGATGTACAATAAGTTTCGTACTCCTACAATGATCTTAGTGGTGCCACAATTACTTTTTCCATTAGTAGGAATTTGGGGTTTGTCTGAAATTTTAAGAAAGAAAATTTCAGAGGAGGAAGTACTTAAAAAGTTGAAAGTAGCAGCAGGTATCACTGCCGGTATTTGTATTTTACTTGGCTTCGGCGGTAGTCTATTTTTTGATTTCTCCAACCCAACAAATGATGCTCAATTACCACAACAAATCATGGGTGCTTTAAAAAATGACCGTGCAAGCTTGGCAACTAAGAGCGGATTAACCAGTGCCGTGTTTATCATACTTGCCGCAGGATTAATTTGGGTATTCATCAAGTCTAAAGCAAATAAAACAATGCTAATTGCCGGTATTGGCATTTTAGTAGCCGTTGATTTGATATCGGTAGATAAAAATTTTTTAGGAGAAAGTAATTACGAAGACGCTACCGATTACGAAGCATTATTTCAACCTCGTCCTGTTGATAAACAAATCATGCAAGATAAAGACCCATACTATCGGGTACTCGATCTTTCAAAAAACACCTACAATGATGCGGTGCAAGCATACTTCCATAAATGTATAGGCGGATATTCTCCTGCCAAAATGGAAATCTATCAAGATTTGATTGACATGCAAATGGGGGGTTCACATACACAAGGCAAGTTTAATTCACAAGTGCTAAACATGCTCAATACTAAATATATCATCTTTAATGCCGGTCAACAGGGCCCTGTTTATCAACCCAACAATGCAGCCTTGGGCAATGCTTGGTTTGTGAACGATATAAAATGGGCAAAAACAGCTGATGAAGAAATGAATTTGCTTCATGCAACTTCTTTGGGCGATACAGCAATGGTACCAAATGAATTTGATCCGAAACGTACAGCTATTTTTCGCGACCATTATCACGCACAGCTAAATAATTATGCTTTTAGCAAAGACAGCATCTCTTCAATTAAATTGTTGCGATATGGCTTGAATGATCTCATCTTTGAATCCCAAAATACACAAAATGGCTTGGCTGTATTCTCTGATATTTGGTACCCTTATGGTTGGGAAGCAACAATAGATGGTAAACCAGCAGAAATCTTACGAGTAAACTATGTTCTTCGGGCATTGAAAGTACCGGCAAACAGTAAGCGAATTGAATTTCATTTCCGCCCTTCAAGTTTCACAACTGGCAATAATGTAGCAATGGTGAGTAGCTTGATTTTGATTGCACTTTTGTGTATGGGCATTTATGCCGGAATTAAACAAACAGAACCGGAATCTTGCTCTGTTACCGACGATTTGTAATTCCTCTTAACCACACCCACAGTATGACCCACAAATCGCTTCATGATGTTCACGAAAGTATTGATCCTTCAGCTTCAAATAAAGGTTGGCGACGAATAGCAGCCTTTTTTGGACCAGCCTATTTAATTAGCGTAGGTTATATGGATCCGGGCAATTGGGCAACTGATTTGGCGGGGGGAAGTCAATTTGGCTACACCTTGATTTGGGTATTATTGATGAGTAATTTGATGGCACTCTTGCTACAATCTCTCAGTGCTCGTTTAGGAATTGTTTTAGGGCGTGATTTAGCTCAGTGTAACAGAGAAACTTATCCACGAGGTGTCAATTTCATTCTTTATATCTTAGCTGAAATAGCTATTGCCGCTTGTGATTTAGCAGAAGTGTTGGGCATGGCAGTAGGGTTGAACTTATTGCTTGGCATTCCACTTTTATGGGGTGTTTGCATCACTTTGCTGGATACTATTTTGCTACTCTACCTGCAACGCCTTGGTATGAGAAAAATGGAGGCTTTTATAATTGCTTTGATAGCCATAATTAGTGTTTGTTTTATGGTCGAGATTTTTTTGGCAAAACCCGACATGCAAGAAATAGCACGAGGGTTTATTCCTTCTTTACCCAATTTTACAGCACTATACATTGCCATTGGCATCATAGGTGCAACGGTAATGCCACACAATTTATACTTACATTCTGCATTAGTACAGACCCGAAAAATCAATCGGGATGATGTGTCTATCCGAAGAGCAATACGTCTGAATGTTTGGGATAGCGTGATAGCCTTAAACGCAGCTTTTTTTGTCAATGCAGCTATTTTGATTTTAGCGGCAGCAGTTTTTTTTAAAAGTGGGCACACAACGGTTGCCTCATTAGGTGATGCTCATCAATTACTGGCTCCACTGATGGGTAGTAAATGGGCTTCTCATCTTTTTGCTATTGCCTTGATTGCTGCTGGACAAAGTTCTACTGTTACAGGTACGCTTGCTGGTCAAATTGTGATGGAAGGCTATTTACGCTTACGAATGAACCCTTGGGCACGAAGGTTGCTTACTCGTTTGTTAGCTATAGTTCCGGCAGTGTTAACAATCCTTTATTTTGGAGATGGTATGGTAGATGAGATGTTGGTGTTCAGCCAGGTGTTGCTCAGTATGCAGCTTGCCTTTGCCGTTATTCCGCTCATACATTTTGTGAGTGACAAAAAGAATATGGGCATATTTGCCATCAATAAAAAAACAAAACTTGCCGGTTGGCTTATTGCAATTGTAATAGTTTCACTAAATCTTAAATTGGTATATGAAACAGCTTTAGAATGGCTTCATCGTACAAATTCAGTTGCGGTAAAGTTCATAATTATCGGAACTGAAATAGGGCTAATACTTTTGTTGATTATTACTTTCGTTTATCCACTTTTCTTACGCAGAAAACAAGCTGAAAGTCGAATTCATAATGATGTAATTATGGAAGAGCTAAACACAATTCATACTTCAAACTTTAGAAAGATTGCGCTTGCTTTAGACTTTAGCCACAAGGATAAAACCGTTATTCAGTATGCACTTCAATTTGCCAATCCAGACACTGAGTTTGTGTTGATCCATGTTGTGGAAAGCGCGTCCGCTAAATTGATTGGTGCAAATAGTGAAGATTATGAAACACGGGAAGACCGAAAAATGTTGGCAGCGTATGTTCAATTTTTTGAACAATATCAGCATAAAGCAGATGCAGTACTTGGGTATAGAAATCGCTCCGGAGAAATCGCTCGTTTAGTAAAAGAAAGCGAGGCTGATTTGCTAATATTAGGTAGTCATGGACATAAAGCAATTAAGGATTTTGTGTTGGGCGAAACTATCAATCGCGTTCGTCATTTGGTAACCGTTCCAATCTTTATCGCTAAGTAATGTTTTTGTAAGGATCAAAATTTTTCTGACTATTCATTTATCTCATTCAATATAGCATGAGTAAGCAAAATAAAAAAATAATTATACCTGTTAAGCAGCCTCAATCAAGTGCCGTAGTCAAACCAGATTTTTTAATCAAATATCCAGTTCTATGGCTCATGCTGGCTGTTGTTATGGTGTATTCTACCAGTTTGTATTTTGGATTCACAGAGTTAGATGACAGCATTTTTGTTCGCGACTTTCGTTCTTTTAATGAGCAATGGTCAAATGTTTTAAATTCTTTTACACGCGGTGTTTTCGATCCTAAAAACGACACTTATTATCGCCCCATTTTTTTAATCTCGATGATTCTAAATTATCAGCTGAGTGGGGAAGAGGTCATGGGATATCATGTTGTTAATATCCTTTTTCACATGATGAATGTGGCATTGGTTTATTATTTTTTTAAAGAGCTGAAACTAAAACAATTAACTGCATTCTTAATGGCAATGGTGTTTGCCATTCATCCTGTGTTATCTCAAGCTGTTGCTTGGATTCCGGGGCGGAATGATACTTTGATGTCTGTTTTTGTTTTGTCATTTTTTATTTCCAGTATTAGATTTACAAAAGGCAATGGAATAAAGTGGTTAATCGTTTCCGCATTGTCCCTGCTGATGGCATTGTTTACTAAAGAAACATCCATTTTTGCACCTTTAGCTTTAGGTGTCATTTTATGGTTGCTATTTGATGAACGATGGAACTCGAAACGATTAGTAGGACAAGCCTTAATTTGGATAGGTGCAGCGTCTATTTACTTGATTGCACGGGCATCTGCATCCATAAAACACGAAGCCATAGATTGGGGAAATATTTTCCATAGTTTTTTTACTAAGTTTCCCATCATTTGGCAATATCTGGGGAAAATATTTTTACCCTTTAATCTCAGCGTATTCCCTATCCAGCAAGACACTTCAAATATTTATGGTTTGTTTGCTATTGCTTTGCTTATTGCACTTTTGCTCGGGTCAAAATATATTGATAAGCGAACCGTCATTGCCGGATTTATATGGTTCTTTGTTTTTTTATTACCCCTTCTCATTCTACCAGAAAAAATCAATCAACAAACATTTGAGCATCGGTTATATTTACCCATTATTGGGATTTTGTTGGTGCTATCTCAAACAGCATTATTCACTCGTCCGAAAAACGATAAAAGCTTGATATGGATAGTAAGTATCTTGGTGGTTGTCTTAGGAATAATAAACTATCGCCATCAACAATTTTTTAAAGACCCTCTTACCTTTTGGACTCAAGCCGAAGAAACCTCACCACATTCTGCTTATGCAGTCATGATGTATGGTGCAAGAGTAGAAGACAAACCAACTGGTTACGCCATGATGCGAAGAGCTTACCAACTGAACCCGAATGAAAAATACCTAAATTATTACTATGGTGTAATGCTTCAAAATCAAGATTCTGTCCTAGAGTCAGAAAAGTATTTCTTAAAAGAGCAAAAGACTTCTGACTACTATGAATGTGATTTTTATTTGGCTCAAGTTAGCCATAAAAAGCAAGACTATAAAGGAGCAACTAAGCATTTAGAACGTTATCTGACACGCGACTCCATGAATTCTCCAGCAAACAACAATTTGTTACTTCTTTATTTAGAAATGCACGAAAAGCAAAATAGTTTACACCAAATTGAAGCTATGAAGCGCAGAGGTTTTTCTGTTCCTCAACAATTAATTCAGCAAGCAAATCAGCTTCCATAATTATTCTTTTGGAAGCGGTACATCAAAAAAATTAGTCTCTTGACAATATTTCTTTGAACTCATCTTGTATAGCAATGCCTTTATTTTTGCTATACCAAAGGTGGATTTCTGTTTTTAATTTATCATAGGAATAGTCGGGTTGCTGTTTTAATTTTATCACCATTTGTTGTGTTATCCCCGGGCGAGGACCCCAAACAAATAAAGGTTCGCCCTTAGTAGAAAAAGCAATCAATTTAGGAATGCCTCGAGTACCATTAGTCAAATATTGATCCATTAAATCCAAATGCTCATCTCGTAAAATAATTTTGAGTACAATTTTTCCATTAGAGGCAAGTGCAATAGCATTGATAAATGGCAAAATTTGAGCACTGTCACCACACCAAGGTTCGGTAATCACCCACCATACTTGATGTTCTTGCATATGGGCAATGTCAACAATTTCGGGCATCAATTGCAATGTTTTGTCCCAACGACGCATCCGATGCAAATTGAGCCTCGTGTATTCAAGCATTTCAACACTTTGGTCGGGTCCGGTTGTTTTGCCTTCTGCTAACAGTGATTCGGTAAGCGATAGATATTGATTATAGGTCAGTACATTTTGACAAGAGTTAAATGGATTCATGATGATGTTTTTTTCGATTGCAAAATTGAACTAAAATTTGTTTGAAAGAGATGAGTTTAATCAATTGATCAGAATGAGGCTTTTAGAGTTTTTTTAAGCATATGAATTTCAAGCACAAAATTTATGTTTCAACTTTATACCTTTGCACTCCTAATTGCGCCAAAAGGTGTAATGATTTTCACTTTTTCACTTATAGTTTATCATGGAATTATATCTTGACTCCGCCAATCTTAAAGAAATTGAAGAAGGTTTCAAACTAGGCTACTTAAATGGACTGACTACCACACCAACCTTTATGCAACGTGAAGGCATTACAGATATTGACGGTACGATCGTCAAGCTATCGAAAATGGTTCCTGTATTGCAAATTGAGGCATTAGGCAAAACGGCAGAAGATGTAGTAGCAGAAGCAAAACGCCAATTAGATTTGGGTCTTGATCCGCAGCGCACGGTTTTTAAAATACCTGTTTCTCTTGAAGGAACACGTGCTTGTTATTTGTTGCGAAAAGAAGGCTTATTAGTAAATGTACACCTTGTATATACACTGCAACAAGCATACATGGCTATGCACGCCGGAGCAACATACGTATGTCCCTTAGTTGGGCGTTTGCAAGATCAAGGACATGATGCTCTTGCTTTAGTTGAACAATGCGTAAATGCTGTTTATCAGTATGGTTACAATACGAAAATTATGTTTTCTTCAGTTAGACATGCAGAACATGTACGCAATGCTATTAATATTGGTGTGCACACAATTACTGTTCCGCTAAAAGTGCTGAAAAGCTTGACAGAAAATAATTTCACAACAATTGGAACGGAACAATTCCTTCAAGATACCAGATTAATGACTGTTCGAGTTGGTGAAGCAGCTAATGGCGTAAATCCCATTGTGAAAGCTGATACTAATTTGAAAGAAGCTATCATCAAAATGACTGAATATGGCTTTGGTGCAGTAACAGTAGTGAACGGGGACGGCTCCTTAAAAGGTGTATTTACCGATGGTGATATCCGTCGTTTGTTACAACAAGATGGCGAAAATATTCTAAATAAGAAGATGGGCGATATGGAATATAAAAGCCCCATCAGTATTGAAACATCTGCCTTATTAAACGATGCACATTTACTATTTAAAAAGACAAATGTTGACACTATTTTGATTACAGAAAATGGTAAACCGGTTGGTATGTTGGACATTCAAGATTTAGATGCGCTTTAGGAATAATTCTATTTTCTAAAACAGAAAGCGTCCGAATATTCGAGACGCTTTTTTGTTAATCAGAACGCTATTCGTAGCCTGAAAGGTTAATTTCGTAGCGTAGAATTACAACAATGTTTTAGAAAGCTATTTTTCTATTACAGTTTGTTCAATTTCTATCCTTTAAAAAAATATGATCAGAAAAAAGCAATACTATGGAACATTTTAAGGGTACATTTCTTACTGAGCCTACTATTATAAGAGAAAAACTAAGGACAGTCAGCGCATATATCTTCGATTGGGATGGTGTATTTAATAGAGGAGAAAAAAATGAAAATGGCAGTAGTCCTTTTAATGAAATTGATTCTATGGGGACAAATTTGTTACGTTTTAACCATTATTTACGAACTGGAAGATTACCCAAAGTTTTCATTATTTCCGGAGAGAATAATACAGCGGCACAATCCCTTGCCCGACGTGAAAAATTTGATGCAGTATATAGCGGAATCAAGTTTAAAACAGAAGCCTTAGATCATATTTGCCACACAAAAGGAATTAAACATAACGAGATTGTATTTGCCTTTGATGATGTACTTGATTTTTCTGTAGCAGCCAAAATTAGCCTTCGCTTTATGGTTAATAGATCGGGTAGTTCTTTACTGACAGACTATGCTATAAGAAATAAGCTGGTAGATTACCTTACATTCGGAAATGGCGGGCAATATGCTGTACGAGAAATAGCAGAATTATTGATGCACCTCGGTGGACAATTTGACGATACACTTCATCATAGAATTAACTTTACGGAAACTTATCAACGCTACTTACAATTACGCCAATTAACAGAGCCTGAATTTTTTACCAGTATTAACTCAACTATATCTAAACAGCTAATATGATTGTTGGAATTATCCCTGCCCGATATGCTTCAACACGCTTTCCGGGTAAGCCTTTGATCAAAATTGAAGGTAAGTCTATGATTGAACGAGTTTATACTCAAGCATCTCTGAGCAAATCATTAAATCAAGTAGTTGTTGCAACAGATGATGTCCGTATTTTTGACCATGTACAGCACTTTGGCGGAAATGTTGTGATGACCCAGTCAGGTCATCCAAGCGGTACGGATAGATGTTGGGATGCATTAAGACAAATAAGTATCAACGCTCAATATGTGATCAATATTCAAGGTGATGAACCCTATATTGACCCTTCTCAAATAGACACACTGGCAACCGTTTTGCAAGATGCAAACACTGAATTGGCAACACTCATCATTCCAGTTAATGACCCTGAAGTGTTGTTTGATTTTGGCGAAGTAAAAGTTACGCTAAACCATCGCATGGAGGCTCTTTATTTCAGTAGAGCGGTTATACCATATATAAAAGGTGTTGACCTTAAAAATTGGCATGAACATCATTCGTATTATAGGCACGTAGGCATGTATGCTTATCGAACGGACATCTTGGAACAAATTACCCAATTGCCGGTTTCATCTTTAGAAAAAGCCGAGTCTTTAGAGCAATTACGATGGCTTGAAAATGGGTTTAAAATCAAGTGTGCCATTACACAATTTGACAGCCATTGTATAGATACACCAGAAGACATTGAAAAAGTTTTGCGCCTGATGAACAAACAATAATTGGAGCTATTGATGTGCCGTGGTTAAATGAGTAGGTAGCAAATCATAACCAATACCCTTGTGCTTACTAGGTACAAATAAAACCGTGTTATGAATTGATGCCGTGTCGCCATGAAATAGCGTGTAGTAAAAATTCTCTGCAGCTGGAGGTATTTCATTTCTACCAATAAGGTTTAAAAAATTGCTATGACCTTCACCCGAAATGTCATTGAAATTAACATAGATGGCTTCTTTTGCTAAGGGACGATGAACTTGCTTGCCCAATTGAAATCGTTTACTGACAAGATAGGCACCGCCAAGGGTATAATCCTCTGGATTGTAGTTGATATAAATGTGCTTGGCAAAATGTATTTGATCTATCATTTTCTGATGTCCTTTTTGAGGAATACAAGGTGCGTTAAAAATCAGGTTGTTAACCCATTTTGAACCGTTTAGCTTATCAACCAAATGATGCTTGACTATTTGCTGCATCACAATATTGCCCATGCTATGAAAGAAAAGATTGATACCGCCTTTACCTAATTGTTGAGTTGAATTCAGTATTTTAATTTCGTTCAACACAGGTAGAAAATCATTGTAGGCAACAGTTGCATTTTTCTTTGCAAAAAAATAATTACCTAACCTTTTTCGATGTGATGAAAGGCTCGGATAATCAAGCATCATAACATTAACGCCATATTGTGCAGAGAGATTCATGCCTCTGTCAAGATTTGAGGTAAAAAATTTCCCCATGCCTTCCGTATAAATCACCCAAGGCAAATCAGGTTGAGGCATTTTGTGTAAAGCTTCTTGCAACGAAGATACTGGGAGAACATTCCATTTTCCACTTTTCGAAAAAACGACAAAGTAATGAATGCCTTTACCTGAGCGTGTTTCAGGCAAGTATCGAATTGCAGAAGGGACTTCTTCTCTATTACTGGCAACTATAATTGCCGTATCAGAAGGAAGAATTTTCACTTCAGTATTGGGTTGTAGCAAAGGTGCTTTTTGCCAAAAATCATCACTATTGAAATATGCAAACTGACCAAAAGATGCAATAGCCGAAATAAAGAACAATATAAATAGGAAAATTTGGCGCATAGCCTTACATTTTAAAACAGTAAAGTAAAGTGGGTGTGTTTAATCTTTGTGTAAAATAAGGGAATGTCTATTTTTAGCCTTGTTATTTTCTACTTAAAATCTTTGAAATGATACCTAATCGAGGTTGTTTTATACTGGTAATAACCCTTTTTCATGCTACGATTTCTTCCGCACAAAAGAAGAATTTTACCATTGCGGAAGCAACGAATGGCATGTCCACTACATTAGCTTTAAAGAACATTAAGCAACCCTCTTGGCAACCCGGATCAACTTGTTTTTTTCAAGTAGATAAGGAAGGTAAAAATGAATGGATAGTTCGTACAGCATTTCCTGATAACAAAAAAGATACTGTTGAGTCGCTTTCTAATTTAAACAATCGGTTGTTTGCTAAGGATAGCCTAAAAGGAATGCCATCTATCTATTGGATTGATGCTAATCAAGTCTATTTTAATAATCGCAATCACCTTGTGCTTGGCATTCTTCGCGAACGAGATATAAAATGGAATCAATGGCTTACACTGCCAAAAGATGCAACAAATATTACAGTAGATCGAAGTAAAAAAGTAGCATTTACCATAGATAATAATCTGTTTTTGTCTTTAAAGGATGGAACACCAATTCAAATAACTAACGATGCTGACAAAAACATCATCAACGGTCAAGCGGTACACCGTAATGAATTCGGGATTGATCGAGGAATTTTCTTTTCACCCAAAGGTAATCTGATAGCCTACTATCGCATGAATCAGCGCATGGTTAAAGATTATCCCATTATCAATTGGAGTCCGGTTCCTGCTGTAGCCGATTTAATTAAGTATCCTATGGCGGGCGACAGTTCACACGAAGTAACCATTCGAGTATTTGATCCGAATAGCCGTCGAACGGTGGAATTAGCTACAGGCACACCCAAAGACCATTATCTTACCTCCGTAACATGGAGCCCGGATGAACGTTATATTTATGTTGCGGTACTGAATCGTGCTCAAAATCATCTTTGGTTAAATCAATACGATGCACATACCGGAAGCAGGCTGAAAACCCTTTTTGAAGAAAGCAGTAAAACTTATGTAGAGCCACAACATCCGCTACAATTTTTACCAAATGACAACAGCCGCTTTATTTGGTGGAGTAACAAAGATGGATATCAACACCTCTTTTTATATAGCACTCAAGGTGAACAGTTGATAGAGCTAACAAAGGGCAATTATGATGTGAATGAAATCATAGGCTTTAATGAAACGACAAATGAAGTAATCATCACATCAGCGAAAGAATCTCCTTTAGAAAAGCATGGATATGCAGTTAATCTCTCGACCGGAAACATGCGACGATTAGACAATGAAGGCGGCGTACATACCTTACTGGCTAATGAAAATGGTGCTTATATTTTTGATACTTACTCCGGAAAAGCTGTTCCGCGAGTTTGCAAAATTCAAAGTACTCAAACTGATTTTTCAACCATCTTGTTAAAAGCTAACAATACCCTTGCATCGTATAACCGCCCGCCAATCAAAGACATTACATTAAAGGCAAACGATGGTACACCTTTATATGGTAAATTGATTTTGCCTACAAATTTTGATGCTACTAAAAAATATCCGGTCATAGTTTACTTATATAATGGTCCGCACGTGCAATTAGTACGCAATGTTTTTCCGGAGAGTGGAAATCTTTGGTATGAATATATGGCACAACGAGGCTATGTCGTGTTTACAATGGATGGAAGAGGAAGCTCAAATCGAGGCGTGAAATTTGAACAAGCTACTTTTCATCAATTAGGAACGGTAGAAATGGAAGATCAGCTAAAAGGAGTGGATTACCTTAAATCCTTGCCCTTTGTAGATTCCAAGCGTATGGGCGTTCATGGTTGGTCATTTGGTGGTTTTATGACCACCTCCTTGATGTTACGCCATCCGGATGTTTTTAAAGTTGGTGTTGCCGGAGGGCCTGTAATGGATTGGCGTATGTATGAAGTGATGTACACTGAGCGATATATGGGAACTCCTCAAAACAACCCTGAAGGCTATGCTAAGGCAAATTTACTTACCAAGACAAAAGAACTGAAAGGGAAATTGTTGGTTATTCATGGTACAGATGATGCAACAGTGGTGTGGCAACATTCGATTTTGTTTTTGAAAAATGCGATAGATCAAAACGTGCAGATTGACTATTTTGTTTATCCAGGTTATGAACATAATGTGCGTGGAAAAGATCGCGTTCACTTGATGCAAAAAATTTCAGACTATTTCGATGACTTTTTGAAATAGTAGATTTGCAATTAATTTGCTTCATAACTTTGAATTATCCTAAAAATAGATCCTTTTGCAGTTGGCTGCCCTGAATCAATGCGTAGCTTTCAAAAGAGGTGATTCCTTCTGCTCGAAGTACTTCTTCGTCAGTAAACAAATGACCAGTTACTTGAGTTGAAGTCTTGGAAAGAATGGCAAAAGCTGCATCTGCTAAGATTTCAGGCTTTCTACTTTGTTGGAACATTTTTTCACCACCTAAAATATTTTTTATGGCAGCTGTAGCTATCGTTGTTATGGGCCAAAGAGCGTTGGCAGCTATACCAAAGGATTTATATTCTTGTGCCCAACCTAAGGTCAACATGCTCATGTTGTATTTGCTGATTGTATAGGCTCCATGATAGGCAAACCAACGAGGGTCTAAATTAAGGGGAGGCGATAAGGTTAAAATATGTGGGTTGGTACTCTTTTTTAAAAAGGGAATACAATGGCGGGTTACCAAAAAAGTGCCCCGAACATTGATGTCGTGCATTAAGTCGAATCGTTTTGTTTCAGTTTGCTCAGTGCCTGAAAGTGAAATAGCAGAAGCATTATTGATGACTCCATCAAGACCACCAAATACTGCAATAGTTTGATCTACGGCATGAAGAATTTGGTCTTCAACTCTAATATCACAAGGAATAGCAAGAGCTTTCCCTCCAGCTTGTTCAATTTCTTCTGCAGCTGAGTAAATGGTGCCTCCTAATCGCGGATCTTCTTTGATAGACTTAGCAGCAACAACAATGTTAGCACCATTAGCAGCTAATTTCAATGCTATTGCTTTACCAATTCCTCTACTGGCACCGGTTATAAAAAAAGTTTTCCCTTTAAACAACATGTCAAATCTTTATTGAGCTGATAAGGTACGAAGAATATTGTTTTGGCAGTTAAAACCTTAATTAAAGTAAGCTTTTCATTTTGAACTGTAGGATTTTATAAAAAAAGCACCTTCTAAAGGTGCATTGTTATTTTGATTTACTGAATCAATCTAATGTTCTTTGTCAACAGACATTACAGTGCGAAGTTGTAGCTTTTTAGCAGCATACATCACACGATAAATGCTTTCTGCATTTGCTTTTTTATCGGGATTTATAACTACTGTTGGTTCTGCATCTTCTGATTTTTGAACCAATATTTCTATTGCATGTTGCAAGGAATCAATTTGTGTAAGCTGTGTGCCTACATAAATATGTTGGCTCGAATCAATAGACACCACTACTGTTTGTTTAGCTTTTGTGTCACTTTCTCCCTTCGGTGTCATAACCTTAATGACATTAGGATTTGCTAAAGTAGAAATAATAAGAAAAAACAACAGAAGGATGAATAAAATATCATTCAGTGCAGAGGAATGAGCTTCCGGTTTGTCGCGTAAATGCTTTCGTAAATTCATGAAAGAAAACTGGCTTTTTCTGCTCTAAAAATTTTATCGTGCAGGCTCTTGCAGAATATCTAAAAATTCTACGGCTGCTGCTTCCATTTTGTTTACTTGTTTATTGATTTGGGCATTGAAATAATTGTAGGCTACATAAGCTAATAAGCCAATAATCAATCCCACAGCGGATGTTACCATCTTTGTGTAAATTCCTCCGGCTATATTTTCTAAAGAAAATCCTTGATGCTGAATGTTGAAAAACAAAATTATCATTCCGGCTATAGTTCCTAAAAAACCAAACATTGGTGCTATTCCGGCTATGGTTGAAAGGATAGACAGATTCTTTTCTAATTGATAAACTTCCAATTTCCCAGCACTTTCCATTGATTTTTCAATGTGGTCAATAGGTTTGCCAATACGGCTGATTCCTTTTTCAATGATTCGACCCACAGGGCTATCAGCGTTATGAGCAAGGCTTTTGGCTCCCTGTAAATTACTTCCCGTAATATACTCACGAATTTGGGTCATAAATCTTGGATCAAGTCGAGAAGAGCGAGTAAGCATCAACCAGCGTTCTACAAATACATACACAAGAACAATAGAACATAATAGTAGCGGAATCATCAGCACACCACCTTCTCTTAACAGATAGAGGATAGATATCTTTTGCTCTGCAGAACCTGCCGCTTGCAACAATAACGATGGGAAGTAGCTCATTTTGTTAGGAACTAAAGCGTAATAATACAGAAAGCAAAGGAACCATCAATTTTACAACGACCAATTTATCGGAACTTTAGCAAATGCCTTAAACTTAGGCAGTGTATTTGGGAAAAGGCTGAAATTAATTTGAGGCGATAACATAAAAAAGGCGAAACAGTTTTTATCCCATTTCGCCTTTTAAGAAAAAAGAAATTCATGTCTATGCTATTGACACTAATTCAATTTCGAAAGTCAAATCTTGTCCGGCAAGCGGGTGGTTTGCATCGAGTAGAACAGAGCTATCTTTTACTTCAGTAATGACAACAGGAAATACATTTCCGGTGTTATCACTCATGTGTAATTCCATCCCTAATTCAGGATTCATATCTGCTGGAAATTCAGATTTTGGGTATTCCAAAATCATATCATCATTTCTGTGTCCATAAGCCATGTCAACCGGAATATTTACGGTTTTCTTTTGTCCGGTTTCCATGTCTATCAGAGCATCGTCAAATCCTTTAATTACTTGACCATTTCCTACTGTAAACTCTAAAGGATCACGTCCTTCAGAACTATCAAATGTTGAGCCATCGTTAAGGGTTCCATGATAATGTACACGCACGGTGTCTCCCTTCTTTACTTGTTGCATAAGCCTATTTTAGGTTTCTATAAAACGGAGGCAAGTTAAGCTGAAATATCTATAATGGAAGGTTATATTTGCACGCTCAAGGCAATTTTTTTTAAACGTACTTCCGCTTAAAATTTTCTAAGAATTTATACGGAGACTTTTATTGATGATATCTGTAGGACTGAAAAATTGAAAAGTACCCCAAATGCTATACAAATACCGTCTTGTTACTGTGTTTTACTTACTAATGTTGAGCAGTCTATTTTCATTAGCAAGAGATAAAAAGAAAATTAACTCTCAAATAGTTCCAGGAGCCTGGCAGTTAGAAGAATATTTACCACAATTAGCACATAAACGTGTTGCACTTTTGATAAATCAAACCTCACAGGTATCATCTCAATCCTTATTAGATACTTTATTGAATAGAGGAGTACAAATTCAAAAAATTTTTGTACCAGAACATGGCTTTAGAGGAACAGCAGATGCCGGCGCACATATCAAAAATGACGTAGATCAAAAAACCGGAGTGCCGATCATTTCATTGTATGGAAACAACAAGAAACCTACACAACAGCAATTGAGCAATATTGATGTGCTGATTTATGATTTGCAAGATGTGGGTGTGCGGTTCTACACTTATATTTCTACCTTACAATACGCCATGGAAGCTTGTTCTGAAGCTGGAAAGCTTTTTATACTGTTGGATCGCCCAAACCCAAACGGACATTATGTTGATGGATTTGTGCTGGAGCCGAAGTATCAGTCTTTTGTAGGAATGCAACCCGTACCGGTGGTTTATGGGATGACTGCTGGCGAGTATGCTCGAATGTTGGTTGGAGAACAATGGTTTGCCGGTGCAAAAAAATTATTACTAAAAGTGATTCCTTGTAAAAACTACGATCATCAAACTCACTACGTTTTACCGGTTGCGCCTTCACCCAATTTACGTACTACTGCTTCAGTCTATTTATATCCTTCACTTTGCTTTTTTGAAGGAACTGTAGTCAGTGTAGGGCGAGGAACAGACAAGCCTTTTCAGCAATGGGGACATCCTGATTTTGAAGGGAAGAGTAACTTTTATTTTATACCTAAAACTGGCGTAGGAGCTACAAATCCTTTGTATGAGGGTAAGAAATGTTTTGGAGAAATAGTTGCACAAGATGATGTTGATGCGCTTCAATGGACAAAAAATGGTTTAAACTTTGAACCATTAATTAAAGCGTATCAATGGTATCCACAACAGACTATATTTTTCAACAATTTTATTGCTAAACTAGCAGGAACTGACCGCCTTGAAAAAATGATTCGAGCAGGTAAGAATACCGATCAAATTCGAGCTTCATGGAAAGATGAAGTGAATGCTTTTAAAAAAATTAGAACTAAATATTTACTGTATCGCGACTTTGAATAGTAGTGATTTGTGTTTGAAATATGGCAGGATTTTTCGTAGCAATTTATAGTTTTCTACATAAGCGTAAAGCACTTTGTTGGACTCTCTTTTTCTCAACTTTTGTTGCGTGGGTAGTGCTATCGCTAAACATAAAGCTAAAGGAAGACATTAGTAGTATGTTGCCCGACAGCAAAGCGATTAAGGCTATGAACGAGGTAATCAGTCATACGCAAGCCGGTGAACAAATTATTTTCCTATTATCGTTCGATGACTCAACTTATACCAATCCGGATAGCTTAATAGCTGCAGCACAAGATATAAACGAGTCTGTTTTACAAAAGAATGCGAAATGGATAGATTCAGTCTCTACTCAAGTTGGTGGGGGACAAGAAGAAGCCATAACCCAAATATTTAGAGAAAATCTACCGCTATTTCTAACAGAAACAGACTTTCAGCGATTAGATACGTTAACAAAACCAGATGCAATTGCCAAAACATTAGAACAAAACAAAAAGTTGTTGTTGTCGCCGGCGAGCGTTGTATTCAAACAGTTTGTAGCACAAGATCCTATTGGGATGTCATCCTTAGTATGGAAAAAACTAAGCACTCTTCAATTTGATCCATCTTATGAATTGTATGATGGCTATCTACTGAGCAATAATCAACGACGTCTTACCTTTTTCTTAAAACCCAAGCATAAAGCATCTGAAACAGGAGCTAACAGTACTTTTTTTGCTTCTCTAAATAATGATTTACATGAATGGCGTTTGCAACATGCAGGTATGCATGTTGTCTATTTTGGCGGACCCGCAGTAGCTGCCGGAAACGCCTCACAGCTTCGTACCGATACAATTGTTACTTTGTCGGCTACCATCATTTTATTGATGGCACTTACTTACTACTTCTTTCGTCGAAAACGCACACCCTTACTACTCTTAGTTCCCGTGGTTTACGGTGCTGCAATGGGAATGGGAATCGTTTATTTGGTGCAAAGCTCTGTGTCTGTCATTGCGCTGGGAGCAGGTGCCATTATTCTCGGAATTGCTATTGATTTTTCAATTCACTTTCTTTCTCATGCACGCCATGCCAAAAACATACCTACTACCATTGCTGAATTGGCACATCCATTAACCATTGGAAGCTTTACAACCATTGCAGCTTTCTTATCACTACGTTTTGTTCATACGCCTATTCTTCAAGATTTGGGTTTGTTTGCAGCAGGAAGTTTGACTGGTGCAGCGTTATGTACGCTCATTTTTTTGCCTCATTTTCCGTTAGGTATTCGACACGAAGTTGAGTCTAAAACCATTTTTGATAAAATGGGAAATTGGCATCCTGAAAAAAATAAATGGTTAGTGTTGGGGATATTTCTGCTAACTCCTGTGATGATTTATTTTGCTCAGGATGTAGAGTTTGATAGCGACTTAATGCACTTAAACTATCTCTCTCCTGATATGCAGCAAGCACAAAAAGAAGTCAGTGATGCCAATGCTATGGCATTAAGTTCTGTATTTGTGGTAGCAAATGGAACATCAGGTGAAGAAGCTTTGCAAAAATTAGAAAAGGAAAATACTACTATTCAACAATTGGTTGATAGTGGCTACATAAAAAGTTCTTCCAATCCGGTTCATCTATTGCCTTCTTTGGCAGAGCAAAAACGTAGAATAGCACGCTGGCAGAAATTTTGGTCAAAACAAAAACAAGAATCAGTATGGCGGACTATTCAAAATGTAGCACCGAGTTTAGGTTTTGACATAGCTGCATTTACTGCTTTCGAAGAAAATATTTCTCGAACATACAACCCATTAGATTCATCAGCAACTAATACCATAAAAGGATTTTTTCCAGGTGGTTTTTCCAACGATACCAGCCAACATTATGTTATTGCTGCTTTGCGTGTACCTCAAACTTTTAGAAGTCATGTTTTTTCAAAACTTGAAACAGATAAGTCTGTAACAATAACGGATCGCCAACAAGGTGCTGTTCAGTTGGTTGATATTCTTGATAACGACTTTAATCATATCGCGCTTTATTCTTCATTAATTGTATTTTTTGCTTTACTGATTGGCTATGGTCGAATTGAATTAGCTGTCATGGCTTTTCTTCCTATGATTGTTTCATGGATTTGGATTTTGGGGTTGATGTCTATGTTGGGGCTTAAATTCAACATTGTCAACATTATAATCTCTTCACTCATTTTTGGTTTGGGCGATGATTATGCCATTTTTACTATGGACGGTTTAGTCGAAAAATTTAAAACCGGCAGCAATAAACTTAATTCAGTTCGTGCCGCAGTTTATGTTTCCGTAGCCACCGTTGTAATTGGATTAGGAGTGTTGTTGTTAGCTAAACATCCAGCTCTAAAGTCTATCGCATTTATTTCCGTAACAGGATTGGTTTGCGTACTTTTTATTTCACAAACCTTACAACCTTTTCTGTTCAATTGGTTTATTCAAAATAGGGCTAATAAAAAGTTTCTGCCATTTACGCTTTGGAGCTTTTTAAAGTCCTTATTTGCATTTACTTATTTCTTCACCGGCTCCATGGTGTTGACTATTGTTGGCTTTATTCTTACTCATCTTCCTTTTGCAAAAGAAAAGGGTAAGTTTCTCTTTCATCGTTTTTTGAGTTCTTACACTTGGAGTATGATGTATATTATGTTCAACGTAAAAAAACGTATTGTTGGACGTAACCATGCTGATTTTACCAAACCTGCTGTGTATGTAGCAAACCACAGTTCTTTCCTCGATATTCTTTGTACAACGATGCTAAACCCGAGATTAGTATTATTGACCAATAAGTGGGTTTGGCGTTCACCAGTATTTGGAGCCGTAGTTCGAATGGCTGAATATTACCCGGTTGCTGATGGAGCAGAAGATAGCATATTGCCATTGGAAAGCCTTATCCAGCGTGGATATTCTATTGTTGTCTTTCCGGAAGGGACTCGTTCTTACGATGATAAAATAAAACGATTTCATAAGGGAGCATTTTACATTGCAGAAAAATTAGGCTTAGATATTGTGCCTTTGGTATTACATGGCATTCATTATACAATGCAAAAAGGAGATTGGTTGTTGAAAAACGGATCAATATCTATCAATTATTCCGCTCGTATTTCGCCTGCTGATTTTTCTTTTGGCTCCGGTTATAGCGAAAGAGCAAAAAAAATTAGCGGTTATATGCGTTCAGAATTGGAACGAATAAAACTCCGAGATGAAACTCCTCGATATTTTCGAGAGCAATTAATCCGTTGCTATATGTATAAAGGTCCTTCTTTGGAATGGTATTGTCGTATAAAAACCGCTTCTGAAGATAATTACGAGCCATTTCATCAAATGTTGCCTCGTGATGGTTTCTTTTATGACCTCGGTTGCGGTTATGGTTTTATGACCTATATGCTACATTGGGCAGCTCCAAATCGTAAATTTTTAGGAGTAGATTACGATGATGAAAAAATAGAAACAGCACAACATAATTTTTTGCGCGATGAAAATATCTGTTTTGAACAAGCGGACTTAAACAATTACAACTTATCTGCTTGCGATGGAATAATAATCAGCGATGTATTGCATTATCTTTTGCCTCCACAACAATCAGACTTGTTAGAACGATGTTTTAAGGCTTTAAAACCCAGCGGGTTATTAATCATTCGTGATGGCGTTTCGGATTTGTCTGATCGAATTGAAGGGACAAAAAGAACTGAAGTATGGAGTACGAAAATTATGAAGTTTAATAAAACACAAAATGAACTTCATTTTATGAGCCGTGCTTTTGTTGAAGATTTTGCACAGAACCACAATATGAGCATTGAAATAAAAGATTTTGCAAGCTATACAGCCAATTTGACTTTTATTCTGAAGAAGAAAGAATCCTCTTTAGAATCATCCGACTAATAGTTTCTTACCTTTATTGTAAAATTGATTTCGATCTGTTTGTGGCACTAATGATCCTCCCGTAGCCCAAGCTACATGTGTTGCTTGCTGCATATTCAATCCATACTTTTGTGGATACCCCGATTTTTCTACCATTTGAGCACCAATCAATCCGGCTGTTGCAGATGGCTCTAAAAATATCTTTTCACTATCCCATAAGGCAGAAAGTAATTCAAACAGTTCGTTATCTTCAATAGTATAAATTCCACTGATTGTATGTGCACTGATTTGAGTTGCAAAATTTGATGCACGACCTACTGCCAAACCATCTGCTTCTGTATGGTTATCAATTCCAAGATCTTGTACACAAATATGGCTCATCTCGCCGGTGGTTAATCCTACTAATACTGCCGGTGCATGAGTCGGTTCCACAAAAAAACAGTGAACGGCATCACCAAATATTTCTCTCAAGCCAAAAGCAATTCCACCGGACGACCCCCCTACACCACAAGGTGAATAGACAAAAAGCGGATGATCTTCATCCACTATTACACCTTGCTCTTGTAAGTTTTTTTGCAATTCTTTAGCTCCCAGGCTATATCCTACAAAAAGCTCTTTTGAGTTTTCATCATCAACAAAATAACCATTTGGATCGGCAAGTGTTTCTTGTCGTCCAGCTATTATAGCTTCACTAAAATCACCTGCATATTCTTTTACAATTGCACCTTCTTTCCTTAGCAAATCTTTTTTCCATTGTTTAGCATCGCTCGAAACATAAACATGAGCTTCAAACCCCAAACGAGTACTCATAATGCCAATACTCATACCTAAATTTCCCGTTGAACCAACACCAATTCTGTATTTACTGAAAAAGTTTTTGAAAGCCTCACTGGAAAATTTCCTATAATCATCCCCCTCATGCAATATTCCTGCCTTCAATGCTAATTTTTCAGCATAATGTAACACTTCATAAAATCCGCCTCGAGCCTTGATAGATCCAGCAACTGCTAAATCACTATCACATTTTATAAAAAGTTGCCCTTCTATTTTTTTACCCTGATTGCCAAGCCAAGTTTTCATTCTGTCTATCCTTTTTAAAGGAGAAGTAATTTTCCCTTCTACAGATGCCAATTCGGTAAAAGTATCTTTTAAAAAAGTTGAAAACCTTGTCCATAGAGATTCTACAGCTTCAATATTTTGTATGTTCAACCCACAATCAGGCATTTTAGCCATTGTTTTTCTATCGGTATTTAGCCAAATGACCGGTTTTTTCAACATGACATCGGTCAGCAACGGTTCTCGTTTTATATAAGCTTCAATTTTTGATTGTTCTACCATATTGGGTTGATTTTATTTCACTCAAAACCATGAATTGACAGTAGGATAAATGGGGTCATTTGGATATAAATCTTGCCAATCTTCTCTATGTTGCAACATTTGACCAAGTTGCTTTAGTGTGTGCATGGTTGCCAAAATAGGTTTCACTCCTAAGCTAACACGAGAAATTTTTAATTGCCTTAAAGATGCAATGGAAAGTGAAGGAGCCATCATGATATTGAGTGGCAAAGCAGTGGCGGCTTGAATGGACTCAACAGTTTTTATATCTGGAATGAATGGTACAAAAATTCCATCTGCACCCGCTTTAACAAAAGCATTTATCCGTGCTTTACATACTTCAATTTTTTCAGCTAATCCTCCTTCCTGCTTTTCCATAGCATCTGTTCGAGCATTGACAAATAAATTAGTTCCCATTTGTTTTGCCATAGATTTTGCCGCTTTGATTTTCTCCAGTTGATGCTCAAGAGCAATAAGCTTTCGATTCTTTTCATCCACGTCTTCAATGTTCACACCTACTACACCAACTTCTATTAATTGCTTAATAAATAAGGCAAAACCATCTAAATCAACACCAAAATATCCTGCTTCAATATCTGCTGACACTGGTACTGGCACACTTTTGCAAATACGAGCAGTGGTTTCTATCAATAGTTGAACCGGCAAATGTTCCCCATCTTGATAACCTAATGACCATGCAACACCTGCACTGGTAGTAGCAATAGCCGGAAAACCACACTCAGTAAGCATTCGAGCTGAAATACAATCCCAAGCATTAGGCAAGATCAATGTTTTTCCTGTATGATGTAACGAATGAAAAAGTCGAAATTTTTCAAGATGTTCAGCGGATTTAAATTGGTTTTTCATCGTTCTAAAAAAATATATTTTATGCTGATCAAAAGTTTGCTATTATTTTTTTAGGTAGTCGGAAAATATTCTTCGATAGAGCTTTTGGGGCGATAGCACCGTTCATCTTCCGAAATTCGAAGGGGCATTATTAAAGTTATACCCCAAATTTAGCAACTCTATTTCTCTGCTTTCACTTTTACTACCCGAACCTTCCAAACCTCAGGTCCTTTTTCAATGTATTCCCAACGAAATGGCTCCTTACTTTCTGCTTCCATTTGATAATACAAAGGTTTGGGATCATGGTCATTGATAAACTCGAAAGCTTCGCCGGGCTTGATGTCTGCAAATGCTTTATAGAACATTTCATGTCGCTCGGTGGGTGGAAAAGGGCGAATGTCAAATTCATTTACCACCGAAAAACCCGTATCTCCTAATCCGCTATTGTCTTTTTTAGTGATGTGCACAACTACTTCGTTGGGTTCTTTCTTTTTATAAATCCAACTGTGCTTTCCATCAAATTTCATCACAAATATTCCATGAATTTCTTTCGGATCTTCGCTGGCAATCAATTCCATTGTAGTGTCTTCTTCCATCATGCCATAACGATGAAACACAACCTGCTTCCAATCTTTGGCTTCTACTTTACGTAAATCAAGCAAGGTTGAAATATCAGTAAACTCTCTACCTTGTGATTCTTCCGTTCGAGTAACTTTTACTTTCCATTCTCTACCACCACGATTCAGATATTCCCAACCCACAACATCACCATAAATGGAACGGAACTCATAAAACAAGGGTAGGGGATCGTGATCATTAATAAAAATAAAACTCTCATGAACCGGAAGTTCTTTAAACAGTTGAATTAATTTTTCATGTCGTTGGATTGGAATCAATACTCTTACGTCTAATTCTTCTGTCGGAATTTGATAACTCATTGTCTATCGTGTATTTTATTGTTTGTTTAAAAAATTGAAATGCAAAATTAGGACACTCTTGAAGCCATCTTTTTGAAAGTCGGAAAAATGATTTCGACTGTGGGAAGAAATAGGAACACGAAAGAGTAGCTCAACAAAAACTTCCATTTTGATAGTAAGAGTAGATACAGAATTGGTGGAATTCTGTGAACTTTGCAAATGATCATAAAACCAACCCAACCATAAATGCTAAAGTTCAGTCTATTAGAACGGAAAATTGTTAATACCCATCATTCTTGCCGATAGCTTTGGTATATACCGCAACAGAACAAATTAGTGAGTTAGAGGAGCTCATCCGTGGATGTGTTCGCAATGAGCGTCATGCTCAGGAAAGGATTTACAAATTGTTTTACCCCCGCATGATGGCGGTAGTTCGTCGTTATATTGATCAAGATATGCAGGCAGAGGAAGTGTTAAACAATGGATTTCTAAGAGCTTTTCAAAAAGTAGGACAGTTCACTTTTCAAGGCTCATTTGAAGGTTGGTTAAGGAAGATTGTTTTTCATGCTGTGAGTGATTATGTAAAGCAAAATATCAAGTACAATGAAAAAGTTGTGCTAGTAGAAAAAGATCAACTCATTCATAAAGACCATGCAGATAACCTTTACTATAAAGAATTATTGGAGTTAGTTCAAACTCTTCCTGCTTCTACTCGTGCCGTCTTTAACTTATATGTGATGGACGGTTTTTCTCATAAAGAAATAGGGAAAGCACTTGGAATTAGTGAGGGAACTTCAAAGTGGCACCTGTCTGAAGGACGGAGAATACTGAAAGAAAAAATTGAACGACTGAATTTGCATTTAAAAAAATAAAAAAATTTATCCGTATGGATAAAAATATGATCCACATAGATGACTTAGTGAAGCAACGGCTTGCCGGTGGAGAAGAACCACAAATGCCCGGTGCATGGCAGCGTATGCATGATTTGTTAGATAAAGAAATGCCTAAAAAACGCCGCCGTATCGGTTTCTTCCCTTGGCAAAAAACGCTTAGCACTGTTATAGCTTTGGCTTTACTGTCTGCTGTTGGCGTTGGCGGATATCGTACCTTTTTTACTTCATCTTCTTCTTTCATGAAGAATAGTGGAACAAAACTAACTTCTGAAAACCACATGAAGGAAGCAATCAAAGGGTCGAACATCCAAAATCGCGCAACTAATGACGATCAAACTAATAAATCTACAAAAGTTCAAAACGCCTCTTCAGTAAACAAGAAAGAAACAAAAAATATAAAAGCTTCAAACAGTCAAGTTGTAGCAAACTCAACAAATGCTAACAATCAAAAAAAATCTTCTAATTTCCAAGAACCTGTCAAACTGAAATCGGTCATTACTAATATACACTCAACAACTGAACAACAACATCCTATAATAGTTCAAAAGAATGAGCAAAAAAAATCATTGCCTGAAAACCAAAGCCAGAAGCCGATTCAGCCCAAAGAAATGCATTTGGCTTCAAAACCCATATCAAACAATTTAATAGAAATTCCAATTGCTTCTATGGCAGCTCCTCAATCAATAGCGGCACTCAGCATAGAAAATGAAGCTATACCTCAAGTAAAAGATGAATTGGTAAACATTACTAACGCAACCGCAGCCATAGAAAATGCAGCTCCCATTGAAACACCTAATTCTTCTGACAACACACGAATAACTTTAGTACCTAAACCAGTGCAACAACAGATCAGACATAAAGATTCAATTATTAAAATGAATGTTGTGCAAAGAGTAGTAATCAATCATCGGTCACAAATGCGCCAGTTGATTATGGACACCATTTCCACAGTTCGTATAGCTAATGATCTTGCTTTAAATAGAGTATTTCCACAAGAGGCTGTTCCCAATGCAAGTACTAGTGATTATGCTCAATCAGAGCAGTTTATTTCATTAGCACATCTTAAAGTTAAATCACGAAAAACAAGTAGGTGGAATACTCAAAGTTTTAATGAAGCAGTTCAAAATGTGAAATTCAATTTAGCTCAAACACGTTTTTATCCTGGAATATCAGCGGGTGGTAATAGTTATATTTCAAGTGGAAGCAATTTTGGTGGTTTCCAATTAGGCATTTTTGGATTATTTACATTCGGGGAAACTTGGAGTATGATGGGTGAATTAAAATATATGCAACGGTTTAATGGAGGCAAAACAGTAGAAGATGATTATGTGAATGTGATTCAAAAAAATGGCAATAATTTCCAAGCAAACGTTCGTCACTTTTTCCAATTTACCTCACTTCAAAGCATAGAAATGCCTATTGCCTTACGCTATGCAGCAGGCCGGTTGAATTTGTTTTGCGGAGCCAACTTAGCTTTTCATTTTAAGGTAAATGCAGATGAACGCAAATTTGAACCTAATGATGCAGATTATACACCGCTTACAACAAGCGGAAAAATCAAAGATCGCCCTGCTATATCATTATATGACTTTAGAGAGAGATTTGCAGTAGGTGGTTTGGCAGGAATAAGTTGGGAAGTAACTCCGGCAATTCAATTAGATTTTCGTGTAACTAAAAAATTCTGGGATAATGGATTTGGGTTAGCAACAGAAGAAGTTTCTTCTCAATTATATAATTCACCATCCAGCCAATTATCAATTTTTTACCGATTCAATCAACGAAATCAGATACCCAAAGCTAAATAATATTTATATGCATTAAATTTAAAAGACCCCGTGAAAGCGGGGTTTTGTGTTGTATATGAAAACCTGTTTAAATTCAGCTTGTATAGCCCCAAAAACATAAGGTTTCATAGACTGCACTACTTGTGCGCTATGAAACCTTAATTGTTATAGTCAGAAAGAAGATCCGGTTGTTAATTGTAGTGCAAAGATGCAATGAGGATTGAAATATCAAACAACTTTTAGTCGAGCTTAACGAGACGTTTGTTAGGAGTTAACCATCGCTTGACAACTTGAGAGATAAGTACGTAGTTTCTATCTTAAACTTTGACTCATTTCAAATAGCCTATGTAATGTTTGATGGTTGCGAGTAGTAGCAACTACATTCAATTTTTTTTCAAAAAAATTATTGTTCAATTTGGTATTACCATATCCATTTTGAACTAGTATGTAAATTGTTTTTTCGCAGGCAATGAAACTATCATTAGATTTAGGAACAGTCACCAAGTGCTGTAAACTATTTTGAGATTCTTGTTGAAGCAAACAATAATATAGACACTTTACATTCACTTTGGGGTCTGATGAAAAGGGGTTATCAGCCAATATTTTCATTAACTGATCAAGAGTTAAAACAACGACAGCAACAGACAATTTAAACTGTTGAAAGATCAATTCCTGTATAGCATTTTGTAAGGAATCAACGCTTTTTTCAGCCGCTTTGAGTAGGATGTTGCCGCTTTGAATATAAGTTTGAACATCGTCATATCCGGCTTGTTCTATGGATTGGCGCAGCTCGTTCATGTTTAACTTGTTCTTCCCGCTTACGTTTACACCTCTTAAAAGTGCTATAAATAATTCCATATTGGACAAAATTACAGTAAGCAATGAGTATCAACTATATTTGCACTCTTCATTTATTAGCATGGAACTGAGTAAAAATTTTCAGCATCAAGATGCCGAGCAACATTGGTATGAGCATTGGGAAAAACAAGGATATTTTTCAAGCACTCCTGATGAAAGACCCGCTTATAGTATAGTTATCCCCCCTCCAAACGTTACCGGTGTCTTACACATGGGACATGCGCTAAACAATACGGTGCAAGATGTTTTGTTGCGTCGTGCTAAAATGAAGGGCTTTAACACTTGTTGGGTTCCGGGCACCGATCATGCGTCAATTGCTACAGAAGCCAAAGTAGTGGCTATGTTGCGCGAAAGGGGAATTGATAAAAATAAATTGAGCCGCGATGAGTTTTTAAAGTATGCTTGGGAATGGAAAGAAAAATATGGAGGTATTATCCTTCAGCAATTTAGAAAATTAGGATTAGCCTTAGATTGGAGTCGAACCAGCTTTACGATGGACGATAATTACTACCAATCTGTCATTCGTGTATTTGTTGAACTTTACAACAAGGGTAATATTTATCGCGGTGTAAAGATGATCAACTGGGATCCCAAAGCTAAAACAGCACTTAGCGATGAAGAGGTAAACTATAAACAAACGAACAGTAAGCTTTATCATGTTCGATATAAAATAGACGCTGAAAATGAGGAGTATATCACTATTGCAACCGTTCGTCCGGAAACTATTTTAGGTGATACTGCTGTGTGCGTTCACCCTGAAGATCTTCGTTATGCACACCTGAAAGGGAAATTCTGTTTTGTCCCACTAATCAATAGACGAGTACCTATCATCTTCGATGAATATATTGATCGTGAATTTGGTACAGGTGCCTTAAAAGTTACACCAGCACACGATATCAACGACTATAATCTTGGTCAGAAACATCGTTTACAAATAGTAGATACCCTAAACGATGATGGAACGATGAGCGAAGCTGCACAATTGTATGTAGGTGAAGATCGTTTTGCAGTAAGGAAAAAAATTGTTCAAGATTTGGAACAAGCCGGCAATTTGGTAAAAATAGAGGAGTATCAAAACCAAGTAGGATATAGTGAACGTACCGATGTAGTAATTGAGCCGCGCTTATCCATGCAATGGTGGTGTAAAATGGATCAAATGGCTACTCCGGCTCTGGAAGCAGTTGTAAACGATAGCATTGAATTTTATCCGGCAAAATTTAAAAATTTGTATCGTCATTGGATGGAAAACATCAAGGATTGGTGTGTAAGTCGCCAACTTTGGTGGGGACAGCGCATTCCGGCTTGGTATGATGCTGATGGAAACATCTATGTAGCTGAAACAGAAGATCAAGCTTATTTACAATTTGCTCAAAAAAATCCCTCGTCTAAAGATCAAAAACTGAAACAAGATGTAGATGTGTTGGATACTTGGTTTTCATCTTGGTTATGGCCAATGGAAGTATTTGACTGGAACAAGAATTCTAACAACGCTGATTTGAAATATTACTATCCTACCAGCACACTCGTTACGGCTCCAGAAATCATATTCTTTTGGGTAGCGCGTATGATCATGGCCGGATTTGAGTTTCAAGGGCAAAAACCTTTTGATAAAGTTTATTTTACCGGAATTGTACGCGATAAGCAGGGAAGAAAAATGAGTAAATCATTAGGTAATTCACCTGATTTGCTTCAGTTGATTGAAGAATTTGGTTCTGATTCAGTGCGGTTTAGTGTTATGATTGCTTCACCTGCAGGAAACGATTTGCTGTACGATGAATCCATGCTTGACCAAGGCCGTTTTTTCTGCAATAAAATGTGGAATGCACTCCGTTTAATAAAAGGCTGGGAGCAAAAACAAAATTCAAATTTTGCAACTACAAACGGGCAACTCTTTGCATTAAAATGGATGCAGGCGCGATTGTATGAAGTGTCGCTACAATTAGATACCCTGTTTGCAGATTTTAGGTTGAGTGAAGCCTTAAAAACCATTTATTCTTTAATTTGGAATGACTTCTGTAGTTGGTATCTGGAATGGGTGAAACCCGCTATGGATAAGCCGATACCTGCTGAAATTTATACCGGGACCCTTCGCATTTTCGAGCAATTGTTACAACTGCTGCATCCATTTATGCCATTTGTTACCGAAGAAATATTTCATCAATTAGTCAAAAGAGAACCCAATCAAGACTTAATGGTGATGCCGCTTTCAAGTACCCAAACAGATTTATCAATACTAAATGAAGGAATACTTTTACAGCAAATAATTACGGCTGTTCGCGATTGTAGAAATAAAACCGGACTGAAACCCAAGGATACCATAAAACTTTGGATTGAAAGTAATGGATCCAAATTCTACAATAGGGTAGAGGACATCATTTCACGACAGGTAAATGCAGAAAAAGTACAACTCATTACCGAACCTCAAAATGATTGTATAGCCCTTGTTGTTCAAACTGAAAAACTATTTGTAGAAGCTAAGACTGCAATCGTTGATAAAGAAAAACAAGCAACCGAGTTAAAAAAAGAACTTGATTATTTGAATGGTTTTTTGGCAAGTGTTGAAAAAAAATTAAACAATGAAAAGTTTATGCAAAACGCAAAGGCTGAAGTGCTTGAAAATGAACGAAAGAAACAATCGGATGCAAAAGCAAAAATTGAAGCCATAGAAAAAAGTCTGAATTTACTTTAACTTTAAAGGCATAATTACTATTGGTGCTGAACTCAATGTGATGGTTAACATTTTTTAAAAAAACTGAAATACTTTCCTTGAAACGAATTATTATTCTCCTTTTCTGTTTCATGCTCACAACTGTACAAACGCGGTTAAATGCACAGAAAACAAAAGTTACTGTTAAGGCAAAAACAAACGCCGTAACTACAAAAGCACCAATGGTTTTTGCATGTTTGGGCAAGCGTTGTCAAAGAGACGGGAAAATCTCAAAAACTTCGTTTGATAGTTTGTTGAAAGAAGGCATTATCGCTAAAGATTCAGCAGGGAAAACCTATGCAGTAGATGGGTTTTCATTTAGCTATGGGGAACGGAATCTCTATGAAGACTCTATAGGAAAACTAATTATTCTTACTGATTTTCTTACTGAATTTTGCATTGGAGATACTATTACACCTGCTGTTCGCAATAATATTTTTTACAAAACAAAAGCGGGTGATACTGCTTACTTTGATCAAATAAAAATTGTATTACCCGATGGTCGCAAACAAATGGTGAAGCCCCTTCGTTATGTATTGACAAAATAGGGTAGATGTCTAATTGGGTCTTCAACTTATATATTTTTAGTTGAAAACCTTTTGATTATTTCTTGTAGTTTGCAAGTTAATTGTGTTGTAAATGCTTGTTCTTATAGCAATCATAAAACTTGTACCTTTGCACACATTTTTCCGAATCCCACGTGCGCTTTTTAATTTTCTCTTTATTTATTTTTTTGCCTTCGATCCTGAATGCTCAGATTGAAAAGGCAAATCATTTCAATCTTCCTAAAGATTCTAATGATCGTTTTTCATTGCATTTTCAAACGACCTACGTTTATCAATACAAGCCTCAATTCCGGTCGCCGTATGAAAGTTCAAACAGCCTAATAGGAGCAGAAGAACACCAAAATTCGTTAACTTCTACATTGTATTTAGGCGCTCGACTTTGGAAGGGGGCAAGCATTTACATAAACCCTGAACTTGCGGGTGGTAGTGCCTTGAGTGGAGCTTTCGGTATGGGCGCTTCCTCAAATGGAGAAACATTTCGTGTAGGAAATCCTGCGCCGACACTTTTTTTAGGACGCGCCTATTTAATGCAAGAGTTTCCACTTAGTAGTAGGGAAGAATATAATGAAAGCGATGCCAATCAATTTCAAGGTATGTTTCCTTTAGACTACTTTAGAATTTATGTTGGGAAATATGCCTTAGGTGATATGTTTGACAACAACTCGTATAGCAATTCACCTCGAACTCAATTTTTGAATTGGGCATTGATGAATAACGGTGCATGGGATTATGCAGCAGATGTTCGAGGATATACCTATGCTTTTACAGTTGAACTTCAACAAAAAAGCATGAACTATAAGATTTCATTAGCCGCTCAACCCCTTGAAGCAAATGGACCTAAATTAAACACCAATCTTGAAGAAGCCAATGCCATCAATGCCGAAGTTTCGCATAGCTATAAAATTGGACAAAGAAAAGGAATGGTGCGACTGTTGGGATATAGAAATGCAGCCTATTCCGGAAACTATCGTTTGGCAATGGCACAATTACCTGACACGCCTAATATTGTAGCTACCCGTCAATTTGGTGTCATGCGTACAAAATATGGTTTGGGGCTTAATGCTGAACAAGAAATAACTAATTATATTGGTGCTTTTGCAAGGTTAGGTTGGAATGATGGTAAGAATGAAACTTGGGCATTTACAGAAATAGACCAAACGGCATCGTTAGGTATTTCGTTAAACGGAGAATGGTGGCACAGAAAAGAAGATGGTGCAGGCGTTGCCGTGATAGCCAGTGGATTATCGAAAGACCATAGAGATTATTTAGCTGACGGCGGATATGGTTTCGTATTGGGAGACAGTAAGCTAAATTATGGTTCGGAATTCGTTGCTGAGCTTTATTATAGTTACAAACCATCTCGTCTTCCTATATGGTTTACCGGTGATTATCAGTTTGTACAAAACCCTAGCTTTAATAAAGATCGAGGACCAGTCAATATATTTTCCTTGAGGCTGCATGTTCAGCTTTAATGAAAAGCAAATACTCGTTCTAAGGAAGCTGCTTTCAATCTCAACTCTTTCCATTCGTTATAAGGATCACTGTCAAAAGTAATAGCACCACCTGTTGCATAAGATAGATATTGCGTGGAACTGTTGTAGAAAAGACTTCGAATTACCACATTGAAGTCACAATTTCCATCAGGAGAAATATAGCCTACGGAACCAGAAAAGAGCTGACGGCGAAAGTTTTCATAGGTTTCTATCAACTCCATGACCTTAATTTTTGGTGCACCAGTCATGCTTCCCATAGGAAAAGAGAAGCGCAAAATATCTGAAATGGAGAAATTATCTTTAAGGATCCCGGAAATGGAAGATACCATTTGGTGTACTTGAGGAAATGAATAAATTCCAAACAGTTCATCAACCTTTATAGTACCTACCTTACATGATCGTGCCAGATCATTTCGCATCAGATCAACGATCATTACATTTTCAGCCTGCTCTTTAATGCTGTTTCGTAGTTCGTTCTTAGCAAGTTCATCTTCAATGCTATCGTTACCACGCTTTATCGTACCCTTCATTGGCTGAGCAATTATTTGGCTGCCGGACTTAGTCAAATATCTCTCAGGGCTAGCACTCATCATGTACTGTTCTCCCAACCGATAGTAGGATGCAAATGGAGCTGGAGACAATGCTGCTAATGATGCGTAAGCCTTAATTGGATCTATGTTTACATTTTCTGCATAACCTTCACAACAATAATTGATTTCGTAACAATCGCCTGCAGCTATGTGTTCTCTAAGCTTTGAAACTGTTTGGATATAGTTGTCTTTATGTGTACGTTGCTGGAAATGTAATTGCTGATTTTGCTGTTTTAGCATTTCATTCGATTCCAAAATTTCTTTTAATATATCTTGCGGATCATCAAAGCTTTCAATACATAATTGGGTCTTTGAATTGTTGATATAGCAAACCGTTTGAGGGCTAAAAAGATATGCTAAAGGATAACTATGTCTATAAGACTTAGTGCTTTTAGTTTTGTGATTCAGTTGGTCTTTCAGTTCATAGCAAATATGCCCGAAAAGCCAATCGGAATTTTGAAAATGCTGTTCTGCAAGGGACTTCAACCAATCATTATTTTCTGACTGAGAACTGAAAGTAGAGGCTCCAACCGCTAACAAGCATTCGTAGTGCGAATGAGTATGTGGATAGTTGTTTGTGTCTAAAAAAAGAAGAATGCTGAACTGATTAGACCAGTTCAGCATTCGGTTCTTTAAACTGCGCCATTCATTTGGTGCAAGAGGTTTTATCAGTTTTTTTCTTTGCAAACGAATTGATTATTAGAAGTCATCATCATCATCGTCAAATCCACTTTCTTCATTGAAAAAGCCTAAGTCTTTAAATTCGTCATCTACTTCAAAATCATCCTCTCCAGAAGATTTTTTACCACCGCTTCCTTTCTTAGAAGTTGGCATATCAAACTCTTCGAATTCCTTGTCTAAGTCGAAATCTTCATCTTCTTCGTTTTCAAACTCTTCATTTTCTAAATCATCCAATTCATCATCATCATCATCATCAAAGTCATCATCATCTGCCTCGTTTCGAGTGGTAAATTTTGAAGACTTTTTTACAGATCTTTTTTGCTCTTCTTCATCGTTCATTTCTAGTGCATCTTCATCTTCTTTTTCTGTTTTCTTAACAGATTTTGATGTTGTCTTTTTTACACCGGCATTATTAGGTGTAGTGGTTTTTTTTGTGGGCTTTGTGTTAGTGGAACCAGATCTCATACTCTCTTACAATTACTGTGTAAAATTTTAACTGTTTATCGAATTTGCCAAATTTTTTTGCTGAAAAAAAACAATTTTTTCTCTTAAATATTTTTAAAAAAGACGGTTGTATTCTGAATGACTTATCTTGTTGGAGACGGTAATTCTGACATTACTTTTAATAATTGGTCTCGTCCTGTACCATTACTGATATAAGCAATGTTAGTGTTTAAATATTGAGCAACGTAAGCACAATAAGATTTAAAAACTTCGGGCAATTCATCAAAAGTTTTACAAAGTCCAATTGGGTTATCCCAACCGGAAAATTCCTTGTAAACAGGTGCTACATCAACATCGCAAAGGTCATAGGGCAATTCTTTAGTAACCTTTCCTTCTATGTTATAGGCTACGGCAGCTTTGATGGGGTTAAATCCATCCATTACATCGGCTTTCGTGATGATGAGTTTAGTTACTCCACTTAACATCACGGCATATCTCAATGCAACTAAGTCTAACCAACCACAGCGACGTGGTCTGCCGGTTGTAGCACCAAATTCTGCGCCGGCTTTACGTAAAGCATCACCTTCTTCACCTACTAATTCGGTAGGGAATGGACCGCTTCCTACACGTGTGCAATAGGCTTTTGTAATACCAATAACATCTCTAACTTTTGAAGGAGAAACGCCTAATCCACTACATACGCCACCTGCAATGGTATTGCTGGAAGTTACGTAAGGATAGGTTCCAAAATCAATATCAAGCATACTGCCTTGAGCTCCTTCTGCCAAGATGTTTTTGCCAGATTTTAGTTGATCATCGAGCCAATATTCTGCATTGACAATCTGAAGTGAGCGCATTTTTTCAATAGCATCAAAAAAAGGAGCTTCTAATTCTTCCCAATTAATGACGTGTTCATATCGCGATAGAATCTCCAGATGTTTAGTCTTTAGTGCTTCATATTTGTGACGAAAATTTTTGCTGAGTATATCACCTACTCGCAGTCCATTTCTGCCAGTTTTATCCATGTAAGCAGGCCCAATACCTTTGAGGGTAGATCCTATTTTTTCATGACCTTTTGATGACTCAGAAGCTGCATCCAGCGCACGATGAGTAGGAATGATTATGTGAGCACGTTGAGAAACAAAGAGGCGACTTAATAAGTCTGATTGTAAAGGAACAATGGCTTCAATTTCTTTATTTAAAGTGACAGGGTCAATCACAACGCCATTACCAATAAGGTTTAGGCAATGTTGGTGAAAAACACCTGAAGGAATGGTATGAAGAACTATTTTGTTTCCGTTTACATACAAGGTGTGTCCGGCATTTGGTCCACCTTGAAAGCGGGCAATGACATCATATTTTGCAGCAAGGAAGTCAACGATTTTTCCTTTCCCTTCGTCTCCCCACTGCAAACCAAGCAATACATCAATCATGAAAGTGTTTTAAAAAAGAGGGTAAAATTATGAAAAGCGATTTTAGTTTTTGTAAGTCTCTTGAAAATGTTAATTAATCTTTATTGTTTCCAAGATTTCCTTGTAACACAGACATCATTTGTTGCATAGTCCGTTGCATACCATCTGTTCCCCCATCTAAAAATATGGTATTTCCTTTCCCGTTTTCTGCAAAGTGCTTAATAGCATCGGTCCACATAGAAAACAAAATAAAGCTTGCATCTAAGTTAGCATGTTGCATTTCTTGTGCAGCAAGTGCCATGCCTCGAGCCACTTCTTCTCGAAATAAGGCCACTCCTTGCCCCCTCAATTGTGCGGCTTGTCTTTCTGCTTCTGCAGAAATTTTAATAGCATTTCCTTCTGCTTCTGCGGCTTTCGTTTTGGTGATTAAAAGTGCTTGTCCTTCGTTTTCAGCTGCTGCTTTCAGGTTGTTGGATGCCACCACTTGAGCCATGCTTCGCATAATTGTTTCATCAAAAGCTATGTCATTCAGTTGTAGATCTAAAAGATGATAGCCCCAGTCTTCTAATTGTTTGTCTAACTGATCTTTTACATGTAGGATAATTTCTGTTCTTAATTGCAAAATTTCCGATTGTTTTTTGGTAGCTACAAATGCACGAACCGATCCTTCAACAGAACGAATGAGTGCTTGCATAAAGTTTCGATCGTCCATGAATTTAAAGGCAACATTTTTAATGGTTTCAGTATCTTGATTTAAAACAGCATACAGCAACATGGCAGAAAAATTGACATTAGCTTGATCTTGCGTAATTGCTTGAAATTTCAATTCAATAGACCTGTTTTGATAGGAAATTCTACTGAATATTTTTTCAATAAACGGGATGCGAAAACTAAGCCCGGGTCGTAGAATTCGTTTAAATTTTCCAAACACAGTAATTACAGCAACCGTTCCTTGCTGAACACTTACCATGCAAAAAGCTATTAGGACTAAAATTACAAGAACGATAATGCCAATCATTTCTATTTCAATTTTGTTGCAAAATAGAATAAGAAGCCGGACTTTTGAGCGAAGGAATAAAAGATGTTATGTCGTTTAAGCTGACCTTAGATCAAGATATTGTTTGTCAAAATTTTTTTGCTGAAACGGCCCTAATTGGTATTGCTAGTGCTTTGCAGTCGCATTTATTTTGTTGGACAGTAAATCGCTATTTTGATTATTTTTTCTCAAGAGATCTGGATAGTGAAATTTGTATTCCTTCTACAACAGCCGAATCTTTTGTATATCCAGTTTATAAGTACGATCTTCCTTTTGCCAATCGTAGCCATACTATCTATAAATTAAAGGATGAAAATGAGTCTTTAATGCCGGAAGTAAAACGATTGGATTATCTATGGTTGGTAAACAGCATATCCAGCGACACAGATGCAGCAGAGATTGTTTCGCATCTAAAAAAGATAAACGGCATTCAATTAGCACAAATCTTAGAACCGAACAGGCTACAAAGTTTAGCTAACCTAGTATTGTAAAACACACAAAAAACGAGTATGAACTTAAAAGAAATAAATATTGGTATGGGGCTTGGAGACTTGAAATTAGACAGCCCGCGTGAAACCGTAGAAGCTTTAATGGGAAAGCCTTTTGAAAAAGAAAAGTATAATCTTTCAGAGTTAGAAGAAGATGCTACTGAAGCTTGGCATTACGATGAGCAAGGCATCTCATTATCCTTTGATGAAGAAAATAATTGGCTTTTAACCAGCATTGCTGTAAGTAGCGATCAATATACCTTAGATGGCGTTGCTCTAATAGGTAAAAGCAAAAAAGAAGCACTACTTTTTATAGAAAAAAAAGGTTGGAAAGATGTAGAAGAAGATGAAGAAATAGCCAATGAAGAACCCGGAAACTCACTCTTACACATAAATGATGCAAGCATGAGTTTTTGGTTTGTTGATGATGTTTTAACCGAAATACAATTAGGAGCAATACCTGCTTAGGTTAATAAAGCGTTATTGGTGTGTATAGAAATAAGAAAGAAATATTCTCAGTCTTATTTTGCACCCTGATTAAAAACGCTAAATATGACAAAGTCAATTTTTTCTTCGATAGCTTTTTGCCTATTTGCCCTGCCTAATGTATTTGCACAAAAACCCCAAACCGATTGTGTAGATGCCGCCATTCAAGCACAAGCACAAGGCTTAAAGGAAAAATATGCCAAACAAGGATTGAACCTGTTTCAAGAAGGTATGTTTAAAATGCAATCAAATGAACCCATTCCTGTTGGCGTAAAACTGATTGCCGGAGTATCTTATCAGTTAATTTATGTAGGGAGTGAAAATTCCAACAAAATGACGATGGAAATCTATGATGGCAAGGATAAAAAATTAGATGAAAAAATAGAACGAGCAACCAGCAATATTATTTATCCATTTACGCCAACAAAAACAGATGTTTATTTGGTGATGCTCTATCAAAAGAAAGGGTTGAAAAATTTCTGCGGCTACTTTGGTGTTATGGCTAAAGGACCTGTACCGGCTGTTGCTACACCAATCAAAAAAGTAACAACTCCACCAGCTCAAACAAAAGTAGTCCCTCATAAAACTACTCCAACAAAAGCAACGCCGGCAGCTATAAAAAGCACTCCTCAAGCAACACAGCCTGCTAATAATTACCCTGATAACCAACGCCCAAACCCCAATCGTACACGTGCAACTCGTGAAGCACAACAACAAAAAGGGCAATTAAAATAGATCAATTCATTTTCGAGGTAAACAAAGGCTTTACCTCGAAAATGTTTTAAAACATAGTAGCTTTATTACCTTTGCTGGTATGGATGTACAAATGGAGCCAAGCTGGAAATTCTTGCTACAACATCAATTTGATCAGCCCTATTTTACCAACCTTGCTCAATGGCTCAAAGCAGAAAAACAAAATGGTAAAGTCATTTATCCCCAAGGACAGGACATTTTTAAAGCTTTTTCATTAACCCCATTTGATGAAGTGAAAGTTGTGATCTTAGGCCAAGACCCTTATCATGGTCTAAACCAAGCACATGGATTAGCCTTTTCTGTGCAACAAGGGATTTCTGTCCCTCCCTCATTGTCCAATATTTATAAAGAAATGCTAGCAGATATTGGATGCACTATCCCTCCTCATGGTAATTTAGAAAAATGGGCAAAACAAGGCGTTTTGTTACTCAATGCATCGCTAACCGTAGAAGCCGGAAAACCCATGTCGCATAGTGCTATAGGATGGCATGAATTTACTAATGGCGTGATTCAACTGATTAGCGATCGTCGTCCGCATGTTGTCTTTATACTTTGGGGAGCTTTCGCCCGAAGTAAGCAACATCTAATAAATAGTGCTAAACACCTAATTTTGACCGCTGCGCATCCTTCGCCTTTGTCTGCGCATAATGGTTTTTGGGGATGTCGACACTTTAGCAAAGCCAATGAATGGCTATTAAAAAATGGACTTAATACGATAGATTGGACATTAGCATGAAACGCATCTTTCACTTTTTGGGATACCTATTTTTCATTTACGCCATTCTTTTGTTTGTCGTAACCATGCTAATAGTTGCCATTCCGGTATGGATATCTACTCTTTTCTCAGAACCACGTCGATCAAAAGTTTTACACCCTGTTTTTAAACTTTGGATGAGCATTTATTTACCCTTAGTAGGTTGCCCGGTCATTAGAAAAGGGAAAAAATATTTTAGAAAGGGAAGCAACTATATCGTGGTGATAAACCATAACTCCTTAGCAGATATTCCTGTATCTTCTCCGTGGATTCCTGGTGCCAATAAAACACTGGCAAAGTCCGAAATGGCTAAAATTCCCATTTTTGGATTGGTATATAAAGCAGGTTCAATTTTAGTTAATAGAAAAAATGAAAACAGTAGGAGAGAGAGCTTTACTAAAATGCAAGAAATGCTAGACTTAGGACTTCACTTATGCTTGTATCCCGAAGGTACAAGAAATAAAACCAATCAGCCCTTGCAGCCGTTTTACGATGGCGCATTCATCGCTGCTATAAAATCTCAAAAACCCATTATTCCGGCTATTATTTTTAACACCAAAAAAATATATCCCGCCTTAACAAGTAAAGTGTGGGCACGTCCTCTTCCTATTCATATTCATTTTTTAGAGCCAATAGAAACAATAGGTTTGTCGCATAAAGACATTGCTACTTTAAAAGATTCGGTGCATCAAACGATGGAAAAATATTTTGTAGATCACAGAGATAAACTATGACCTATACACTAATAGGAACAGGGAATATGGCAAAATATTTGGCAAACCATTTGTCAAGTAGTGATTTTCAATGTGTAGGATTGTATGGACGCAATTCGGAAAAAGCAAATAATTTGGCTTCATTACTACAAACCCAATCAGTTGAAAAAATAAGTGAATTGCCCCTATCTGATGTTTGTTTAATTGCAGTTTCAGACCAAGCAATTGAGTCTGTTTCAAAGCAATTACCTAAAGGGCAAACAACTGCTATTCATTTTGCAGGCTCTGCTACAATCTCACAAATTTTTCAACAAAACAAAGGAGTAGTTTGGCCTATTTACTCCATTTCTCCCGAACTTCATGACAAACAAATTCCGGTTGTTATTGAATGTAATAATGAACAGGCTAACCTCATTGCAAATCAAATTGCAGCTTCACTAACCAATCAAATTGTAGCAGTAAGGGCTTTAGAACGACAATGGCTTCATCTTTGCGCCGTCTTAATCAATAACTTCGGCAATCATTTAAATGCTATCAGCAAACAACTGTGTACTGAAAATGGTTTGCCTTTTCAACTTTTTTTACCCATCCTTCAGCAAACAATTGAAAAAATAAATAAAGGAGAAGACCCTAAACAGATTCAAACTGGTCCGGCACGAAGAAAAGATCATTTGACATTAGAAAGACATCTGAGCCTGCTTTCTGAACAACCTACCTGGCGTGATCTTTATTTATCATGCACAAAGTCAATTCTTGAAATGTATAAAAATGACCAAGGTATGGGGAATAGCATTATTTAGTCTTGTTTTATAAATAATCTTGTTGAATTTTCAATTTGCAAATAATAGAAACCAGCTGCCAAATCTTTGATGGAAATTGATTTATTTTTTGGTAATTCACTCCAATTTTGTTGCATAACACATTGACCAAGCATGTTTACAATTCTAATTTTTGAATGAGGTTCGCTTGGTATATCTACATAAAGAAAATCCTTTGCCGGATTTGGATAAATTTGAAATTTAGAACGATCAATTTTGGAAACCTCCACTGAGCCACTTCGCATTATTAAGTGATAAACACTATTCTCATCGATGCTGATTTGTAAAGTATTGGATGTAATATTTATAATGCTTGTTAGTGGAGTTATTGCGCCGGCATTGATACTTTTCATTGCATAGCCTTGCAATGTACCATAGTTAATACTAGCATTAATACCTATCGAAACCAACTGTTGTGAGTTTGTTATATTAATTATAATGATATGCAGAATAGAGTCGTTGTTATGGCGAATTGCAGCATATGCACTTATCTTACTGTTGTCGCTGGACTTAGCTAGTACAGATATTTCAGGAAACACCCCCATTAAATTATCATAGTTCCTAAAAATCTTGAAAGCACCTGCGGCAAAGCCTTGTAAAACGCCAAAGTAGTTGGCTAAATACACATCATTTTTACCAAAAGCACCGAGCATATCTGCTATATATGTACCGGATTGTACATTGTTATAGTCTAATGATCCCCATTCTGTTATCCCTATTTTTGTAGAAGGATACCAATCTGAAATTGCTTTTTTGATACAGTGAATCAGCTTAATTGATGCACCATTTATGACATTATTAGTAATCCAACTGTTCTCTACATAGGTGGAATCCCAAAAGGAACGAGAATCTTGAGATAGATTATTCCCTTCATTATAGAAATGCAGATCAAGCACATCCAAAAGCCTACTTCCATAACTGATGCTGGCTTCAGACATTTTTCTTAAATATGAGCACATCCATGTCATTGAATTGTATAAATTTGGATTAAATGGAACATCGCTCATGTTATAGCTGCTCCAGTCTGTTGGAACAGGTTGACTCGTAGTGTAGTTTAGTTGGGTATATTCTGTAAATCCCCACATGCCTGGACCAAAAATTTCTGCTCCAGGGTCTATGGCCTTAATTCTTTTAGCCAAGTCAATGTTTTTATAGAGAACTTCATTACAGGTAGCACGATTGGGGTGTGCACAAGGGTGTGTTTCATGCCAAATTCCCGGTTCATTTTCTAAGCAGAATCCATGCAAACCAGTTGGAAATCCTGATTGAGCTTTAAGATAAAATAACTCCTCATCTGTATAAGCTGCATTGTCAATAGTATTTGGAGTAAGGGATAATGCTCCACCAGGTTTAGTTGTAAATACTTCTACCATCCTACCTGATGCTGTACCTTGTCCACATGCAGTCCCAAGGCAACCACTTGCATCCTTACTGGCATAGCGCATGGCTGTAAGTTGCACTAATGAATAGGCGTTTATGTTAGCAGCATCAGCATACATCTTTAATATTGCGCCTGCTTTGTTACCAAAATTGGTATTTGACTGACCACTTGCATAAGCCAAATACTGATTATTTTCATTCGTTGCATAAGTAGAATTACAAGAAATATTCCAAGAAATATTCGTGTTGTTTTCCCAGTTGTAAGTACTCACAGCATCCCCTCCAAAACGCAAAGATGTTACATTGATGCCGGGCACATGAATATTCATTCCAGTTATAGCAGGATCCCAGTGATAAGGGTTTATGCCATATATGTATGGAGATATGCTTTTTTGATGTGCCGTAGCTGTATTAACCACAATATTCGTTTGAGCATTAGCAAGCGTAAAGGCATTGCAAAATATATTTAAAATAATGAAAATATGGTAACGATACATGTGTTGTATATTTATTGATATTAAATATTTCTTTGCAATCAAAAAGATATTACATAATCAATTTGCTAAATTCCGTTTATATATATGCTTATACAATGGTGCAAAAAAATGTATATCTTATTATTTTTGGGTAAAAATATAATAATAGAAAGTTTTATTAACTATACATTTGTAAAAAATAAAACTATCAGTTCTATACCTTCGCAGTTCAAAATTTTTATTTCCAGCAAGTATTCTTGTTCGGATTTGTGCACGAAAGTACTTCCACCGCAACTATTCCTTTATCAATTTGCCTTTTTCACCGCTATACTCATATATGTAAACACCAGCCGAAAGGGTTGAAATATCAATCGTTGTTTTTTCCTTTGTTAAAAGTTGATGTAGTATATGTTTGCCTGTTATGTCATAGACAACCAGATCCTTACCCGTTGTGGTTGTTGTTATATTCAATATAGACTTTGCAGGATTGGGTGAAATCACAAGAGTTGGTTTATCCAGAAATGATACGGACTTAATGGTAAGGGGATCATCATCGAATTTGCTTACGCCGCCACCAAAAGTGCCAAACCATTTACTGTTCTGCGCATCTATGAGAATAGAATAGGTGTTATCATCAACCAACCCACTGTTGCTTGTATTATAGGTAATCCAGGTATTGCCGTTAAATTTACTTATGCCACCACCAAAAGTAGCAAACCATTTATTACCCTTTTTGTCTATGGCTATTGCTAAGATAGTATCATTAGGTAATCCGCTGTTGTTCATTTTATAGGTAGTCCAAGTAGTACCGTTAAATTTGCTTACACCGCCCCCCCAAGTGCCAAACCATTTATTTCCCAGTGTGTCTATGGAAATAGATATGACGTAATTATTAGTCAACCCACTGTTGCCCGTTTTATAGGTAGTCCAGGTAGTACCGTTAAATTTACTTATGCCAGCAGCTGTCCCAAACCATTTATTGCCCTGCGCATCTATGGTTATGGATAAAACAGTATCATTTACCAACCCGCTGTTGCTCGTGTTAAAAGTAGTCCAATTAGTACCGTCAAATTTGCTTATGCCGCTACCCCAAGTTGCAAACCATTTATTACTGTCTTGTCCTGCTATAGGTTGACTCTTTTTTGTTATTAAAATTGTGTTTAGGTTTTCAAGTTTTTTCTTGCACAAAAAATGAATTTCACAAAAGAGAGGAGGACGAAGCCTCCTGCTTCATTT
>JAFDXP010000077.1 GCA_018267875.1 Bacteroidota bacterium | reverse complement strand
TTGTTGATACTTTCAAATTGTTCTTGAGTTAAATAATTAGTTGCATTTAATAACTCCAGCCAATAAATAGTTTCGTTTATTTCTTTTTGGGCAATAGCCAATTTATGTATAAAGTCGGCTTTGCTTTCACTGTGTTCACTTTCACGCACCATTGCCCCTACACTTGTACCACTGCGTAATAGTTGTTTGCTAAGTACAAATTCCTTCTTCTCTCCAATTAAATATTGATACAGTTTCACTACCCTAATTGCAAAGGCAAAACTCTTATTTCTAATATTACTTTCTTTCATTTTATCACTTTTATTTCTAACCACTAACAACTAACAACTAACAACTAACCACTAACCACTATCTTCCCCATCACTGCCTCGGCTATCATAGCTTCTTTGTATTCTTTTATCAGTTCTATTTCTCTTTCGGTTTTGGCTATGGCGGTGTCTATGGTGGCTGTTTCGGTTTTTATGTGATTTGCTATATCTTTTTGTTCCTCTAATGGTGGAATGAGGATTGATAAATTTTTCAATAAATCTTGGCTCATTGATGCTCTCGTAATAATATTCATTTCTTTTACAAAAAAGGCTCTCAATAATTGACATCTGAAATAGTAAGCAGAAAACGTCTTATCAATAATATCCTTAATTGGTCTAAAGCGAATTAGGAAACCAGAAAATGTTGCATCTTCAACAGTCGTAAAACAAGTAGAAGCTATTGCTATCTCTTCAACAATTTCAGAAGTTCTTGTAAAAAAAACATCACCTTCTTGAACCGAACAACTATCCCTATCATTCACACTTGACATAACTAAACCTGAAGGTTCTACAGGTAAAATTTCATTGTTATAAATATCCCCATATCCGTAAAATGGATAGCCTGTCCCAAAAAACTCCCCGCCTTTATTTAAACCATTTTGGCAATGCCCGCAATATCTTAATTTCCTCACTTCCCAATGTTCAGGAATATTGCCCAACCATTTTATACCGCTATCTTTTACTTTTTTTGGAGCTTCCAATTTACCACTAACCACTAACAACTTACCACTAACCATTGTATTTATCACACTTTGTCTTTGCTCTTTGAGTAGTGTAATAAATTGTTGCTTTTTGGCAATAAAGTGGTTTATTTTTTGAGATTGAGTGTCGAGGTAATTGGCAATTTGTGTTTGTTCGGTAAGTGGTGGAACTGGAATAGATAAGCAATTTAATGCAGTTGGCGTAATTGCAGGATATGTAACACCAAATGAATTTATCATTACCTTATGAATAAAAATTTTAGAGTTTAACGCATAATAAAGATATTTTGGATTAATGTTTCCTTTACTTTTTAAAACTGCAAATCCTGTAGAAGCAATTAGATTATCAAAATCATTTCCTATTAAAGCAATTGCTTTTAAGTAAGTTCTAACAGTAGAAATAACAATATCATCTTTATTTACTATTCTTCTTGCTCTTGAAGGCGCATCTTTAAAACTCATTTTTTGAATCTCTAAAACTTCACCATCACTATTTACATTTGCTATATCCAAATAATTAAACTGGTAATCTAAACCAGTTTGTTCGGTAAGTGTATTTTGATTAATTGAAGCACAATTTTTAATCCTTAGCACTTTCCAATGTGCAGGATAGTTGCCCAACCAAGCTGATTTGTTATATGTAGCGGTATTATTCATTTATAATTAATAATTTATAACTAACAACTAACAACTAAAAGGTAGTGGTCATTATTTCTTTTTGGGTTCTATTTTTTTAATGGGTTTTTTGTCCAGCTTTTTTTGTACTGTTTTTATGCTTTCTTCTACCGGCAGGTTTTCTGGCATGGTGCCACCAATTTCTTTAATGGTTTGGCGTACTTTTTTGCCTACTTCGTAGTGTGTTTGGTTGGCTTTTTGTTTGCCTTGTATGTTTTCGTTGCGTAGTTTTTCTTCGGTTTGTGTGGCTCTAAATAAGTTGGCTGCCAACTCGGTACTACCCATATGGTCTAATATGTGTTGGCTCTTTTTTAGGTTTTTCTTTTTGTGTATGCCTTTGGCATCTAAGCCACCATACAAGCCTGCATAGCCGTGGTTTTGAAATATGGCATAATCTAACCCATCTCGTACACCAGCATTTTTGGCTGCTGCTGCCAAGTAGGTATTGTGTTTGCTCATTTCATTTCGCAAAAAAATACGTTTCTCTTCCTCGGTGCTTAGTTTGTTGTAAGCATCCATTTGCTGTATTTCCTGTATTCGGGTTTGCACAGCAAAATAGGTTTGCCCAAGGGCAACAACTTCTTTACTTGGGTCGGCATTTTGTACTATAAGGTAACAGGCATAACGGCTTAGTTTTACATTATCTACCCCACGTTTAGCGGTTTTTCCCAATTCTATCATTTCGAGGATATCCTCGAAATGATGTGTAACATCTTGCTCACTATTTTTACAGGCTTCTTTTGCCCTTTCTATAACTGGTAAAAAATGCCTGTATTCGCTGTACTCTAATACTTTTGATAAATCTCTGGCACTCCAATATTCATTGCCTTGTTCATCAAGCTTTTTAATGCTTTCAAAAAGCGACAGGTTATTTTTTGAAATTTCTTTTGCCATATTATTCAATAATTTTATTAGTAATGGTGCTGTAATATGTCCAATTGAATTGCGTCCGCAGTGCGGACACAATTGGAAATTTGTTTATTATTTGCTCTGTAATTTGCATTATGCTTCAATAATTTCTTTCAATAGGTTTTCTGTTTCCTGCTCAATTGTCTGAATCAAGATTTATTGGATTGTAGGATTTACGGGATTGTATTTAGGATTAAAGATTTTTTTAAATTGTAAACTTCTACCTCCAAAATTGATTAATAAGCCAATTGATTTATCATAGGCTACTATGTAATTTTTCGCTTGAGCAAGGTGAACATCTTCTAAATTTATGATTGCTTTTATTTCAACAATAATTTGGTTTTCTACCACAAAATCTGCCCTACGGGTACCAACTTCAATGCCTTCATAAAAAATAACATGTTCTTGCTCTCTATTGAAATTTAATTTGGCTTTTTCTAATTCTATTGCTAAACACCTCTGATATATGACTTCTTGAAACCCATTCCCTAAAGTAGTATGCACTTTCATTGCACAGCCATTTATTTTATATGTTATTTCATCTAAGTTCATTCTATTTGCTTTACATCTTGTTAATCATTAAATCCTCATAATTCTGATTCTGACATTTTATGCTTCAATAATTTCTTTCAATAAATTTTCTGTTTCTTGCTCAATAGCCAATATGTCTTTGGTTATTTCGGCTAAACTTCTTGGTGCTTGGTACTGATAAAAGTATTTGGCAAAATTTATTTCGTAGCCTACTTTGGTTTCTTTGGCATTGTACCAGGCATTTGGCACAAATGGCAATACTTCGGTTTCAAAGAAATCATCAATACTATCTTTGAGTGGTATGTTTTCTATGTCTTTAAGAGAATTATTAGTTATTAGTTGTGAGTGGTTAGGTTTTTTAGCTTTGTTTTTGAAAAATGATTTATAGTCATTTAAAATTTTGAAAACAGGTTTTGCATTCGCATCTACAATTGCAAACTGCATCATTATTTCCTTGAGCTCTTTTTCAGAAAAATCAATTTTATTTTTTTTCAGATGATTGGAAAATTCAACTATCACTTCATTAAAATCGTCAAAAGCCTTATTCCCCAAAAATGAACAAATTTCACTTTTTATACTTTCATACAAAAGAATTAACGACTCACTTTCTAATTTAATTCTTTTGCTTTCTACTAACAACTTACAATTAGCCACTAATAACTGCAAAGGCGTATGCACTGTTATTTGGTGGTAGCCAAAATCGGTATTATCTAAAATGATGCTGTACTCGTTGGGTTCAAAATCGGTAAATAATTTGGTAATGGCTTTTATATGAGCAGCATCAAATTGTACTCTTTTTTTGCCCAATGGCTTACGCATTTTTGCATTAAAATGGTCGGCAGTTACATTTATCAATTGCAGCTTTCCTTTGCGTTTCTTGTCCTTTTTGTTGGTAAGAATAAATATGTAAGTAGGTATGCCAGTGTTGTAAAATAAATCGTTTGGCAGGGCTATAATGGCTTCCAGTAAATCATTTTCAAAAAGGTATTTGCGTATTTCGCTTTCGCCTTGCCCTGCATCGCCTGTAAACAAAGCACTGCCATTATGAATAGTTGCAAAACGGCTTCCCAGTTCACTATCCTTTTTCATTTTGCTTACCATATTCATCAAAAAAAGCAATTGCCCATCGTTTACTCTTGGTACTCCAATTTTAAAGCGGTGGTCAATGATTTCCTTTTTATCCACTATGGCAGGTTGGTCTATCTTCCAAGTTTTGCCGTAAGGTGGATTGCTCAACATAAAATCAAACTGCAAGTTTGAAAAACCATCATTGCTTAATGTAGAGCCGAAGGCGATTTTATCGGGGTCTTCTTCCTTTATGAGCATATCTGCTTTGCAGATGGCGAATGTCTCGGGGTTTACTTCTTGCCCATACAAATGAAATGTTGCCTTAGGGTTTATTTCTAACGCAAAATGTTCTGCTTCGGTAAGCATACCACCACTACCACAAGCAGGGTCGTAAATAAGGTAAGTGCCATCTTTAATTTTGCCTTTAATAGGATCAAAAATTAAATGGGTCATTAGCTTAATAATCTCTCTTGGTGTAAAGTGTTCTCCAGCTTCTTCGTTATTTTCTTCATTGAATTTTCTAATCAATTCTTCAAACACATAGCCCATACCTAAATTGGTTAAGCCTTCCATCACTACATTGCCATCTTTGTCAACAACTGGCTTGGGGCTTAGGTTAATGGTGCTGGTACAAAATTTTTCTATCAATGGAAAAGTGATATTTCCTTCTTCCATTGTTTCTAATTGATTACGCAATTTGAACTTGCTTATAATATCCTGTACATCGCTACTGAACCCATCTAAATAGGTTTCTAAATTTTGGCGAATGTTGCCCGGTTCGTTGAGTAGTTTTTTAAACGTGTATTTTGAAGTATTGTAAAAAACATAGCCACTTACTTTGCGAAGCTGTGGGGCTTGGTTATCTATCTTCATTGTGTTTAGCTTTTCGTGCATTTGTAGCACTGCTTCTTTGGTTGGTTCCAGAATAGCATCTAAACGCCTTAATACCGTAAATGGCAAAATAATGTCTCTGTATTTACCTCTTGTGTACACATCACGAAGTACGTCATCTGCAATACTCCAAATGAAATTGACGATTGTATTATGTTGGGCTTGGTTCATTACTTTGCTTTCTTTATTTTCTTTGATACCGATTTCAATGCTTCATCTGCCGTTGGTTCATCTTTTACCAATTGCATTAATTGGTCGGCAAGCCAAAGGGTTTCTAACTCCACTTTATCAGCTTGCAATATTTCAGCCAATAGAGGAATTTGCTCTTTCTTTAGCTGACGGTCGCCACGTTCTACTTTGCTAATAATAGAAGTGTCCACATCTAACTTGGAAGCAAGCTGTCTGAGTAGTAAACCCTGCTTTGTTCGTAGCTCCCTTATTCGTTCACCAAATTGCGTTGTCATTATAAAATAATTGTCTTGACAGAATTTGGCTAATGTAAGTAAAAAAGAGTAGTTTGGCAATAAATAAAGGAAAGAAAAAAGGGCTAAAACCTAAGAAAAACAAGCACTTAGAAGAAATCGGAAAACAAATTACTTTCCGATACAAAAAGTAAAAACCCTTTACTATCAAGGGTTTCAGCTATTTGGGCAACATTAGGGCAACAAGGTTGCTAATATCAAAGGAAAGTGTATAACAAAGAAAGGAAAAAATATTGATTAGTGAAGTGTCCGAAGTGCCTTATCACTTGCGAGGGCAATTAAGGTGTGGTTACTTTCTAACGCAGTTGCTTTGCTACTGCTTCGGATTGTAAACCCATATACTGGCAAAATTCTTCAATGGTTACAACTTGGTGTTGTTCCTTACTGAAGTACTCCTTAATCTTCTTAATGAGCTTCCTGCCGTACCTGTCGCTTCTGCCTGTGATTACCATAATATCTTTTGGGTAAATGCACATTCTATTCATTAATCAAAAAACTAATTTTCATACTTCATCTATGCCTTTGCTATGGCTTTGCCTTAGCTATTCAGTAAAGTATTTACTGCAAAGATAAAACTATTTTTAATGAGGTATGAACGGTGTTTGTTGGAATAATATGCACTTATCGGAACGAATGACTTCGGCTTTTTGTAAAGGCTATTTATGTATGATATTTTTGGATTGATATTCATTTTTAACCCAATTAAATTTTAATAAAATGGCTCAACAAAAAGGTATAATCAAGCTGGACGGTACTATTGGTGGTATCACATTTTACAAGTCCAAAGACGGGTATCTTGCTCGTGAAAAAGGCGGTGTATCTGCCGACAAAATCGCTAACGACCCTGCGTTCCAAAGAACCCGTGAAAATGGTGCTGAATTTGGTAGAGCGGGTAAAGCTGGCAAAGTTCTTCGCACTTCTCTTCGTGCATTGCTTCAAAACGCTTCCGATAGCCGTATGGTTAGCCGCTTAACTACTGAAATGCTTAAAGTAGTACAGGCGGACGCTGTAAATCCTCGTGGTGAAAGAAATGTAATTGACGGGGAAGCAGAATTGCTGCAAGGTTTTGAGTTCAATATTAATGGTAAGCTCGGCACTACTCTCTATGCACCGTTTACGGCTGCAATAGACCGTGTTTCCGGTGCGCTTACTGTTGATATTCCTGCATTCGTACCTATCCATATGCTTGCTGCTCCGGGTGGCTCTACGCATTACAAAATCATTTCTGCAGGCGTGGAAGTTGATTTTGAAAATGAAACCTATGTTATGGATACGCAGGACACTGCAATCCAACCGTGGGACGCAACTGCTACGGCTGCAATCAACCTTGCTAATGCCGTACCTGCTGCAAGCACTCACCCACTTTTCCTTGCACTTGGTATTGAATTTTATCAGGAAGTAAACGGACAAATGTATCCGTTAAAAAATGGTGCTTTCAATGCCCTGGCACTGGTGAAAGTAAGCGGTGTGTAATCTCAACGAACTTTCTTTCAGTTAATAAATTAGCTCCTGTTCTCAGGGGCTTTTTTATTTTAGGGCATCAAGGCAAAAACGAATGTTTTACTTTTTTTGTTTTGATATTAGAAAGCCATAACAACCATTGCAAATAATCTTCCATTCATTATGATTAAGCACTTCAACTTTTGTTTTGGAAACCTTGTTAGCATTGCATCTGTCGCAATGGAATGGTTGAGCTTTCTCTGATTTTGTAATATTGAAACGGTTCATATCATTGTCCAATTTTGGTAGAATTTCTTCCAAAATTAAAAAATCAAGTAACGAAATGTAAATGAAATGCCCTAAAAGGGCAAATCAGATACAAAACGAAAGCCTGACGGCAAACAATGAGCGAAAAGACCGCCCGGCAAATGATAAACCACAACCGAACCATAACGGAAGGCTACAGGACGGCGGCGCAAATGCCTACTAAAGAAACAACGAGGAACGGAAGAAACGCTGCTGAAAGGCTCAATGGCAGGGCGGCGCTGACTGATAATACGAAGCTGCTTATTCATAATAAAAAATTTATGTGCATTCTTCACGTAGGCGGCGCAGTCCAACCAAAAGGAAACGGAATAAGTCCCGAAGGGTGCAGAAAAATGAGGCTAATTTTTGCGAAGCATAGCCTTATTTTTTCTGCATTATGCCGTAGTCTTTTGGTTGGCTGCTTTTGGCTTTGTGCGTTAGCCCGCCGAAGTATCTTTGCACATTGAATATTTTTATTATGGGCAGCGAAGTTTGCTTCAGGTCGTCCGCCTTCTGTCCTGCCTTTTGCAAGAATGACTTCTCTTGTTTCTTTTGGCAAATAAAAGCCACTGTTTAGGGCAAAGGCTTCGGTGTTTAATTTGATTGCGGATACTTTTTTTTGAACCAATTTGGAAAGGCTTCTTCAAGCCGTTGCATATTTCCACAATCGGCAATTTTGTAAGCTTCAAAAAGTGTGGTTTGGAAGGACCCGAAATTTCCTATTAGTCCTTCCTTCCACATTTCAAAAAGTGTCTTTGTGTTGTCGTTCATTGTATTGATATTTAAAAGTGAAAAATGAAATTATTTGCTGCGTAAATGGCGGTAAATTAAAGCCCTGCGCATATCTGCAATTAGAGCGGCTCTTTCTAAATATTGCTTTTGCAAACGCTCGTAATTCCGTGCCTTTACTGCATCATTCGCAAAATCTTTGTATGTAGGGCGAAGCCTTTCGGCTGTTTCCCACACCAATTTTTTAAAATCTCCTATACGGATAAATTCAATGACTGAACCCACTAACAAAGGGTGAAAGCCTTTTGTAAACCAAAGACCGTAAATAATGGACTTGTAAAAATCAAATTCTTCTTGAGTTCTGCATAAAATAGCAAAGCAATTCGGGCAAGGATTTTCAAGCGGTTTTCCGCTGTTTAAGCCTTTGCAAAGTGCAAACAAAGTGAAAGCTGCATAAGAATTTTTAGGGCTATACTGCTGAATTTTTGGGGCAACCATTGTTATATTTTTTAGAGGTTACTTCCCTGCTCTCGTGAAAAACCATTTTTCAAAAGAAAAAAGGGAAAAAAAGAAAGCATTTCAGAATGGCGGCGTAGCTAAAAAGCCAAAAGGAAACGGAATAAGTGCCGAAGGCTGGCAAGGCATAAAAAATAATATCGGCGAAGCCGACCATATTGCCTTGCCATTATGCCGTAGTCTTTTGGCTTTTTTATTGTGCGGTAGTCCCGATAGCTATCGGGATGCAAGCCGCCTATTTTTGCGACCTTTTTTTTCCGTATTTTATTTTGATTGAAAAATCAATTCTTCGTTATGCGAAGCATCAATTGAATGTTGGATTTGTATTTAATTTTTTCTGTGAAAGCCATTCTTCAATAAGCGAAGCACAAACGGAATATTGTAATTGTATTTAGGCAGGGTAAACAACTCGCAGAAAATAAAAAGCATACAAACGGATTGAAGCGTGGGCTTCTTGTGAGGAACGAACAAGGGCAAGTGTGGGAATGAAAGAGGCAAACTGAATGCAAAGGGTGAAATGAAGCTGCACTGGGCTTTTTTGTGAAAAGGGCAAAGTGATAATTTATTTAAACAACACTTTGCATTGAGTGTGGGCAAAAAGCCGTGCAGCGTAATGAAACTATGTGATTGCTCCGTTTTGCCGATAGAATGAACCACTCTTGCAGTGCGGCGCTCAAAGGCTGGTGCAGGATAAGCGAAGTAGAATGAAGTGTAGGAAAGTGAAGTGAGGACGAGGAACGAGGACGTAACGGAACGTCGAAACGCAATGAAGCAAGCTGCCTGCATCCTGCCGTAGCGCATAGCCTTTAAACACTAATGCTTTTTATTTTTCTGCACCGCTGAAAATGGGTGGGTGGGGTGCGTAGGTGCAGCGTGGGGTAAAAACACGGCTTCCGAACCCTGAAAATATCAGCAAAGCCAATTGTGTGTAGGGATATTTTTCAGGGTGAGGCTATGGCATTGGATACTTAACATAATGTTTTTATAGGACATTTTCCCGAAGCGTTGGCATATCCCGAAGGGTATAAGCGTAGGGGGAAATGTGCGAAGCGAACCTATAATACCACATTATGTTTAAGTAGCTTCCGCCGTTTTACATACTGGCATAAGCGAAGTGGTGGTGGTGGTTGGAACGAAGCGGCTCTTTGCTGCTATGCTTGTGCGTTAGCTTAGCTCTTTGCCGACGCCAATTTTGTTGATATTTTTTGTGTCGGCGATTCACTTCGTGAATTGGCAAGGCAATGTGCTAAAAGCGTAGGCTGGGCATAGCTTGCAAAGAGTATGACAGTTGTAAACGGCGGCAATGCCATAGAAGGCAGGCATCGCCTGGCTAAAGCCGTGTTTTTTGTGCGTGGGCTGTATTTATCGGCTTAGGGATAGCAGCGGAAAGCCCGCTGAAGGTTTGTGCGTTTGCCTTGTGGCGGACTTGTAGCGGATAGCCCGACACGCCAAAGGCGGGCAAGCCCATAACAAAAAAACCGCATTTCTGCGGCTTTTATATTTTTTTTAAAACTTCATCTTCTGTATTCGTACAGCATTGAGGATTGCCAATAAAGCTACGCCTACATCTGCAAATACGGCTTCCCACATTGTGGCTAAACCACCTGCTCCTAATACAAGTACAACGGCTTTTACTACAAATGCAAGGGTTATGTTTTGCCAAACAATTTTCCTGGTTTGCTTTCCGATATTGATTGCCATTGGAATTTTACTTGGCATATCATCTTGTATTACCACATCGGCGGTTTCTATGGTGGCATCGCTGCCTAAACCACCCATTGCAATGCCTACATCGCTTAGGGCTACTACTGGCGCATCGTTCACGCCATCGCCTACGAATGCGACGGTCTCGTTTTTGGCTTTTATTTCCTTTACTTTATTCACTTTGTCTTCGGGCAATAAATCGCCAAAGGCACTTTGAATACCCAACTTGCTGGCTACATCATTTACTACAGTTGATTTATCGCCGCTTAACATTGTTGTATTTACACCCAATGTTTTTAGTTTATCAATTGTAGTTTGTGCATCTGCTTTTATGCTGTCTGCAATGGTGAGATAACCTGCAAATTTCCTATCATACGCTATGGCAATGAGTGTATAAACAATAGTGGAAGGGTCAATATCGTATTGGATATTTTCCTTGTCTAATAATTTGAAATTGCCTACCAATAATTCTTTGCCATTGATAGTAGCTTTAAGACCGTGCCCTGCAATTTCTTCTACATTTTCTAAGGCAATACTATGGTTGATTTCGCCGACATAATTATGAATGGCTGTTGCAACCGGGTGTGTGGATTTGCTTTCCAATGCATTTACCATCTGCATTATTTCATCTTTGTTGAAGCCATCTTTAATATTTGCTTCCTGCACTTTAAAAACGCCTTCGGTCATAGTGCCTGTTTTGTCCATTACCACATTTTGAACATTCGCAAGCGCATCTAAAAAATTACTCCCTTTGAACAAAATACCATTGCGGCTGGCTGCACCAATGCCGCCAAAATAACCCAACGGAATGCTAATGACCAATGCACAAGGACAACTGATAACAAGGAATATTAATGCCCTATAAAGCCAATCCCGAAACACATAAGTTTCAACAAAGAAATAAGGAAGCAAACAAATAGCTAATGCCGCAAACACAACAATAGGTGTGTACACTTTTGCAAACTTGCGAATGAATAATTCGGTAGGTGCTTTTTGTGCCGTGGCATTTTGTACCAATTCTAAAATCCTGGAAAGCTTGCTATCTGTATAAGCTGTGTTTACTTTTACTTGTGCAACTGTGTTCAAATTAATCATACCTGCCAAAACCGTATCGCCTTTTTGTTTGGTGTCGGGCTTGCTTTCGCCTGTAAGTGCAGCAGTATTGAACGAAGCTGTTTCAGAAATCAATTCTCCATCCAAAGCTAATTTTTCGCCTGGCTTTAATTGAATAATACTGCCGATTGCTGCTTGTGCCGCCTTAATAGTCTTAGGTTGGTTGTTTTCTAAAATGGTTACTTCATCGGGACGCTGGTCTAAGAGTTTGCTGATATTTCCTTTGGCTCTTTTTACAGCCAAAGTTTGGAATATTTCACCTACTGCATAGAACAACATTACTGCCACTCCTTCGGGGTATTCACCAATGGCAAATGCGCCAATGGTGGCAATGCTCATCAATAAAAATTCTGAAAAGAACTCACCCTTTGCAATGCTTTTAAGTGCATCCTTAATAACAGGTAGCCCAACAGGGGCATAGGCTGCTATGTACCACGCTATGCGCAGCCAACCTGCAAACCAACTTTGAGGAAACCAATTATCAAATGAAATAGCTATCATCAACAATGCAAATGAAATGATAGCCGGCAGGAACATTTGAAAACTGGACCTGTTTGCGTCGTGGCTGTGGTCGTGCCCATCGTCGTCTGAATGCTCTGTGCTGTGGTCGTGGTCTAATTCTTCTTTGAACCTTGTACCGTGGAAATGACCATCGCCTTTGAAATGGCGCTCTCTTGTTTTTTCTTCGATAACGGGTAATGCTTTGGCACCTTCCTGCTGCACCAAATTTTCATCGGCTTTTTCATTTATTTTTTCTTCCTGCGGCGAACAGCAAATTTGCTTGCCGTGGGCATCGTAGATATGTTTGTGTTCTGTACTCATTATAATCTTCTTGTTTTAGATTGATAGGAAATGTATTGCTCACCGTGTTGCTTTTTCAGAAACTCTTCTTCTAACCTTATTTGTATTTGGATAACAATATAAGTAGTAACCAAAATGCAAAAGGAAATAGCATTGGCGATAACAAGAAACAATCCTGCCACGCAAATAATCATTCCTAAAAAAACAGGGTTTCTGCTAATAGAAAACAGTCCATTGGTTACCAAATCCGTATTGTTTTGCTCATCAATACCAATGCGCCAACTATTGCTCATTTGCACTTGCGCAATGATTATCCATATTAAAGAAATGTGGATTAGAATTAGTCCGACAAAATGAATATTTAGATTTTGTAAATAAGGTATAGGGATAGTAAATTGATAAATATTCCCAAAGCTGTACATTAGTATTACAACAAACAATGCGGCTAACAATACTTTCATCACATTGCCAATATAGTTATGTGCATTGGGTTCTTTTCCAAAAGTAATTGGGTTAATACCCGTGCTTTTGTATGTACGGTATGAGGGTATTACAAATGCAAAAAGCAATACAAGAGCATAGAAAATGGGCAGGTAATATCTTAGAAAATCATTCATAATTTATACAATTTTTAGTGTCCGTGTTCTCCTTCTCCTGCATTAACGATTTTAGCCATAACGAAAAAAGCATTCTTAGTTACGATTTTTGCACCCTGTGGAATTTCCTTTAATGCAGTAATTTGTGTATAACCCAAATCAGAAGTTCCCTTGGCTATTGGGATACGCTCAAAAGTGATTTCATCAACTGTGCTTTTCGGCTTATCAGCTTCCTTGTGGTTATGCGGGTCTTCTTTTTCGTTTGGATTTTCGCTTTTGTGTTCATCTTCCGAATGCCTATCTGTAACAATAAAAATGTAATCTTGTCCTTTATTATTTACAATTGCATCGTTAGGAACGGCTGCGCCTATATTTCGGTCTAAACTAATCATTGCGGTAACGCTCATTCCATCTATCAATCCATACTTATTGCCCGTAACTCTGGCGTGAACAGGAATGGTTTTGCTATCTCCTTCAAATGCAGAACCTATGGAATAGATTTGTGCATCGTATTCTACACCCGGATTATTAGTTAGCGTGAAGTGTATGGTTTGTCCTGCTTTAACTTTTGGCAAGTCTTTTTCATACACATAAATATCTAAATGCAGTTGTGCATTGCTTACGATTTCCGCAATGGGTGAAGCCATATCTACATTGCTTCCAATCTGTGCTATTACCTTACTAATTGTGCCGCTAATAGGTGCTTTTACAGCTAATAAAGAAGAATAATTTTGCGAAGCTCCTATGCTTCCCAATTGCTTTTGCAAACCTGAACGCTGGCTTCTTAACGTAGCCAATTCCGTTTGGGCTTGTTGCAGCCTTTTTAGTGGCGCAGCATTGCCTTCAACCAATTGCTTTTGGCGATTAACTTCTATTTCAGCCAATTTTATTTGAGCATTCACTTGTTGTAATTGCTGTTGCATTTGTATTAAATCGGGATTGGTAATAGTGGCAATAGTTTGACCTTTTGAAACAAAGTTTCCCGGCTGTACATTCAATGATTTTACAACACCACTATAAGCCGGTGTTACAAATGCTTTGTTTTGATTAGGTACAGTAAGCATTCCGTTTACCTTTACGGCATTGGTAAGTTCTTTACTTTCTATACTTCCTAATTCAATTCCAATGGTTTTAATTTGTTCTGTAGAAAGCGAAACCACATTTTCGTTTTCGTGTTCATTATGCGCTTCTTCCGCTGCTTCAGTTTTTGTTTCCGGGTTTTCGGAATTATTCTTGCAGCTTGAAAACAAGCATACACCGATTATTAATTGAAGAATTAAAAAATAATATTTCATTTTTTTATTTTATTGATTGAGATAATATTTGTACTGAATGACTGATTGGTTGTATTCGTTTAATGCCTGTAAATAGTTTTTCTTAATATCAATGGCTTGGGTAAAAAACTGCGACATTTCTGCAAAGCTGATTTCGCCTGCCTGATAACTTAGTAAAGCAGCTTTTATGATTTCTTCGGATTGCTTTAGCCCCGAATTTTCATAAAAAAGCAACATTTCATTTGCCCGCTCAATTTCTACAACGGCATTATTCCGCTGGGTATTAAACTGTAATTGCTGATAAGATAATTGTTGTTGCTGCATTTCTACTTCTGCTTTTGCAGCCAATACTTTGCTACGGTATGCTGCTTTGCCAAAAAGAGGAAAAGCTGCTGTAACCGAAAACCCTGTATAGGGGTCTTTTGCACCATATAATCTCTGCGAAAATAGACGACCTGAAAACTCTGGCTTATTGGTGTTTTGCTGTACACTGATATTTGCATTGGCAATGTTGATATTTTGCTGTTGCAAGGCCAAAGAAGGGTGCTGGCCTTCTGCCATAGAAACAGTGTACGATAATTTTTCCAAAGGCTTGGTAAGCGGCAGATACATTGTATCTGTATTAAGCAGCATACTTAGCTGTTGTTGTTGCAGGGTTATGTTCTTTTTATTTTGCTGCAATTGCGCTTTTAGCTCTTTCATTTTTACTTCGGCGGATATTCTGTCAAGACCCGCTGCTTCACCCGTCTTTACCATAAGGTCGGCTGCTTTATACATTGAAGAATACATAGTATCCAACCTTTGGTATAATGTGCTTATATCCTGTAAATACCAAAGTTGATAATAGGCATTGTTTACTTCCTTGCGTATTACGGCATCAAGCATAGCTTTGTTCATTTCGTAATATTTCAACTGCTCTTCAAAATATTGCCTACGGGCTTTGTATAAGCCCGGCCAAACAAAATTTTGCGATACACCAATTTTCAAAACACCTTTAGGGTCGCTTGGGCGCATATCTTCATTTTCAACAAAAACACCTGTTTTAGGAATTTCCTTTGAGGCGGTAATGTCGTAAGTTGCCTTGGAAACCTGTGCTTTGTTGACGCTGTATTGAAGATTATTATTAAACGCAATGTTTACTGCTTGTTCAGGTGCTATCCTTTGCTGAGCCATAGCATTAAAACTGCAAAACGAAAGAAACACCATCAACACTGCTTTTACACCCAATTTATTATTACGCTTAAAATTGATTTTGGTATTGAACAAAATATATAAAACGGGTAAAACAAATAAGGTTAAAAATGTTGCTGTAATTAAACCGCCTATTACAACAGTGGCTAATGGTCTTTGAACTTCTGCTCCTGAACCCGTGCTAATGGCCATTGGAAGGAAACCGAGTGAAGCTACCGCTGCCGTCATCAATACGGGACGCAATCTCATTTTTGTTCCTTCAATCACTCGTTGAACAACATCTTGCATTCCTTCTTTTGCAAGGTCTTTAAAAGTGCTGATTAGTACAATTCCATTCAGTACCGCTACACCAAACAAAGCAATAAAACCAACTCCTGCCGAAATACTAAATGGCATTCCCCTTAGCAATAATGCAAACACACCACCAATGGCGCTCATTGGAATGGCAGTAAAAATGAGTAAGCTTTCTTTAACCGAACCAAATGTGAAGTAGAGCAATAGGAATATTAATGCTAATGCTAAAGGAACAGCAAATTTCAATCGTGCCGAAGCTTCTTTTAAGTTTTCAAATGTGCCGCCATAAGTGTAGAAGTAGCCTGAAGGCAGCAGGTTTGCTTTTGAAAGTTTTTGTTGAATGTCTTCTACAACTGTTTCAACATCTCTGTTCCGTACATTGAAACCAACTACTATTCTGCGCTTTCCATCTTCACGGCTAATTTGTGCAGGTCCTTCCTTGAAGGCAACTGTAGCTACCTGCGATAGAGGAATTTGTACTCCTTCAGGCGTTGATATAAAAAGGTTACTCACATCATCAATAGAATTTCGGCTTACACTATCTAACCTTACTACCAAGTCAAACTTCTTTTCATCTTCAAACACAACACCTGCTGCTTGCCCTGCAAAAGCAGTACTCACGGTGTGATTAATATCTTCAATATTTAACCCGTAGGAAGCTAATCTTGCCCTGTCGTACTGAATAGTGATTTGCGGTAAGCCTGTGGTCTGCTCTATTTGTGGTTCGGTAGCTCCATTTACCTGCTGCACTACTGCTGCAACCTTTGGTGCGATTGCCGCAAGGGTATCAATATTTTCTCCAAATATTTTTATGGCTACATCCTGCCTTACACCTGTCATTAATTCGTTAAACCGCATTTGTATAGGTTGTGAAACTTCAAAGAAAACGCCGGGTATCATTTCTAACTTTTCCATCATTTCCGCGGCCAACTCATTATAGCTCTTTGAAGATTTCCATTCTTTTTTCGGCTTTAAGGTTACCATCAGGTCTGTAGCTTCGGGGGGCATAGGGTCTGTTGGCACTTCTGCGCTACCTGTTTTACCTACTACAGTTTTTACTTCCGGAAAGGCCTTTAAAATGCGGCTTGCCTGCATTGAGGTTTCAATGCTTTGCGATAGAGAAGTGCCTTGTGGTAAAATACAATGCACGGCAAAATCACCTTCCTGCAATTGCGGGATAAACTCACCACCCATTCTGCTGAAAAAAACAAATGCAATCATTAGCAATGCGAAAGACGCACCTACTATTGCATACTTTACACGAATGACTTTTTGTAACAAAGGCGTGTACCACCGTTGCAGTTTATCCATCATTTTATCTGCAAAAGTTTTTTTGTGTTTTATATTCTTTGATAGGAATAAAGAAGTCATCATAGGGATATAGGTAAGGGACAAAATGAGCGCTCCAAGAATGGCGAACGCCACCGTTTCTGCCATTGGCCGGAACATTTTGCCTTCAATACCCTGTAATGAAAGGATAGGCAGATAAACAATGAGAATAATTATTTGTCCGAAGGCTGCGGAACTCATCATTTTTTTGGCACTGCTTCCGACGGCTTCATCCATTTGCTGTTGTGTGAGTTTACCGGCTGGTTTCAAGCCCAAATAATGCAGGCTGGCTTCTACAATAATTACCGCACCATCCACAATTAATCCAAAATCTATCGCTCCTAAACTCATTAGGTTTCCACTTACCCCAAAGAGGTTCATCATACCCAAAGCAAAAAGCATTGATAAGGGAATAGCGGAAGCTACAATAAGCCCGGCTCTTAGATTTCCTAAGAAAAGAACTAATACAAAAATGACGATTAGCGCCCCTTCTATGAGGTTCGTTTTTACCGTATTGATAGCCCGGCTCACCAAATCTGTGCGGTCTATAAAAGGCTCTATCACCACATCATTTGGCAGCGATTTTTGAATAGTAGATATTTTCTCTTTTACCCTGCTAACCACATCAGCGCTGTTTTCGCCCTTTAGCATCATTACTATCCCGCCTACTGCTTCCTTTTCACCATTGTAGGTAACGGCACCATAACGAACAGCATTTCCAAAACCTACATCAGCAACATCTTTTATAAGAATAGGAACGCCGCCTGGCGTTTTTATTACCGTGTTTCGTATATCATCCAATGAACTTACCAAGCCAATGCCACGGATAAAATAGGCGTTAGGCTTTTTGTCAATGTATGCGCCGCCTGTATTTTCGTTGTTTTTTCCTAATGCATTGAAGATTTCTGCAATGGTTACATTCATTGCTTTGAGGCGGTAAGGGTTTACTGCTACTTCATATTGCTTTAGCAAACCGCCAAAACTATTTACTTCTGCGATACCTGCTGTACCATATAATTGCCGGGCAACAATCCAATCCTGCATTGTGCGCAAATCCATTGCGGAATATTTATCTTCTGCGCCTTTTTTTGGGTGAAGTACATATTGGTATATCTCTCCAAGCCCTGTACTAACCGGTGCAAGTTCTGGCCTGCCTATTCCATTGGGAATTTTCTCTTCGGCTTCTTTTAATTTTTCATTTACGAGCTGGCGGGCGAAGTAAATATCCATTTCGTCTTTGAACACGGCAGTAATAACAGATAGGCCGAAACGAGAAATTGAGCGTAGCTCAATAAGGCCTGGAATGTTAGCCATACTTTGCTCAATAGGATAAGTAACTAATTGTTCCGTTTCCTGCGCTGCTAAGGTTGGTGTAAGCGTTATGATTTGTACCTGATTGTTGGTAATATCCGGTACTGCATCAATGGGTAATCTGGCTGCACTCCAAATACCCCATATAATTAGTCCTAAGGTAAATAGCCCTATAAGGAACTTGTGCTTTATACTAAAGCCAATAATTTTATTAAGCATACTTTCATTGTTAAACTGATTGATTTTTTGAAATAGTAAATGACTGTAATGCTACGCAATACAGCATCATTGAATTAAAAATTCAGCTTAACAATATTTGGGCGGCTGCCAAACGGCTTCTAAAAAGCCTGTGAGGTGGTGGGATTGATAGAAAGAAGTTTTTTGCTTTGAAATAGTGGCTGGCTTCAAATAGGATATTGTAAGCAACGGCATTTTGGACACTGCAACACTGCAACAGGAACAATGGCAAAGGGGCGGGCAATGCTCGCTCTCGTGCTGGTGGTTGCCGTGGTTTTGCGTTGTTGAAACCTGCGTGGTTGTGGGTAAATTGCAATCCTGTGCATCTGTGCAGGGCATACCCGACAGCAGCAAAATATACAGGCTAAATATGAATGCAATTATTTTCACAAGGGGCAAAGGTAAATTCTGCAATTGAGTTATGCAAGTTTTTAAATGCAATGGTGTTGCAGAGGGTGTAGTCATCACAGGCGTGATTGCGTTGCTAAATTTTAAAAAATGCAGGCGTTGAAACCTGCATTCTATTTTTTTGATTTTACTTGTTTAATAGATTATCGTAATGCCTGCACCATAGCCCATATCGCTATCGTAATGGGTGGACAAGGCAAGCCATTTTGTGGTAATGTAGCGGAAGCCTACCATATATTCTTTGTCGGTATTTACCATCCAATTGAAGCGTAAACGAGGGGTAATGGGAATGTCTTCACGCATTAGCTGAAAGCGAATTTTTCCGTACATATCAATCCTTGCATCGGCTACAATTAACCACGGTAATGTGTACTGAAAACCTGCAACGGGTGCCCAATAATTTTTATGAATGGTTTCCTGCCCGAAAAGATTTTTCTCAATGCTGTGGCTCTTTGGTTTGTACCTGTATTGTGCACCAATGTAGGGATATGCCCATTGCATTTTGCCTAAATACCTGCCGAATATGAGGCTGCCTTCATATCCGTGTTCGGGTTTTATGCCAATGTGCCAATCTCCGTTCAATGCATATCTGTGGCTCATCCACATAAATTCGCCATCGCTACCGTTGCTTTCAAGACCTACCTGTGCTTTGAATGCTGTCATTCTATTATCTTTTTTGAACAAGCGCCACGCTTCGGCTTTATTGGGTAGCTGGGGATTTGGCTCTGAATTTTGATAGCTGAAAATCCTACCCATTCCTGCCATCATATGATACAATATGTGGCAATGGAAAAACCAATCTCCATCTTGGTTTGCTGCAAATTCAATAGTATCGGTTTCCATTGGCAATATGTCAATCACATTTTTTAGCGGTGAATATTCGCCTTTGGAATTGAGTACCCTAAAATCGTGACCGTGCAGGTGCATTGGGTGGCGCATCATAGAATTGTTGGTTAATACCAACCGTAATATCTCGCCTTTTTTTATCATTATTTTATCTGTTTCCAATACGGTTTTATTATCTAAAGACCATAAATAACGGTTCATATTTCCTTCTAATGTGAAATGAATTTTATGAACAGGTGCATCTGGCGGAAAGGCTGTCTTTTCGGGTGATTTTAGTAAGTCGTAATTTAAAGTGCGAATACCATTTACAGTGGACATATCCATTTTTTCGTGAGCCTCACCCCCCGCCCTCTCCGAAGGAGAGGGGGCTTTTGGTACTAAAGCCATTCCACATTTAGGGCATTTACCGGGTTTATCGGATACCACTTCGGGGTGCATTGGACAAGTGTATTGTTGCATTGGGTGCATTGAATGGTCTTGGATTTTAGCGGTATCTGTTGAAGCCATATTATGCATTGAATGGTCTTGAGGTGTTGCAGATTGTTCCATATTTCCCATATCGTGTTTCATTGGCTGGCTGCCGTGCAGTTCGGGATACATTACCTGGTTCATATCCATCGTTTGCAGGCTCATATTCATACCCATATCCTTCATATCGCCGTTCATCTTCATCATATCGTTCATCATCTTCATTCCTTCAAAATAATTCAATCTGGGTAATTCAGGGGCAGGCATTTTCATTCCACTTCCTAACCAAATGGAAGCGTACTTTGTTCTGTCTTCTGGTGTGGCTCTAAATTCGTATCTCATATTTTCGGGAATGGTTACTACCACATCATAGGTTTCTGAAACGCCCACAATCAGCCTATCTACTTCTACCGGCTCTACATCGTTGCCATCATTGGCTACTACTGTAATTTTTCCACCGCCATAGTTCAACCAAAAATAACTGGAAGCTCCGCCATTTACCACTCTTAACCTTACTTTATCGCCTGCCTTTAGCCTCACCCCCGACCCCTCTCCGAAGGAGAGGGGGGAAGGAACCGTTTCTATTGTTTGTTCCGTTTTACCATTGATAAGGAATTTATCGTAGTACACATCGCTGACATCCATTGCTTTCATCCGCAGCCATTCGTTTTTTAGCTTCGTACCGAATGCATTGTGTTTTATGGCTTCGGCGTAGCTCTGCACACTTCCTTTTTTAATGGCATACCAATCGTTGGCAGTATGAAGCCTTCTCATCACCTGATTAGGCTTTTCATCTGTCCATTCGCTAAGCATTAATGGCAACACGGCGGCATATTTATTTTCCATTGCTCCATCATCTCGCTTGCGAAAAATCAATGTGCCATACAAGCCTGCCTGCTCCTGCAAACCGCTGTGTGAATGATACCAATAAGTGCCGTTTTGCACTACTTTAAATTTGTACAAATGGGTTTCGCCTGGACCTATTCTCTTAGTGGTAAGATAGGGAACACCATCTTCCCAATTGGGCAATATTACACCGTGCCAATGCAGGGAAGTTTCTTCCTTCTTTAAGCGATTGTGCAAATAAATTTCGGCTGTGTCGCCTTCTGTGAAGTACAAAACAGGTGCTGGAATTTGACCATTAATGGCATAAGCGTGGCGTTTTTTGCCTGTGAAATTTACCGTTGTATCCGTTACATACAAATCGTAACGGACTGTTTTGCCTTGAAAAGAAATTTTATCCGCATTTTCATCTGCACTAAAATCGGTGTGCATCTGGTGGGATTTGTTTTGATTATTTTCTTTTTTCTTTTGCACTAAATCCATTCCGCACTTAGGGCAAGAGCCTGGCTTATCTGAAACGACTTCGGCGTGCATTGGGCAAGTATATTTTACATCAGCTTCAGGCATTGCAGGCATTTGATTGTGCTGCATTTCGGCTGTGGGCTTTTGCATATCCTTCATTGGTGGCATATCCTTTTTTGTAGGTGCTGCCTTCGGTGCAGGTTTTTTTGCCGGTGGATTTTGAACAGGTTTTGCAGCTGCTTTTACAGTCACTTTTTTTGCTACCAAATCCATTCCGCATTTTGGGCATTTGCCTGGTGCAGCCTGCTGCACTTCGGGGTGCATTGGGCAGGTGTAGATTGTTTTTGTCGTTTGTGCATTTGCATTCAATAAAAATGCAAATGCAAGCATTATTGTGAGTATATATTTCATTCGTTATTTTTTATTAAGTTTTAAAAGACTTGCATTAATGGCAACTACTACTGTGCTTACACTCATTAAGACTGCACCCATTGCCGGACTAAGGACAAATTTTGGATAGAGAATACCTGCTGCTAATGGAATAGCCACCACATTATAGCCTACTGCCCACATAAGGTTTTGTATCATTTTGCGGTAAGTGCGTTTTCCAAAGTCAATCATCTTTACCACATCCCTGGGATCACTGTTGACCAAAATGATATCGGCAGTTTCTGCTGCTACATCGGTGCCGGAACCAACGGCGATACCCACATCTGCCTGTGCCAGTGCAGGTGCATCGTTTACACCGTCGCCCGTCATGGCCACTACCTCGCCTTTTGCCTGAAACTCTTTTACTTTTTCCTGCTTATTGTGCGGCAACACATTTGCTAAATAGCCGTCCATACCCAATTGATTGCTTACTGCGGCTGCAATTTTTTCATTATCGCCCGTAAGTAAAAATGATTTGATACCCATTTCTTTTAACAGGCTGATTGCTTCCTGCGCACCATCCCGAAGGGTATCTGCCAAAGTGATAATGCCTGCAAGCTGTTTATCTATCAACACAAAATTTACTGTTTCTGCATCCTGGTTAATTTCCGTAGGAATTGCCGGTATTGGCAAATTATTTTGAGTGAAATAATTGGGACCTGCGGCAATAATATTCTTTCCATTGACTGTGCCCGATACACCAATGCCCTGCATATATTTGAAGTTTTCCGACTTCCACAAAGGCAGTTTTTTTTCTTTCAGCGTTTTTAAAACACCCTTTGCAATATGGTGTTCTGAATTTTGCTGAACTGCGCCTGCATACTGTAGTATTTCATCTTCAGAAAAAACTGCGGTTGGAATTACTCTCTGTATGGCGTGTGAACCTTGCGTAAGTGTCCCTGTTTTATCAAAAATTATCGTGGATAATTTACGGGTGGTTTCAAAAGCTGTGCGGTTGCGAATTAGCAAGCCATTGGTAGCTGAAACAGTGGTAGAAATTGCAACTACTAACGGTATAGCCACACCTAAAGCGTGAGGACAGGCTGTAACCATTACCGTAACCATTCTTTCTATAGCAAAAGAGAGGTTGCCACCAACAACATACCAATAGGCAAATGTGCCAACACCTGCGGCAATTGCAATAAATGTAAGCCACTTAGCCACTTTATCGGCAAGGTTTTGGGTATTGGATTTTGCTGCCTGCGCATCGGAAACTAAATTGATAACTTTATTGAGATAGCTTTCTTTTCCTACGCCTGTTGCTTTCACCCGCAAAGCACCATCGCCGTTGATAGAACCTGCTATTACTTTTGTATCCACTTCTTTTTTTACCGGAACACTTTCGCCCGTGAGCATACTTTCATTTACAGAGGAACTTCCTTCAATAACTAACCCATCGGCAGGAATTTTTTCGCCGGGCTTAATGATTACGGTATCGTTGTTCTGCAAATCAGCGATTGGAATTTTGGTAGCCTGACCGTGACGTTCAACCGTTACATCATTTGGCAATAAAGCCACCAATGATTGCAAGGCTTTGGAAGCTGCCATTTGCGACCGCATTTCTAACCAATGCCCTAACAGCATAATTACTATCAGCGTGGCTAATTCCCAAAAGAAATCCATACCGGGCAAGCCAAATACAACTGCCACACTATATACATAAGCTACGGTAATTGCCAATGCCACTAAGGTCATCATACCTATTGCGCTGGCTTTAATTTCGCCCACCATTCCTTTCAGGAACGGCATACCACCATAGATATATATGAATGTGCCTAAAGCAAAAAGTACGTATTTATCACCCGGGAAACTAATACTAAACCCAAACCAATTCTGTATCATATGCGATAGTGCCAATATGGGAATAGTAACAATTAGGCTTACCCAAAATCTTTTCAGAAAATCGTGGGTATGGTGCCCTTCGTGTTTGTTGTAGCTATCTGCATTATGTGTATTGTGTTCTGCGGCGTGGCTGCCGTGTGCATCGGCGTCTTGCATTTTGTGAGAATGCCCTGCGGATTGACTGCCACCGCCCAACGGCACCAATGCCATACCACAAAGGGGGCATTTGCCTGGTTCATCTTTCAGCACCTGCGGGTGCATAGGACAAGTGTATTTCTGCATAAAATTTTATTTACAGCAACTTTTTCGGTGAACGAAAATGCTTTTGAGAAAATTGACAATGGATTTCCACATCGTTTATTTGTTTTCTAATGCTTTGATTTTTGATTTCATAAAATTGATTTCCTTATTCTGGGCATCAATGATTTCCTTAGCCAACTTTTGCACTTCGGGGTCACTCAACTTACTTTGTTCCACCATAAGGATTGCGCCTGCGTGGTGTGGTATCATTGATTTTAGAAACTGCCTGTCGCCAATGGCTGCCTGCGTTCTAATGAGAGAAAAGAAAAGCACAAGTAAGGCAATGCCAACTCCGATAAGGATAGTATTCAGTTTTTTGTTTGGATACATTTTACCCATCAGCAATAACTCAATAATCAGCATTGGGGCGCTCATCAATCCTGCCATATAAAACTGGTTGAAGTTGGGAATTACATTGGCGAACTTATCTACCATTGCATACATCAAAATGTACATTGCTATAAAGGAAGCAATCATCATCCAAAGCAAATTTTTGTAATGACCCTTGTGTTCCATCTGCATTGAATGGGACTGCGTGGGTTTTCCCGCTTGGGTATTATGTTTTTCGTGCATTGTACTTTTCATATTTATTGGCTTTAATTGTTATTGATTTTAGATTGAAAGAAATTGATTAAAAGTTTTTTATCTGCTTCGTTGAGTGCTGCATTTCTATGTATAAAAAGATAAGATTTCAAAGGCATTTTAGCCTGCTCTATCTGCTGCGAAATGCTTTTGAATTTTGAATTGCGCCTGCGGGTGCTCAATGCTGCCAATTCATTGAAATTCAGTTCTTTTTTTCCATCATTTATATGGTTTGCCATAAGCCACCCAATAGGTTGAACATTGGTGTACCACGGATATTTTGTATTGTTTGAATGACAATCGAAACAGGAATTGGACAACAAGTTCAGCACTGTATCATTCGGCAGAAATGTATCAATGAAAGATTGGGGAACAACCTGCCCGGTTGAGTTTCGAGCAGGTTGTATGAACTGGATAACAATTATAGTTAGCACAAACCCAATCAATATTCGTTTTACCATCTTCATTATTTCAATTCTTCCTGTACTTCTCCGCAGGTAAGCATTTTTTGGCCGAAGTATGGATTTTTCACTTCTTTAGTTTCTGCCAACCAATAAGCACCTTTATCATTGTTGTACATTGGGCAAAAGATTTTGTACATAGGTTTACCTATACCAAAGGTTTTGGTGAGGTCGTACATATCCTTGCTCAAGGTTTCCAAATGTTCCCGCTGATGCTCAATGTTATTCGCATTGCCCGTGATGTGCTCGGTATGTTCTTTCATATCGGCTTCCAAATCTGCATAACTCTTTTGCTGGTCTGCAGTAAAGCCAGATTTGTCCACTTTGGCAATGGCTTCGCCCATTGACTTTGCACCGTTTGCGGCTTCTTTACTATCATCGTTTGCAAGGGCAAATGTGAGGTGTTGGTAATGTGCAAATACTTCGGTGAACTTTGAAGTAGTTGCATTGTTTGACGTTGAGCCGCTATTCATTGGCATATCTTTCATTGTATCCATTTCGTGCTGCATTGCAGAATGGTCTGTAGTTTTATCTGCATTGCTATTGCAGGCAGAGAATAATATTGCGGAAGCGGCGGCAACGCCAATAAATAATAATTTCATCTTTTTAGTTTTTTGTTGATTAGTACTTAGAATGTTTTTTTAACTAACCCGCAGGTAAGCATACTACTGCCGTAATATGGATTGCGGATTTCCTTTTCGTTGCTCAACCAATAGCCTTTTGCCATAGGGCAATATTGCTGATAAACTGGTTTATCGCTTACTTTAAACTTTTCTGCCAATGCAGACATATTGTTGGACAAATTGGAAAAGGCTTTGCGCTGTGCGGCAAGGTCTTTGGCATCGGCAATGGTGGACGCATCTTTGCGCAGGGCATTGATATTACCTTCGGATAAATCCCTGTAAGAAATAAGCGAAGCTGTTTGAGAAAGCCCATTGGCGTGGCTTGCAGCTTGTGCCTGGTCGCCTGCTACCAATGCATCTTTTATACCTATGTAGTGGGTATATAAAAGTTGCAATTGCTCTGCTGCTGTGGGGGCTGTTGCTTGCGGCTGTGCCTGTGCAGGTGCTGAATGTTGCGAATGATTGTGCTGTGCATTAGCGTTTAAGAATGCAACGATAGTAAGCCCTAAGGCTAATAATATACTTTTCATTTTATAGAAATTATTGTGTTATGGAAATTAATACAAACCCGCACTTTTCAGTATTGGAAAGGCGGTGTAAATGCTGCCATAGGGCAGCTACACAATAATTCTAAATTCGGTAAACGCAGTTGCGGATATAGAGGGGAACGGTACTTCGGTCGGGCGGTGCATTGCTGTAAGGCAATTGCTTAACCCTGGAAGCAAGCATTTCTGTTTCCAACACAAAGGGCTGTGGGGGCAATGCTAATGTGAAGGATTGTAAAGTAGGTATTTTGGTTACATCCGTTTTTTGGTAATTGTCGGTTTTGATAACCTTGTGCTCGTCTTTGCAGCAACCTTTTTTGCTGCCTTTTTTCATTCCGCATTTTTCGCAAGCATCGTTGTGCTTTTCGGTATGCCATAATTTAGCGGACACCAATTTATCCATACAATAGTGCATATGCACTGTCATTCCCATTGAGGCGGAAATGAAGAGGACTGCTAATATTGCTGTGATAAACTTTTTCACTTTCAGATTTAAGATTACAAAGTTAGAGCCATTTTTTGGAAATATTGGAATGCTTTAATTCATTAACCAAAAAGCCCTGGTTTTCAACTGCCTGAATAGCGGCGTTTTTCGTTTCAGCATCGCATTGTAGAGTAAGTGTTTTTTCTTGTGAACTTGTATCTACTTGCCAACTATCTAAATTATCTATATTGTCCAAAATGGGCTTGACTGCTGCTATGCAACCGCCGCAGTTGATATTTGTTTTGAACTTGAATAAACTTGTATTTGCCATAATACTATCCTTTGAATATGCAAAGTTCACGCTTAATGTTCATAGGATTGTTACACTATTCGTTGTTTTAGTTGTAAGATTTATACTTCATCCAATGGCTTTCGATTGTTAGATTTCAACGTTTTGTAATATGAAGGTGTAAGCCCTGTTGCTTTTTTGAACTGGTTACTAAGATATGCTACGCTGGAATAATTGAGGCGAAAAGCAATTTCACTTAGAGAAAGCTCATCGTACATCAAGAGTTCTTTTACTTTTTCAATTTTTTGAGCAATGAAATATTTTTCAATGGTGGTGCCTTCTACCGTAGAAAAAAGATTGGACAGTTGTTGATAATCCTGGTGCAACTTATTTGCTAAGTGTTGGGAAAGGTTGGTTTTAAGGTTTGCATCGCTGCTATGAACCAATGACCTTATTTCTGTTTTTATCTGCTCGATTGTTTTGCTTTTTCTATCGTTCATTAATTCAAATCCTAAAGCTTCAAGGCTTGTAGAAAGTTTTTGTTTTTGGGCTTGGCTTAGGGTTTTGTTCAATACAACTGTGCCTAATTATATACTGGTATAATCTAAACCAAGCTCTTTTAAAAGCTGCTGCACCGCTGTAATGCAGCGGTTGCAGACCATATTTTTTATGTGGATAGTGTGTGGCATAATGTTATAAAAACCAAAGGTTATCCTTACCAAATTGTGGTATATCGTCTCCGTCAAAATGTGGTGCTATTTGAGCAACCATTTCAGGATATTTTATAGTAATTGGTAGGTTTTGTTGTTTTACAGACTTCCAATAAATGCGGCTGAACTGATACACTTGGTCTATCAAGCCCTTTATGGTTAAAGGTTCTTGTAACTGGTTTTTGTCGCTACAATCTATCTTCAATTTTATTGGAAATGGAAACCCTTCGCTTTCTTTGAAATCATTGCTATTATATCTCGTATTGTTGCAAAGCAAGAATTTATTATTCCCAATATTTACAAATGTGCCACTAATAGGCATTAGGTTTGACCAATTGCCGTCAAACAAAACTATATCTTCTGATTCTGTTTTATTAATCGTAATGATAAATACCGGTATTGATAACCCCATTTGATTTAATGCCGTTAGAATTGGTTCAAGCTCTTTGTCCGACATTGTTTTGTAGAAATGAATAATAAGCCTATCTGGTTGGTTATTGAGCGTTGTAAATTCTCTTACTGCATTTGCTATTGAACCTGCCAATACTTGTATTTCAGAACGCAGGAAGTATTCAAAACGGTTGAAGCCTCCTGTATTGTTGAAGCTAAATGCAGAACCTATGTATTGTGTATCGGTATCTACTTGTTTAAATGCCCCTATACCTACGATTAATTCATTTTTAATCGGTGTATTTAAACGCCAAGGCACACCGTCCAATTTTGCCAAGATTGCCACGGCAATATTTGCCAAACTGAAAACATAGTTGTTACCGCCCTGAATTACTTTGTCCGCATCAATACATTGTGAGGTAATTTTTCTTTTTAAAAGTTGCTCTTTGACTTTATAGTAAATCTCTCTTTTCTGCAAGTCTGATTCAAACTTTGAAAATGGCGTAATGTAAATGGCTATATATTTAACGTCATCGTCAAAATTCCGATTTGATAATTTCGTTTCAATTTCAGCAATTGGATTCTCAATGTCTGTAAACGGTATGCTAAAGCCTTCTTTTGTATGAAATAAAATCTGCGAAAAATTGGTTAGTCCTTTGAAAAAGCCGAGACCGTTTGATAGATACTGGTTTAACTTTTTTGCCACTTCCAAATTGGTAGAATGGAAGATAAAAAATAATTGAACATTTGGGTATGGCGACTTCTTAAATGGACCATAAGACTTTATACCGTTATAAGGTACATAGTCTATGCCTGTAGTATTATCCCTTTTACCGAAAGTTAGCAAGTTGCTGTCCTTAGTGGTAGTGTTTAATTTGGAAGCTGGTACATTATAAAAGTCAAGACTATGCAAAGGTATTCTTTCCAAAAACTTAGCATCCTTGAAAAACTTCGTTGCAAATGCGTTGATTTTACTTAAATAATTTTTGTACCTGTTATCTCGTGGTGGTGCTTCTGTTGGATAACCAATTGCTTTTTTTAATTGTTTTCCCAATATGGGAAAAACTTTTTCATAATTAATCTCTTCTTTCTCAAGTAAGCTTTTGTACTTCCACAATTTGTTGCCGTATAATACCCAATTGAAATTTGAAGCATCATATTTCTTGATTAAATCGGCAATGCTTCTGCGGAATACTTTTGATTGACCGTCATATGACACTAACAATTCCGGATAATCACTCACATTGTGAAACTGAACTTTTACTGTAAACTTATCGTAGGTGCTAAAATCAGATTTTGAAGCATTTGTAACTGGAAGCCAAACTTGTGTTTCCCTAATGAAGCCTGTCCTTACAACCTGCTCTTTTATCTTGCTGAAATAATAATTAAGCTGTCCATTGTAAAACCTTTTTAGCAAGTCCTGATTTTCAGTTTTGAAGTCAATTGAAAGCTTAGTAAATCCTTTTGTTTCTCCGATAAAAGTTGTGTAGATAAAATCTGCATCAGGATTGTTGGTAATCTTTGGGAAAATGGAACTTATGTTTTTTGGAAACAGTGTTTTATGCAATCGTGAAGCACTGCCATTATCATCAAGGCTAAAGTAAAAATCTATCGCTTGCTTAGGATAGTCAAATGTTAGAATATTAAAGAATAATTTTTCGGACATAGTGAATTGAACAGTTTGGTTAAGGTTTTAATTGTACGTCCACTGCAATTTCTTCACAACGGATTTGATTATTTTCTGTGACAGCGACGAGAACAACTTCTTTCAGCTTTGCAATTAAGTCTTGGGAAATGTTCAAAGATTGTCCGTCCATATCAGTTCTTTGTTATTCGTTTTTCAGTTTTTTTAAGTGCCTTGTATGCCGCAGGTTCTTCCTCTACGATATTCATAATCTTATCGGATAACCAAATCACCATAAGCCGTTCTTCTTCAATTTCAAGCATTGCTGCCAACTTGGAAACCTGCTCTCGCTGGGCTGTCCGCTCGCCTCGCTCTATTTTGCTTATGAGTGCGGTATCTATCTCCAAAGCTGCTGCAACCTGCCTGAGCAGTAATCCTTTGCTCTCCCTTAACGCTCTTATTGTTTCTCCGAATGTTTTATCAGACATACTATGGCTTGTCATTTGCTGTCAAATATAATCATTAAAAACAGAGAAAAGCCAAACAAGAGAAAGAAAAAGCTAAAACGATTAGTAGCGGAAGTTGAGGAAACTAAGGAATGGCAGGAAATTGAATAAAATAAAAAAGGAAAGCGTAGCCCGATAAGGGCGGCTTTCCTTGATTTCCTTAAAATCCTGAACTTACTTAGGTTCAGTTTTTCAGGTAGTCGTTCTGCTTGTCTCTATGCAACAAACCACGCTTGCAGAAGTCGGTTATGTAGCCTTCGGCAGTCTTTTCGGGGATACGCAATTCATTGCAAACCTTTAAGTAATTCTGCCGATTGAAGGACTGGGGCAATGACTCGTAGAAGCGTTCTTTTTGGTTCTTGCGTTTGGGTTTGGGTGCATCTTCGGGCAGTTCGGCAAAGACTTTGCCTGAATGCCTAACCAATACTTTTATCATCGCCATTACAGTATTGAAATCCCTATCCTCGCAAATCAATTTGCTTGGAAACTCACCGTGTTCCATTATCCTCAATGCAGATAGGACCATAGCTATCCGAAAGGCAATCAGACCAAGACGGCGTACCGTAGCCATATAATCTAAGCCCTGCAATGCAATGTGTGTACTCTGCAACTGCTCAAACAAAGAATTGAACTGCTGCTTCTGCTCGGCGGTGAGTGCAAATTGAAGTTCTGCACCATTGGCTATCATCTGATACAAACTGAAAAAATCATTTCCTAACTTATCAAAATAATCGTCCAAACCATTGTCGGTATCAAATGCAAATACATTCTTCCAAACTACTTGCACATTCATAAAATAGAAAATGAAGCGACTGAACAAACCATTTTCTGCATTGGGAATAAGCGTTGCAATTTGCTTGGGTGTGCCCGACAACACCGTGGACAAACAAGGTTCTTCAATGTCTGCATATTCTCGGTCTGTACGGCGGTAATAGGAAATAGTTTCGTGGTGAAATGCCTTGCGAAAACCTTCGCTGTAATTACCATAATCAGACTTGAAGGCTTGTGCCAAAGTATCGCCTTCGGTTTCAAACATTAGTCCACGGCAATTATTATCGCTCAACAATTGATACACACCTGTAGTGCTGTTGTTTGCTGGAATGAACAACATTTTTTCGGGGGGCTTGCCGGGCTTTTGTGCATTGCTGTCTTTGCCTTTGCTTTGATTGTACTCCAACATTTCGGCTTCGTACTGCTTCTTCAATAGTTCTGCTTGTTCCCTCAACTGTTTATGTACTGGTTTAACCAACTGCTTGCAGTGGATTAACCTGCCCTTACCTGCTGAGGCTTGCGCCGTAATGAAAAGATATAAATTGGGAAAAACTCGCTTACCGTCATAAATGCCGTAGAGCTTGTGTAAACAAGCACTAAGGCTAACAATGCTGCCCAATATTAATATATCCTTTTCTTCATCACTTGTAGCAATGCCAATGACCGACTTTAAGAAATCAGGTAGATTGTCATACACCTGTTGCCCGAAAGTGGGCAACACTTCGGGCGGTGCGTCTTGCGACTGGCTTGGCGGTGCAAGTTTGATACCTGCTTGCTTGGCGTGAAAGAAGAATGTAGCAAGTGTAATTCCTGTACCATTTGCCTTTAGGCATTTGTCGTATTGCTCATTGCAATCTGTAGGCGTATAATCATCATAAAAGCAACTTATACGGTGAAAATAATCCCTTCCGCTTTCGCCAAAAGCATCAGCGAAGGCGAAGCCAATATCTCGCCAATCGGCGTAAGCCGTGGCAATATCCAAACGCTTTGCTTCAATCTCCTGAATGACCTGTTCAATTTGTTCATTATCCGATACCACAATAGGCAGTTGTATTACCGGCTCTGCTATTTTCTGCTTTGGCTGCTCCAACCAATCAGAGGGTTTGAAAACTTTCTTTGCCATATTATGAAATGTATTTAGGGTTAATGAATGCTTCGGCATCGTGCGCCATAAAACAAGCTCGGGAAACGTCCTTGCCTGATTGGTCAATTTCCAATCCGTAGGTTTGTTTTATGTAGCTTGCAATGGCTCGGAAATAATCCTGGTGCGTGGCTGTTGATATATCAATTGGGATAATCCACTTCAAGCCGTCGCCTGACGGTGATATGAACAAAAGTTCTGTATCAAAGTATTCGTCCTGCAATAACATAGATTTCATATCAGCAATATTGCTGATATGGTCAAAATCTATGGTGAGTAATCCTGAATGCCTGATAAGTGCATCATCGCTTCGTTTGGAAAATATGCCCGAAAAAGTAACATAGTCAAAATTTGCTGCTTTGAATTTCCGTGCAGCTTTCTTGTCCTGAATGTTCCTTAATTCAATAGTCTTTTGATTGAAACAATCATCTTTCAGTAAGTAGTATATTTCCAAAAGTGTAGCCGTATCATCAGGAATTGTATTGGTAACAGGTGCAGAAAAGAAACTAAATGAAGGACAATAAACTGGCGTGGGCGCAGGTTCAGGAATGCTTTCAAAATAATGCTCCTCCAAGATTGGCGGTACTTTAGCCCGAAGGCGCAAATTCATATCTTCATTGAGGAATTGAATTAATGCATCGCCTTCTAACTGATAATGTTTTGCAGCGAAGTCAAATACATTTCCTGCTGGAATACCTTGCTCCAAATCTTCGTGAATAGCTTCATTATTCACAATCTGAATATGAAGTGTGGGCTTGTCCTGATTGAAAGGATTTTTTGTGGGTTTGCAGTCCCTTCCCGAAAGGGAAAGGACTGTTTCGCCCGGATAATAGTGCTGTAAAATCCTTGCATAAATCTTTAAGCCATAGTGGGTATTCCACAATATTGATTCTCTATTTAGTTCCATTACTTACGGTTTTAGAAGGTGAGTAATTGGATTCCAACAGGGTTTCAATATCTGCTACTTTGTAGTAGAATTTCCCTCTAACACGGCTGTAAGGCAGTGTTCTGTTATCTCTGAAAGTTTGTAAGGTTCGGTTGCTTACATTAAGTGCTTTTGCAACCTCGTTGCCGTCAACCCAAGCTTCTTTCAAGTTGTCCAATTTGGATTTCTTGATTGATAGAATGTAAGCCCTTATTACTTCAAAGTTTTCTACAAGCTGTCTGAGCAGCATCATTACTTCATTCATAATCTTGGTTTTTGATTGTGAAGAATGTAGTCGCTCGCCATTTTGTCTATTTCTTCCGAAGTGGTGTTGCGGTTGCGTAGCAACCAATCATCCAACTCACTCCGCTTGAAGTAGATTTTTTTGCCATTGGGCTTGTAATGCGGAACGTTTCCTGTACTGGTTAATTTGTACAGGTGTGAATGCGATAGTTCCAAATAATCGCAGGCTTCGCCGAAGTTTAGAACTTCCTTACGAACCAAGTTTTGTGTTTCAAGCAGCTTCGTAATTTTTTCAAGCTGCATTAAGACTTTATCCATTTTAATATGAATTAAACGGTTATTAAAAAGGACTTTGGCCAAAGTCATCGTTGTGTTCTCAACGACAATGCAAACTTGCTAAGAAGCGGCTGGTATTGTGGAAATTGGTAATTTGGAAATGACAAAACCCTTGCTGGGCAAGGGTTTCAAAAAAAAGTGGTAATTTGGATTGGTAAAATGACAGAAAATTACCGCAATTTAACCGACAGGTAAATTGGTAATCCAAAAGTGATTATCTAAGAATTTGGCTAAAGCATCAGGATTATTGTTCCAAATACGAAATTGTTTATCCATATTTTGATTGTACCTATGTTCAATAAATTTTGTAATCTCTCTTGGCTTTAAATCACCGCCTTTAATAAAATTCTTTACTGAGAAATATTTCTTTTTAATTGCTACTTGAATTGCTGCTGCCAACAACTGTATGTTACCTTGGTTATCATTAAAATTGTAGTCTTTATCAATTATGTTGTATGAAAACAATTCTTCTTCAAAATTTGAAAAGCGTTGGCTATTTCTAATAATTTGGTCGTAAGACATTACTCCTTTTTTAGGCTCTCTGAAATCAAATGCCTTTCTTTCAAAAGTAATTACGTTGGGGTCTGCCCTAACCTGCGAAGCAGGTGTAGGCAAATTGATTTGTTCCGCATCCGTGATAATGCCGGGCTGTAGTTCTTGTTCTGTAAAAAACTTTTGGTGCAGTTCATCCGCACTAAGTATATCATCATTCAGAAACTGCGGAAAGCTGTTCTGAATTTCCAAATACATAAAAAGTAAATTGTACTTCACTAATTGAATAATGTAAGCTTCATCAGCCTGAGCAGCATCGGCATTTGATAGTTGTGCTGTTCCTTTAATCTCGCTCCAATGCAAATTCCTTTCTTCAATAATATTATTGGTTTCTTTTAGTTTCTGGGCTAATGGCTTTATGGCTTGTTGAGCCACTAAATAAAGTCGTTCATTGTCATTAAACGCTGCATCCACTTCATTCTTTAAGTAGTTGACAAAATGGATTGCACCATTGGTAATAATCAAACTATAATATTTGCGCCTTGCATTTAATGGGTTGCTGAAAGCAACTTTGTATTTCGGTTGGTGATTGTAAACTTCGTTGGTAACTTCTCTTACTAACTCTTTGTACTTTGCCTCCGGCAAAGACCTATTGTTCCAAGGGCGAAGCCCTAAGAACAATAAATCGTGAAAAACGGAAAGTGGGTTGTCTGGCATCGGCGTATTTTTAAATTCCTATTTTGATTTTGTTTGCTGCAACTGTTTTCTTTTCATCTATTACATTGGCGTAAATCTGAGTGGTCTTTAAGTGCCTATGTCCAAGTAATTTGCTAACCGTGAAAATATCAGTACCTAAAGTGAGTTGCAAAGTGGCGTAAGTGTGCCTTGCACAATGGAAAGTAATGTGCTTGTCAATACCTGCTTTTATAAACCAACGGTAGAGGGAATGATTACGACTGTCGGAATAAATCATATCAGGAAAAACATTCTCGCCTGGTTCTCCTCGCTCGCCTGTAAGGGTGTATGCTTCATCGGAAATAGGTAAGGTTTCCGAACCTTTGGTTTTCTTCTGAATGAAGCGGATATAATGCCCAAGCTCTGCCGACTGCTGCATCTCGCTCCACTTCAATTTTTGAATATCACTGAAACGAAGTCCGGTAAGGCAACTGAATAAGAAAGCTCGCTTCATCAGGTCGTTACGACAATCAGTTTTTGCCAATGCTTTGACTTCATCCAATGTAAGGAACTCACGCACTGGCTCGCCTTGTGGCAAACCTTCCACTGTTTCCGCAGGGTTTCTATTAATAATACCGTCTTTCACGGCTTGCTTTAATGCTGCCTTGAACTTATTGAAGTAACTGTTCTTGGTATTCGTGGAAAGCTTTGCTCCTGTCTTCGTTACTGCCTTCTTCACCAAATATTCTTTAAACCCTTCTACAAATTGCTTGTTGATTTGATTGAACTGAATATCTCGTGGGCAATACTTTTTAAGGTGCTTGATTGTACTATCCCAATTGCCATAGTTGCCCATACTATCCTTGCGCTTCTCGGCAAGCATTTCCATATAGGAAATGAAGTAGCTTTTCATCTTCTCTTTATCGTGCAGGTGGTAGGTGTTGGATTCAATTTCCAAATGCCTTTTGCTGCGTATTGTTTCAGCTAATGCAAGAATTTTTTTGTTTTCGTCCTTTTGGAATTTGGTAAGTGTTCCCTTCTCTGGGTCGGGGGTTAGGTAAAGATTGAGGTATTCATACTGTCTTTTACCGTTGCTGTAATATTCTAAATACAGACTGATTTTCTCACCTTTTTGGCGTTGGCGCAATGTTACTTTCATTTTCTTTCAGTTATAAAAGTTCCTAAAAATCCCTAACAGAATATCGGGCAACAAAAAAAATGCTGGGCAACAAATATTCCATTTGGGCAACAAATAGGCAACAAAGATAAGTAAAAAAGGGCAATCGGGCAACAAAAAAGAGAAAGAAAAAGGAATAAAACTATTGAAAAACAAGTACTTAGCAAAGAAAAGAAAGGTATTTACTTTCCGATACAAAACTTGCTAAAGATGTAATCAAGCTTATCTTCTGTTGTGATTTGTCCAGTAATGGCTCCCAAGAAATGCAAGCATCTTCGAATATCTAAGGACAGCAAATCGCCTGACAAATGATTGTTCATACCCGCTTCAATATCCATCAAAGATTGTAAGGTTTCTTTCAGTGCAGCTTGATGACGAGCATTGGTAACAATGGCTCCTTCTGTAGTATGCACATCATTCATAGCTCGGTTATAAAGCATTTGTTTCAACTCATGAATCCCTTTATTTTTCTTGGCGGCGATGTACAATACATTAGGGAATTCTTGTGTAATCAATACTCTTTCATCGTCGCCCAGCAAATCATTTTTATTCACGACCAACAATGCTTTTTCAGTTTGATCAAAAATCTCTTTTGCGTTTTTAAGAGATGAGCCAATGGTGGAATCTACATTTGGGTAAGTATCGGGCAAAGATCCCGTTAATTCAAGTGATTTAGGTAATTCTTGCGCAATCAATACAATCACCATATCAGCGGCTTCAATAGCCTTTTTGCTTCTGGCGATTCCAATATTTTCTATGGTGTCGGTAGAATGGTTGTGAATGCCGGCTGTGTCTATAAGTCTGAAGATAATGCCGTTGATGTTTAAGGTTTCCTCAATGGTGTCGCGGGTGGTGCCAGCAATATCGCTGACTATGGCACGCTCGTCATTGAGCAAAGCATTTAATAGAGTGCTTTTGCCTGCATTGGGGCGGCCTACAATGGCAACTTTGATACCGTTTTTTATTACGTTTCCATATTTGAAAGAATCAATCAAGGACTGAATTTTGGCTTTTGCCCCTTCAATCAATTCATAGAATTTAGTTCGATCTGCAAACTCAACATCCTCTTCACTGAAGTCAAGTTCTAATTCAATCAGTGCGCTAAATTTGATTAATTCATCTCGAATCTCTTGCAAGTCATGGCTAAAACCTCCACGCAAGCCATACATAGCTGCATGATGTGCAGAGGCTGTTTGACTGGCTATTACATCAGCAACGGATTCAGCTTGTGCCAAATCCATTTTTCCATTTAAAAAAGCCCGTTGTGTAAATTCTCCTGGCTTAGCAGGCAAGGCTCCATGTTGAGTGCACAAATACAAAACTTGTTGCAAAATATAAGATGAACCATGACAGCTTATTTCGACAGTATCTTCACCTGTATAGCTTTTAGGTGTGCGAAAAATGGTCACTAATACCTCATCAATCACTTGGTTGCCATCTACTATTTTTCCAAAATGAGCGGTATGTGAAGGTTGTAATTCTAAGTTTTTTCCCTTAAATATTTTTTGAGTAATAGAAATGGCATTGTTTCCACTCAGGCGAATGACCCCAATGGCACCTTGTCCTGGCGGGGTAGCAAGCGCAACAATAGTTTCCTGACTAAAAAGCATGAGGTAAAAGTAAGCCAATATCTGCCTTGGTGAAAAGAGAATAGATTAGTCGAAAGATTGATTACTGGCTGCAGCAATTTTCACAATTCGTTCATAATCTGTTGGCGACAAATCATTGAAGAAAAAGTGAACCGGATTAATTTTTTGTCCATTCCGTATCACTTCATAATGTACATGTGGTCCGGTACTTTTGCCGGTGCTGCCCACCCAGCCAATTACTTGTCCACGTTTGATTTTTTCGCCCCTACGAACTTTAATGCGTACCATGTGCCCGTAAAGGGTTTCGTAGCCATAACCATGATTCAAAATTACATGGTTTCCATAGCCGCCATCATCAAAACTAGCATCTTCTACCACACCATTTGCTGTAGCATAAATAGGCGTTCCCATAGCTGCTGCAAAATCAAGTCCGGTATGCATTTTGGGTGTTTTATAGATAGGGTCAATACGATAGCCGAATCCCGAAGCAACATGATCTAAGGTTTTGTCAGAAACAGGTTGAATGGCTGGAATACTGGCTAACATTTCTTCCTTGCTATGCACCAAATTTTTCAGTGTATCATAAGAGTATTTTTGAATAGAAATTCTATGTTTTAATGAGGCAATTTCTTTGCCTACCTCATCAATCAGTTCATTGGTATTTCTAAATTTATATTGCTCCCAATCAACCTGACTATATTCTTTACCTAGCCTAACACTATCGGGTAAGGGAGCTGCTTCAAAAATGGATCGGTAAATATCGTTGTCTCTTTGTTCCAAATCTGAAACATCATCACTAAGCGACTCAATTTGTTTTTGCAACAAAAGATATTTCTCTTGCATAGTAACAACATCTTGCCGCATTTTTTTTTCTTTCGGTGAATCTAGAAAGCGAAAAGCAATACCAACAATAATGGCTGCTGATACTAAGGCTGCTGACAAAAATCCCAAAACTCTCAACAATTGGGTATGTAGCGGCACCTCCAATTTTTCAAATCGGAGGGTCTTGGTATTGTAAAAATATTTTCTATTTTTTTTCAGAACGATGGTAAATAGCTGCCAAATATATAGTAAGGCATCTTTATCGGGAAGGAAAACAATCAGTAAAATGAAAAGGTTTAACAGTTTTGAAATTTAGCCAAAGCACTTGGGGTTTCCTATATTTGCCCACCTTTCGCAAGGGAGCGAAATCTATTTATTTTTCATGCGGAGTATTTTTATCAAAGAAATAAACTCATTTTTCAGCTCGATAGTGGGTTATGTTGCCGTGTTAGTGTTTCTGATAGCCTGCGGGTTATTTTTATGGATCATTCCCGACACCAGTATTTTGTCTAATGGCTATGCCAATTTAGATGCCTTTTTTCAATTGGCTCCTCGTTTACTTTTGCTTTTAATTCCTGCCGTAACGATGCGATCTTTTGCTGATGAGTTTCGAGGAGGAACTATTGAATGGTTATCTACAAAGCCCCTCACTTCTCTTGATATTATTTTGGCGAAATATTTTGCATCCTTAACGCTTGTTGTATTTGCATTAATTCCCACGTTAGTATATGTCATTACGATTGATAGCCTTTCAGCAGTAGCAAATAATATTGACACCGGAGCTATTATCGGGTCATATATCGGGTTGTTTTTCTTAGCAGCATCATACACTGCAGTAGGTATTTTCTGCTCTTCCATAACCAGTAATCAGGTAGTTGCTTTTTTAATTGCCTTGTTTGCTTGCTATATTCTATACATTGGCTTTGAAGCATTGAGTAAAATCCCTGCTTTCACCGCCGGCATAGATTATTATCTCAGTATGATTGGCATGTCTTTTCACTACGAGTCAATCAGTCGAGGCGTTGTGGATACTCGTGATGTTATTTATTTTCTTTCCGTAATCATTCTTTTTGTTTCACTAACCCGCTTGTCATTAAGCAGGCGTACTTGGGATTCTGCTCGTCAGGATTAGCATATATTATGAGCAATCACACATCTGGCAAAAGAAAACAACAGCAACGACAGGCGGTCATTCGTCTGTTTGTATTAACTGCTATACTTGTTTGTATCAACATACTTGCATCTCGCTTCCATAAGGGATTTGACCTTACCAGAGAGAAGCGATTTACACTTTCTGACGCTACCAAAAACATGTTGCGCAACATGAAAGAGGTAGCCACTGTTGATGTATATCTCAAAGGTAAATTTCCGGCAGGGTTTCAGCGACTCAGCGAAGCAACTCGTGAAAGACTGCAATCTTTTAAAGAATATGCAGGTTCTAAAATTGTCTTTCGCTTTAGTGACCCACTGGAAGGAAAAAGTGAAAAGGAAAAAGGGGAAGTAGCCAAAAGCCTTTACGAGAAGGGCGTTGAGCCTGTAAGCTTAAATGTACGTGGGGAACAAAATGCATCAGAACAAATCATTTATCCTTATGCCTTAGTGCAATATAGAGGTAGAAGCCTTGCTGTAAAACTTTTAGAAAACCATTTGGGAATGTCGCCTTTAGAGGTGCTGAACTATTCTGAATCCTTATTGGAATATAAACTGGCTAATGCTATTCACAAATTAGAAACTACCATAAAACCACGTCTGGCTTACATTATGGGGCATGGCGAACAATTAGGCCCTCAAACTTTTGACCTTTTTAACACGTTGAAGCAAAGCTATTTTGTTGACACGTTGGATTTGACGAGCGAATATCGAATTAACGATGCCATTTATCAAGCTATCATCATTAATAAGCCTACACAAACTTTTGATGAAAAAGAAAAGTTTAAAATTGATCAGTTTGTGATGCACGGCGGTAAGGTGCTTTGGGCACTTTCTATGCTAAACACACCGGTAGATAGTTTGCAAAAGACAGGTCAATTTTTAACACAAGAATATCCGCTCAACCTCGATGATCAACTGTTTAAATACGGTGTTCGGGTAAACTATGATTTGGTAGAAGATGTGCAATGTAACCAAGTGCCTCTTATTACCGGAACCTTAGGAAACGGACAACCGCAAATAGAATTACGTCCTTGGCCTTTTCTTCCCATATTTACGCCTACTTCAAAACATCCCATTGTCAACAATATGGATGCTGTGATGGGCAAATTTTCCAATAGCATAGACACCATCATAACCGATGGCGTTCACAAAACTGTATTGTTATCATCATCTAACTATAGTCGCACAGCTGCTAATCCGGTTCGTGTGAGCTTAAGCATGATTCGTTTTAACCCTGATCCAAAACTTTTTCCACGCCAGCAAATTCCGGTTGCCGTTTTAGCCGAAGGAAAATTCAACTCCTTATTTGCCAATAGAATGGCACCTGCATTCCTTGCAGTTTTGAAAGACTCTTTAAAATATAACTTCAAGCCTTCCGTTGACAGCAGCAATGCTATGATCATAATTTCAGATGGAGATGTGATGTTGAACACTCTTTCTCAAACTCGTGGATACAATGAAATGGGTTATTGGGAATACACACAATCTTTGTTTGCCAACAAAAATTTTGTGTTGAACTGCTTGGAATATTTAACTGATCCGCACAGTTTATTAGAAGCAAGAAACAAAGACATGAAACTGCGCTTGCTGGATGGCAAACGTTCAAAAGATGAAGAGCTTAAATGGGAAGCCTTAAATGTGGGAGTACCCATTGCCATAGTGTTGGTATTTGCATCCGTTTATCTGTTTTTCAGAAAGCGTCGTTACGAAGGAAAATAAGGAAAGAACATGAAGACAGCTATTTATTTGGTACTATTAGGGGTGCTTGGATTTGGAGTCTATTATTTTGTATTTAGCGATCAGGATACGTTTAGTAAAAATGAAGCAGCCTTCACAATAAAAGACACAAGTGATGTTGGCAAAATATTTCTTTCTAATAATGAAGGAGATGACATCACACTACAACGGACAGACTCTGGTTGGTATTTGAATGGAAAATACAAAGCCAGGGTTTCTACTGTCAACAACTTGTTGAGCACCATGAAGCAGCAACAACCCTTGTATCCAGTCCCTGAAAATTCGCACAATAGTGTTGTAAAAGCCTTAGCCGGCAGCGGTGTCAAGGTAGAAATATATAATAGAAAGGGTAGCAAGACAAACACCTTCTATGTAGGTGGTGGAGCTTATGATTTTTCAGGAACTTATATGCTTCAAGAAGGCGCAAAACATCCTTATGTTGTGCAAATTCCAAATTTCAGAGGTTTCTTAACTCCGGTTTACTCTGTGTTGTTTGACGATTGGCGCGATAGAAGCGTAATGAACTTGCAGCCGAATGAGGTGCAAAGTTTTTCTATTCATTATGTAGATGCACCTAAACATTCTTTTACTATACTGAATGGAACTAAGTTAGAAGTGAAAGCTGACTCCATTCCAGCAACCGGTGTACTCAACGAGAGAAGAGTATATTCTTATCTCAAATTCTTTGCTGATGTATATGCTGAAGGTTATCTAAACGGCATTCAAGGAATTGATTCTACTATTGCATCCGTTCCAAAATTTTGCACAATGGATATTATTGCAAAAAATGGATGGAATCAGCATATCGAAATCTTCAAAATGCCTCTTAATAAAAGGAGTAAAAACCTATCTACCGCAAAAGAAGGTGAATATGATATAGACAGGTTTTACGGTATCATCAATCATAATAAAGACACTGTATTACTTCAAGCATTTACCTTCGATAAGTTTTTCCGTAGTGGAAGCGAATTTTTTCAGGATGATGCTTCTACTAACTTGATGGGCTTGTCGCCACAAAAGTAAAAGCCTTGACAGAAAAGGGTTTTCAACGACCTAAAACTTTAGATGGAAATGGGTGTAGCAACCGCAAAACAGTTACAAACATGGGGTCATGGCACTTGGCTCAGCTTTTTTGACAATAGCGAAATTGAGGATCTGTGCATTGATAGCCGAAAAATAAACGGAGACCCGAATCACACCCTTTTCATAGCTATTCAATCATCCCGAAGAGATGGACATCAATATATTGAAAGTGCTTACCGGCAAGGTGTACGCAATTTTTTAGTACACCAGCATATTCCAACTCAAAACTACCCGGAAGCAAATTTTTTATGCGTAAATGACACAAAGGATGCGCTACAAAAAATTGTGGCTGCCTACCGAAGACAATTTTCTCTACCCGTATTCGGTATCACCGGAAGTAATGGTAAAACGGTTGTAAAAGAATGGTTGTTTCAGTTGCTCAGTGACAATTTCAATATCGTTAGAAATCCCAAAAGTTACAATTCACAAATTGGTGTTCCGCTTGCCGTTTGGCTTATAGAACCGGATCATAATTTAGGAATCTTTGAAGCCGGAATTTCACAACCCGGAGAAATGGAAAATTTGGAAACAATTATCCACCCTGATATTGGAATCTTTACCAACATTGGGGAAGCACATAGTGAAGGGTTTCTAAACCAACGACAAAAAATAAACGAAAAACTCGTTTTGTTTCGTCATGCGAAGCAACTGATCTATTGTAGCGACAATCCAGACCTGAACGAGTGCATTGTTTCCTATCAAAATCAAATAAAAAACGCTGAAGCATCTTTACAATTGTTCACTTGGTCTCAAAAACATGATGCTGATTTAAAAATTATAAAAATTGAGAAAACGCTGAACCAATCGCATATCTCAGCTTTCATTCAGGGGAAAGAATTCACAATCACAATCCCTTTTAATGACGCAGCTTCCATTGAAAACGCCATACATTGTTGGTGTGCCTTGCATTTATTGAATAAACCCCATTCTTTCATCCAAGAAAAAATGTCAGGCCTGCATTCAGTTGCTATGCGATTAGAGCTTCGGCATGGCATTAACGATTGCACCATCATCAATGACACTTACAATTCAGACCTTACCTCCTTACAAATTGCCCTTGACTTTTTAGAGCAACAAAAACAACACCAACAACATACACTCATTCTATCTGATATGATGCAGATGGGTAAATCTGACTTATCGCTGTATGAAGAAGTTTCTGAATTAGTGGACAGGCGAAAAGTGCAAAGACTTATTGGCGTTGGCATTGGATTATACAAGCATCGCACTTTATTTAAGTCCATAAAGAAACTAAAAAGCATCTTCTTTAAAAGCACAGAAGACTTGCTCAAACAATTTCATTTACTTCAGTTTGAAAATGAAGCAATTCTCTTAAAAGGTGCACGCAGTTTTCGCTTTGAAAAAATTGGGCGGTTGTTGGAGCAAAAAATTCATCAAACTACACTATCCATAAACCTAAGTGCCATCAGTCAAAATCTAAATGTTTTTCGTGGACTACTGAAACCTAGCATCAAGCTAATGGCTATGGTAAAAGCTTTTTCCTACGGTAGCGGTAGTTTCGAAATTGCCCATTTACTACAATTTGCAGGAGTTGACTATCTAACTGTTGCTTATACAGATGAAGGGATAGCCTTACGAAAGGCAGGTATTACTATGCCTATCATGGTAATGAGCCCAGACAATACTTCATTTGATTTGATGATTGCTTGGAAGTTGGAACCGGAAATCTATAACATGCGATCGTTAACTGGCTTTTTAGCCATGGCTAAAACACTGCAAGCACAACACTATCCAATCCATATCAAATTAGATACAGGTATGCACCGACTTGGTTTTATGGAACAAGATATTTCGGAACTGACAGAAACTTTGCAAAATACTTCACTGATAAAAGTACAAAGCATTTTTAGCCACCTTGCAGCCAGTGATGATCCAGCATTTGACTACTTCACGCTTGTTCAAGCCAAGAGATTCGACCAAATGAGCCAAACGCTGATAAACGCGCTAAACTATCAACCACTTCGACACCTTTGCAATAGTGCAGGAATTGTTAGGCATCCGTCATTACATTATGATATGGTGCGCTTAGGAATTGGCTTGTATGGAGTGGATAATTCTGAAAAAAATGGAAAAAAATTAGTACAAGTCAGTACTCTGAAAACTACTATCGCACAAATAAAACAAATTGACGCGGGCGAAACTATCGGCTACGGAAGAAGAGGCAAGGTAGAAGCACCCAAACGAATTGCTACCGTCAGTATAGGTTATGCAGATGGCTATCCACGCGCCATTGCTAATTCAGCAGCATACATGTTAGTACAAGGGAAACCCGCACCTATCATCGGCTCTGTTTGTATGGACATGTGCATGTTGGATATTTCTTCAATACCCGATTCTAAAGAAGGGGATGAGGTTGTGGTGTTTGGAGCAAGTCTTCCGGTAACGCAATTAGCAAAATGGGCAAATACAATTCCATACGAGATCATGACAGGTATATCACAGCGTGTTAAAAGGGTGTATGTTGAAGAAGATTGAAATAGAAGAAATGATTTTTTGAACTAAATTCTTTGAAGAAAAGCAGACCAAATTCTATTGGCTTCTGATAGATTGATTAACTTGTAGTTTTGCTACTTGCCAAGCACGATACGTTTCTTATCTCTTTCCAAGCCATAGCTTAGAGAATTGTGCAAAACACAACACAAACCACGCACGGAGTGCGGCACAATCATGATTCACCATGAGCTGCACTAAGCAACTATTTCGTATTTTTTTCAGTTGAAAAAACTAAAAATCTACAATTCCCAAAGAGTAGGGAAATAGCCATTACCTATAAAATTAAGGGTTTATCAAAAATAAAAATTGGTATTTTACCACATCAATGGAATGCACGGCCACATCCATATTTTTATCCAACACCAAGTTGATTGTTTAGCCCTTCGGGCTAAACCTTTACGATTTATATAGAACCTGTAAGGCAAACATACGTGGTTGGTTTCTGCTTAGAAAAATCATCCGCATTCCTCTTACTTTTCAGTTGATTATAGTCACCGGATTAGATTTTACTTTTTGTATTTTTGAACTCTAATCATATCAATTGAACATGAAGAAATTGTTAGCTTTTCTGCTGATTGTAAGTGTATGCTTTGGTGCTTGCCGTAAAAAGGAAGATGAAAATCCTGCTCCTTTAGGTGTTTATGGCAAACTCAAAATATCTATTCAAAACATGGCCGGCACTGAAAAATTGAAACTTGACAGTGTTTGGTATAAAACGGAAAATGGCGACTCCTTAAAAGCTTGGGAATTCAAATATTACTTTACCAATATCGCTTTACTCAAAGACTCCACAGAGTTTAGAGAAAAAGAAAGTTATTATTTAGTGAATGAAAGGCAAGAAGAATCGAAGTCTTGGGTTATTGATAGCATCCCAACGGGTACTTATACTAAGATTCGTTTTCTGATTGGTGTGGACGAAGCTCGAAATACTTCAGGGGCACAAACGGGTGCTTTAGACCCAGGCAATGGCATGTTTTGGGATTGGAATTCAGGCTATATCATGGCCATGTTTGAAGGCTTATCACCAAGTGCACCATCACCTATTTCTTATCACATCACCGGATATCAGGAAATGAATTCTGTTCTCAAAACAGTTACGCTAACATTCCCTACTCCCATCACCATCAAGGCAGGAGCCACGCCCAATCTTCATTTGAAAGCAGATTTGTTGGAGTGGTTTAAGACTCCCTATACCGTAAATGTAGCAACGTTACCTGTCATCACTACCGCTGGGGCAAATGCTATGCGAATGGCGACAAATTATGCCGATATGTTCTCTATTGATCGAATTGACTAATGAAAAGAAGTTGGAGAATCATTAGTGTTTTAAGCCTTTTGAGCGTTGTTCTTTCTTTCGGATGTCGGCAGGATCCGGAGATATCACCATCCAAGCAAATTGCTTTTGAAACACCACCAAATTGGCCAAAACCACACTATGCTTTTGAAGGAAATACACTAACCCAAGCCGGATTTGAGCTGGGAAGAAAATTGTTTTTTGATACCAGACTCAGTCGCGATAATTCTATTTCCTGCGGATCTTGTCATCAACCCTTTGCAGCTTTTGCCCAAATGAATCATGAGCTGAGCCATGGTGTAGATGACAAGTTAGGCATAAGAAATTCTCCATCGCTTTTTAATCTCAACTGGCACAATAATTTTTTTTGGGATGGTGGTGTCAATCATTTGGAAGTACAACCTGTAAATCCAATCCAAAATCCGGTGGAGATGGACGAAAAGTTAGACAACATTATGGTGAAATTGCGAAAGGATGACGACTATCGTAAGCGGTTTTCTGCTGCTTTTGGCGATGATAGTATTTACTCCCAGCGAATGTTGAAAGCATTAGCTCAATTCATGGGTATGTTGGTTTCAAGCAACTCAAAATACGACAAGTATATCCGTGGGGAAGCAGGCGGAAACATGACTGATGCAGAACTACGAGGGTTAAATACCGTACGACAAAAATGTGCACCTTGTCATGTTGAGCCTTTATTTTCCGATTTTAGTTTTAGAAACAATGGGCTTAAGCCATCCACCACCAACGATTCTGGGCGTGGACGGATCACACTTGCTGCAAGCGATCTATATAAGTTCAAGGTTCCATCCTTACGCAATTTGCAATATTCACCTCCTTATATGCACGATGGACGTTTCAGAACACTAACTGATGTTTTGGCACATTATACAAATGACATTTATCAAACACCTACTTTAGATCCATTATTGATTAGCGGAATTGCGCTTTCTGATGGAGAAAAAGCTGATGTACTTGCCTTCTTAGCTACTTTAAATGATGTAGATTTTGTAAAGGATTCCAGATTTCAGGAGCCTAAATAATTTCGTACTTGTATTCCAATAATAAAGGGCTGTACAAAATGATTGTATAGCCCTTTATTATTTAGTTTATAATGCTTTAGTTCAAGTCATTTTTAATATCGTCAATAATAACTTGCTCATAAAAATCATACGGTGGAATAGACCGACATGTGTCTAAGATGCCACTACTGTGCATTTTCACTTTTACTTTCAGGTTGTTGTGTTGGAATGCAGAAGGTACGTACACTGGCTTTTCGTACTTACCGTCGTCCATGCGCAATAGCCATCCACAGCCATTATTCGTCACATCACCGGAATCAATCACTACGGCTTTTGAATAGTTTTTATCTTTCTTACAGGAAACAGCAAGCGTGGTTAACAGCACGATAGCCGGTAAAAATTTACGCATATTCATCGGTCAATTCGGGTGTTAAAGTACAAAAATCATTTCACCCTGCAACAATTAAAAAGAAAATTAGTTAGCGGTAAACTTATAACCTATTCCACGTACAGAATGAAAGTGTTTAGGGCTACGGCTGTCTTTTTCAAAATACTTTCGGAAGTTGAGAATAAAATTATCTATTGTTCTTGTTGTTGGATATACATTATACCCCCAAACTACTTGCAAAATATGTTCGCGAGTAAC
>JAFDXP010000076.1 GCA_018267875.1 Bacteroidota bacterium | reverse complement strand
GATTTCATCTTTTCTTGACTAAACAAAGGTTGATCTATAGACTGTAACGAAATTGGGGCTGTTACTAAATTATAGTCCTTGTTGGAATTGTCGCTAACCCATTTTATTTGCAACATATTGCCGGTGGGTACAAAGCCGAATGGATAGGTTAATGCAGCTAATTTGGCAGACACCGTTACGTCTTTCTTTTTAGAAGCAACACGAATGGTAATAGCATTATTTATCGTTTGATCTACCTCCATTTTTGATGGATCATCAAGCGTGAAAGTTAGACTGGTGTTTGCAAAAACCTGAATTGAATTGTTAGCATTTTGGGCTAATGTAGTTCCTCCTCCAAACAACATACAAATTCCAAATAAAAATTTCCTCATGCCAAAACAAAGCAGTTGATTATTTTGAGAATAGCCGTAAAAATACTTGTTTTGTGCAACTGTTTAAATTATGATTAGATTAAAGCGCATCAGCTTTCTATTTCTGCTCGTTTGCTTTTCCAACTTTCCAAAACTATTAGCTCAAAATTTAGGTGTACATCCTACTACGCTTGAGTTTCGATTGGCAGCAGGGCAGTCGGAAAGCCAGGCAATACACCTTTCAAATAGTTCTCCTAAAAAAGTTCAATTCCGGTTGTATCTCAATGATTGGCTTCGGGATTCTATTGGAGGACACATTTATGCTGACCCCAATAAACTACCGCACTCTTGCACTCGTTGGGTAACAATAGATAAAAGCTTTGTGGAATTAGAACCCGGAAAATCTACTGATGTTACTGTAAAGCTTGCCTTGCCGGATTCATCAGAGTCCGCTGAAGAAATGAAATGGTCTATGCTTTTTATTGAAACGGTAGAAGAGCAAAAAGCCGCTCAAGCAAAAGGTGCTCAAGCTGCCGTAAAAAATCTGTTACGAATTGGTGTTCATATTTATCAAACACCTCCGGGGTTAGTAGAAAAAGCAGTGAAAGTTTTTGACTTGAAACCCGCACCGGGCGAAACTAATATTTATCGGTTGTCTTGTCAAAATATCGGTAAGGTAATGGTTGATTGCCGCTCCTATATTGAGTTAGCATCATTAGCAGATGGAAAGAAAACAAAGTTGGAAGCGGTTGAATTCCCCCTTTTCCCATCACAAAGAAGATTAGTAGTTTTTGAATTACCCAAAGATTTGCCCAAAGGAAAATATTCAGCCTTAGCAGTGTTGGATGCCGGTGAAGATGTGTCGCTCGAAGCAGTTGAAAGCGAAATAGAAATCAAATAATAGACTCCCTTCTTAAAATAAATATAGCACTCCTAATGGGGTGCTTTTTTGTGATAAATTTTGCTTAACGTTTGGATAACATAAATATTGTTTGTACATTCATCTTCGTATTTGTTTAGTATTTGTTTGGAGAGACATTTTTTTTTTGACTAAAACAAAATATTGAGAGAATGAGAGCTTTAATTTTTGGTGCACTACTATTAAGTAGTGTGTCTTCTACTTTCGCACAAGAATCCATTGCTTCGGCTACTGCATCGCAAACCGTTCAATTGGTTTTGAATCCCAGCATTGATCTTCGTTTTTCTGAAACTTCTACAAACAATGGTTCTTTAGTGAGCTTAAATTTTTCAACGATTCACAACTATTCTACCGGTGTAGTTTCAGGCGTGCAAGAATTAGAAGTTCGTTCTAACAAAAATTTTAAAATCAGTGTTCAAACAGATGCTGCTCATTTCTCGTACAATGGTGTTTCCGGCAACATGCCTGTAGCCAATACATTGTTTATGGCAGTAACAGGAAATTCAACTGGAGGAACTCTTACCACAGGTTTGGGTGCATACAAAAGTTTATCGGCAATGAGTTCTGATGTGGTGTTGAATGGATCCTTTGGAGACGGGAAAAAATTAGCGTTTGCTTACAAAGCAAAGCCATCGGAAGATTTTCCACCGGGGGTTTATTCAGTAGGCGTTTTATATACAGCTACACAGCCATAAGGCTACAACCTCTTAAAGCAGAATAGTCTAATCTTCCTTGTACTTCAAATTGTCCGTTTGCGTGCATATAGCCAATATCGTCAGTGGCAATAAAAGCACAACTATCAATGTTTGCCAGATCTATCAGGTTTATGGCTCCGCGTCCGGAATAGGCTATGCTTAACGGATCTTTCATGTCGCGAATCATTATTTTCAAGGTATTTGAGGAAAGAAATAATCCATCTGATTGAGAATAAGCTTGAGATAATAACTCAGTCATTCCATATTCCGAATGAATAGATGGAACTCTAAACCTCTCTTTTAAAAATTGATGCACCTCTGCTCTTGTCCTTTCTTCCTTTCTTCCTTTCATTCCACCCGTTTCCATGATAATTGTATTACTTAATTGTTGGGGAAAAGCTTCAGCAAAATCAAGCAAAGCAAAGGTTACGCCTAATAATAAGGTACGTTGGTGGCGACTTTCAAGCGCTTGAAGTGTTTTTGCTAATTTTTCTTTCTCGTCTAAATAAAAACCATTATCCGGATGCTTGCTTTGAGACATCAACACTCGAGCCATGTGTACTAACGAAGCGCTTTTTCGTTCTAAATATGAAGGCAACAAAGCTAAGAAAACATAGTCGGACGGATTTCCGTAAAATTGACTAAATCCGTGTAGTAAATTGGAATCATAGAGTTTTATATCGGCTACCAAATGCTTGCTGGGCGTATCTTGTGTGGTTCCGCTACTTTCAAAAATTGTTGTTGCTTTTTGCTTATAGCCTGTATAAATTTCGTGTGATTTAAAAAAGCTAATTGGTAAAAATGGGATGTCGGTAAGTTGATTTACCTGTCTTGGTGATTTATTTAGTGCATCAGCAAAGCTTTTATAGAGGGTATTATTGGTATATTGATACTCAAACAAGATTAAGGCAATATGTTCAAATGAAATTGCGTTTATGTCCTGTAACATCTTTATCAGCCTGATACGGTCGGTGTTCATTTTGTTGGTTAACTTTGAAGCAATCTGTTTTTTACACTTTCAATTTTATGGGTAGAACTGAATGGGTCTGCATAAATTGAAAAAAGGTTTTTAATTAGAATGGACGAAATAAAGAAAGTAAGATGATGAAAAATACTTTTGCAGTTGGCATGATTCTTTTGATTTTGGCAAGCTCTTGCAACAAACAATCTTCGGCACCTGCAAACCATCGTCCTAAAGTTTCATTTCTTTCTGTATTGCCCGACACATACAGTGTGCGCGATAAAGATACATTGGTAATTTCATTTGAATTTTCAGATAAAGCCGGCGATGTAGGAAATTTACCCGGTACTATTCCTACTCCTAATATTTTCTTTAGTGCCGATACCGGAAAATCATGGAATAGTGCAATGCTCCCAGACATTCCTGAATATTTTAAAACACAAGATGGAATTAATGGTAGGGCATCCATGTTTATTGCTACAAGACTTATTCCATTTGATTCATTAAGCTTAGTTCAGGGTAAAAAATATAAGTTCATCTTCTGTATTTCAGATCAGGCGGGCAATTCAAGTGATACAGTTTCTACTTCAACAATTACTGCTTTGCCTTAAAAGGGTTTTAATCGTCCTTTTTGCAACTTAATAGCAAACTCCTTTATCTTATCTGTGCCGCGAATGTCTATTCTTTTGATTTCATACATGTCGGTAGAAGGAATAGTTGAAACTCGATTGCCAATACGAAAAGCTGCTTCTATTTGGTGATGGTTCATCCATACTTTAAGTTGGTCGAATTGCTGTTTATCTTTAGGTCTGGCTCCATAAGGATAGGCAAGGGCACGTACAAAAGGTAATTGATGCTGTTGAAAAATTTCAATAGTTCTGGACAATGCTGATTGAACATTCGTCAATGATGTGGTCTTAAAATTTTCATGATGAAATCCGTGCATGGCTAATTGAAAGTGCTTGCTGTCTAATGATTTCAGATCTTCAAAATTCATTTTTCTGTTCAGTGGATCATCCATTGATAAATTTCCTTCCAACGAATCACCAATTACAAAAATTGTAGCCGTAAAGTGAAGTTCTTGCAATAAGGGATAGGCGTAAGTTAGGTTGTTATAGTAGCCATCATCAAAAGTGATGAGCACTCCTTTCTCGGGTGCATGCTGATTGCCTTTAGCAATCTCAATATATTCTGGCAGGGTGAGGCTCCGGTAACCGTTTTGTTTTAGAAACGAAAGTTGATCACGAAGTTGCTCTGGAGTTTGAGTAATACGATCTTGAACATTTGGCCATATACGGTGATACATCAAAACCGGTATTCCCTTTCCTTTATTGACAAGCCAATGTAGGTTCATAAATCATGGTTAATATGCTGTAAAGAAACAAATTGAACGGAAACCTTTGATTGGTATATTTGTTTATGTAGTTTTATTTAATGCTTAAAATATTTTAAACGATTTTCCCTCGAAGAACCCACAAAACACTTTGTTGACGTTGATCTATTTAAATTCTTCAAAGTTGGTTTCAATGATGTCAATTGACTTTCAATACTTTTTCAATAATGATTTGGAGAAATTGGCTGAATTCAACCCACAAATTCGGGATAATTAAAACTTTGTTTAGTTATTGATACTAATTATAAGTAAATAATCCATGATTGCTTTCAATAAGTACTTCTTTTTTCTCTGCCTCTTCAACATATCCCGAAATTACTGCTTCGATGCCAAAGCTTTCGCTGATAGCAACGATGTCTTTGGCGGTTTGGTTATCGGTATAAATTTCGAGCCGTTGACCCATGTTGAACACTTGATACATTTCTTTCCAAGGCGTTCCGGCAGCTTCTTGAATCATTTCAAATAATGGAGGTGCTTTCAATAAATTGTTTTTTACAACACGAAGAGGTGTGGGCATATAATGTAACACCTTGCTTTGTCCGCCACCACTACAATGTATGATACCATGGATTTTTTCAAAGTGCTTTGACAAGATTTGTAATACCACCGGTGCATACGTTCGGGTAGGGGAAAGTATCATTTTTCCCACGTTCAGTGGTGTTGTTGTTTGATCTGTCAGCTTATATTTACCATTAAAAACTACATTTTTAGGCAAATTGGGATCCACACATTCAGGATATTTTTCGGCATAAGTATGGTGTAACAATTCGTGTCTTGCACTGGTTAATCCGTTGCTGCCTATACCACTGTTATACGCTGTTTCGTAGTTTGCTTTTCCAAAGCTGGATAATGATACTACTACATCACCGGCTTGCATTTTTTCAGTAGTAACCAATTTTTTTCGAGGCATTCTGCAACTCATGGTTCCATCTACAATAATGGTGCGTACTACATCGCCTACATCAGCCGTTTCTCCACCCAGAAAATGCACTTCAATACCATATTCCTTCAGTAGTTCAAAATAGGATTGTGTACCATTGATCACTTCAGAAATGACTTCCCCTGGAATTAGAATTTTGTTACGACCAATAGTGGAAGAATAGGTGAATGGTCCGACAGCACCCACACACAAAAGGTCGTCAATATTCATCACAATGGCATCTATGGCAATGCCGCTCCATACACTTAAATCACCAGTTTCTTTCCAATATAAATAGGCAACTACAGATTTAGTTCCAGCCCCATCGGCGTGCATCAGATTGCAAAAGTTAGAATCGCCTCCCCAATAGTCTGGATAGACTTTGCAAAATGCTTGCGGAAAAAGTCCTTTATCCAATTTAGAAATGGCTTTATGAACATCTTCTTTTTGGGCGGAAACCCCGCGTAGATTATACCGGTTAAGATCAGACATGAATACGAAAAAAAAATTGCCCCAAAGATAGGTTCGTTACTTTGTTTTCGCCAAGCAATAATTGCAGTTGTGAAATAAAGATTTTGATTGCTTTTGTGAAATGATAATTTTGAAAATGGTTAACTTGGGATAGATGGGCATGAAAAAAGGGCTTGTACTTTTGCCAAACCCTTTCATTTCCTGTTAATTTAATGGTTATTTTCCAAACATACTTCCAAGGTTTCCTAAGCCAAATTTAGACAAAGAATCTTTGATGCTATCTAATGAAATGCTGCTATCATTTGGGTCATTAGCTTTAGTAGCAAATTTTTGCAAAAGAGAAGGAATAGCAGCAGAAATAGCACCTGAAACGCCAGGAGATAAGCCTAATTTACTGCTTAAAGAACCTACTAAACCACCTTCAATAGCATTCATAATTGTGCCACCACCGGTTTGTAATTGAGATAACATTCCACCAATTCCTCCGGATTCAGATGTAGCATGTTGTGCTAAATTATTGCTGACTTGTTGTGCAACTTCATTATGCAACGCATCTTGTTGATCTTGCGGCAGTGCAGCTACTTCCGGATTATTGCCTACATGCTCTTTTACCATTTCAAGAATTTGTTCAAACATAAGATTGTGTTTTTTGTGTGTGAATGTGTAAATGTATGAGCAACAACGCTTTTTTGGGTGTTATTTTTTTCCCAAAGTTGAAAATTTCCATCAAGAATCGTACACATTGGAACGGTTTATTTCCATAAATCGTTCAGGAAATGCTGTGTGTAAAAACCCAAGCGTTTTATAGAGATCATGGGCATCTAAAGTGGCTAACATAATTCGCCTTAATCCCTTTACCCATAATTGATTCAGCATTTGCGAAAGCATCATTTTCCCAATTCCCTTTCCTTGGTGCGATTCTAAAACATACACATCTGCAAGGTATCCAAAAGTAGCGTAGTCGGTAACTAATCTGGCAAAGGCAATTTGTTGTGTATGCTGCATAGCACCTATACAAAAAGAATGATCAAAAGCTTGCTTTACTGTTTCAAATGGAATATTTTGAGCCCAATAAGATTTATGAGAAAGCCAATGGTGTATTTGTGATATATCCATGACGGATTTATCACTGGTAATGGTATAATCCTTAAATTGAATGCAAATAGGTGTCATACCCAAATTTACAAACGTAAATTGAAATATTTATTTATCAAGCGATAGAATTTCAGCTTGTTTTTTGTGTTGTCTTTGATAACCCCAATTCACTAAATACACCCCACTGATGATACTAATAAATGCGAGTAGGGTATAAATGGTTAAATGTTCATGCAGAATTAGATACCCTAAAATGACGGCTACAAGCGGATTTACATACGCATAAAGGGTTACAATGCCAACCGGCAATTCTCGTAAAGCAAACATATAAGCCGTATAAGCAAGGACAGAACCAAAGACAATTAAATACAAAAGACTAATAATGACATCTGTCTGAAAAAAATTGCCAACAGTAGCGTAATTATCCATTATAGGACTTAAAAAAAGCAGAAGGAGCCCACCTAATAAAACCTGTAATCCGGCATTGAAAATTGGATTGGTTGGTGAAGACTTTTTTTTGTTGATAATGCTGCCAATTGCCCAACTGGCTGTAGCAATAAAGGTAGCTACAATTCCTATCAGATACTTTGTGTTTGAAAGATTGCCCCAATCATCTTTGAAAATAAGTGCCACTCCACCAAATCCTAAAATCATTCCAATGGCTATTGGAAAATTAATATGATCTTCCCGATAACGAACAAGATTGAAAATAACAGCTATGAGCGGCATCAAGGAACAGATTAAGGCGGCTACTCCGCTTGGAATATATTTTTCTGCCCAGCTTACTAAGCCATTGCCTAATGTTATGAGCAAAAAACCAACAAACAGTTGATGTAATAGATTCTTTCTCGATAAATCTACGGTTGGGTTTAGTTTTTTAGCAATAAGCAAAATGATTACTCCACTCACTACTTGTCGAATTGCAGCAAACAAAAATGCCGGGAATTTTACTACTGCTACTCTTAAGGCAAGGTAAGTTGTTCCCCAAATAATGCAAATAAATGCAAGCGAGAGGAAGGCCTTATTTCTATTGGTCATAATGGTTTGCGAATCAAAAAATTGATAGTCTTTCCTTTAGACGGAAATATGGTCTAAGGCTTGACTAATATCGCTAATAATATCTTCATAGTGTTCAACTCCTACTGATAATCGAATCATTTTGTCTGTGATGGAAAGTTCTTGTCGCAATGAAAGTGCCACATCAACATGCGTCATGGTTGCAGGATGCTCAGCTAAGCTTTCTGTGCTTCCAAGGCTCACGGCAAGCTTTATTAATTTCATCGCATTTAGCACTTTGAATGCTTCTGCTTCGCCTCCTTTCACATCAAAAGAAATCATACCACCATTACTAAGGCATTGTCTCTTTTTTATTTCATATTGCTCGCCATCTTTTTCTGATAGATTGCCTAAGAAATAAACTCTTTCAACTACTGGATGTGCATTTAAGAATTCGGCAACCTTATTGGCATTTGCCGATTGAATATCCATTCTTGCCTTGAGTGTTTCTAAGCTTCGCAAAAGCAGCCAACCTGTGTTGGGGCTTGCCATGTTGCCCAGAAAAGTCCTCAATACTTTAACCCGACCAATCAATTCGTTAGAGCCTAAGCAAGCTCCAGCTATCACATCACTATGCCCGCCAATGTATTTGGTAGCGGAATATAATACTAAATCAGCACCATGTTTTAATGGGTGTTGCCAAAGTGGCCCCATATATGTGTTGTCAACAGCAAGATAAACTCGTTCTGATTTGCCTTTAGAAAAATAGTTTGCAATGGCTTTGCTGGCTGCAATATCTATTAAGTCGTTAGTTGGGTTTGCCGGAGTTTCAATATAAACTAAGGCTAATTTGCTGGAATGTCCTGATTCTTCCACAATTCGTTTGATGCTTTCAAAGTCTTGACCAGCGCGAAATTCAGCTACATGAATACCAAATTTTGGAAGAATTTTTTTGATGAAATGGTCTGTACCACCATACACTGGACTACTGGTCAAAACTAAATCCCCTGGCTTTAAAAATTCAAGCAAAACGGTTGTGATGGCTGACATACCACTTTCAAAAACAGCACATTGTTCCGCTTCATCCCAAAGCGTGAGGCGGTTTTCCAAGATTTCAAGGTCAGGATTGTTAATACGACTATAGATCAGTCCCAATTCTTCACCTTCCTTAGCATTTCTGTGCCCATAAGCTACTTCAAAAAATGCTTTACCATCTTCGGCATTCTTAAATACAAATGTGGAAGTTTGAAAAATAGGACATTTTACTGCACCTTCAGATAGTTCTGGCTTGTAGCCATAAGACATCATTAAGCTTTCGGGACGCATTTTTTTACTCATGACCTGATAGTTTATATTCGGGCTTCTTGAAAGATTGAAATTGTGCCGCGAAAGTATTGCTTTTATACCGTGTTTCCTTAACTTTGGCCGGTTCCAAAATGAATTTTCTATCTTTTTTTGATTAGACATGAAGAACATTGCCCTCGTCTTAACAATTTTGTTTTTTGTTTTCCTTTTCAGCTCTTGTCGCTCTTCACAAGAATTGTTGGATCCCCCTATTTCTCTTCGAAAAGAAAGATCAATATCAAAACCGGCTGATAATGTGATGATTGCATCACCAGCTAAAACTATTGTGATTGCACCGAATAATAACGTAGAACAAAAACATGGAATAGTTTATCAAGTTGCCAGTGAATTACAAAAACGATATGCTGCCTTGCTGGATGTGGTTCCTTATGCTATTTCTAATTTCCCTTTATATGAATTTATAGATAGATGGTATGGAGTGCGATATCAATTAGGGGGTAGTAACCTGAATGGAATAGATTGTTCAGCATTTGTCCAACGTTTATACGAGCAAGTGTTTTGCGCGAATCTTGTACGTACGGCTATGGAACAATTTCATAACTGCCGTTTACTGAAGGATACAGCTAATTTGAAAGAAGGTGATTTGGTGTTTTTTCACACACGAGGTCGAAAAAGAATTACGCATGTGGGCATTTATCTGGCAAATGGTTTTTTTGTTCATGCTTCTTCGTCTCAAGGTGTAATGATTAGCAGCCTACGTGAGCAGTATTGGTCTCGTTATTTTGCCGGTGGTGGAAAAGTTTCCGCACTTTCTCTTTAATCAAATTGATTTATTTAAACAGTTCTGGAATTGGTTTTCCGATGCAGCCATTTGGCATTTGTATGTGTAGTAAGGCTGCTAAGGTTGCCGTTATGTCTTCCATCATCGTAGGAGTTTGACTTTCTCCGGTTTTTATTTTCCAACCATACCATATTAGAGGGATGTGTGTGTCATAAGGATGCCATGTTCCGTGTGTGGTACCGGTTGAGCTATACCCTTGATACCATCCGGGATTGTAAATGATCAGCATTGTTCCGCTTCTTAAACGATTGTATCCATTGGCTATCATAGATGATAGATTGCCGGGCAGAGGCGTAGCAACTACATTGTCCATATCCACAACATAGGCAACTTGAGGTTGTTGAAGAAACCAATTTTTGACTTTTGCTTTGACTGCTTTTTGGGTTAACCCAACTTGTTTGATTTTGTCGAAATTAAATACCACTTGATAGTTTTCAACTCCTCGAATGAGGCTGTCGTAGCCTGTTTCCTGCTTTAGAAATTGACTTAAATGTTGCCCAACTTGATATTCATTTTCATTGCCGGAGGGAACAAGGTTGTCTGTTAAAAATCGAGCATTATGAGCGCCACCATGATCAGCGGTTAAGAAAAGAAGATATTTTCCTTTACCAATTTTTTTATCTAAATAAGCAAAAAAGTCAGCTAAATCTCTATCTAAGCGTAGATAAGTGTCTTCCACTTCCATGCTGTTTGGCGCAAAAGTATGTCCAATATAATCCGTACTGGAAAAGCTGATACACAAGAAGTCGGTTAGGTTTAAATTCTGCCCTAATTTTTCGCCTTCAATACAAGCTTTTGAGGCAGCTATTGTGTAGGAATTGCCCCAAGGAGTAAATCGTAGCACGTTATATTTTGGATGTTGAATTTGGAGGTGTGGAAAACGCCCATCTTTTTCTCCCGGTATTTTTCCTTTGTAGGGATTTTCGTCAATTAGGCTTTGTTTATAGCTGTTTTTAGAAAATAAAAGTTGCCACTTTTGTTTTAAAAAACTATCGGGTAAATGTCGGTTATTGAAGCTGGAAAGCCATGCCGGCAGGCTTTTGCCATAATATGTACTGGATATGAAACTACCCGTGCTATCGTCATACCAAAAGGCTCCATTTGCCAGATGCCCAGCCGGAATAATGGCTCCACGGTCTTTTATAGAAATACCAAATACTCGCGATTGAAAATTGGTTGCCAACCTTAATTCGTCAGTTATCGTGGTGGTCAATAAATTTCGAGGGCTCATTTTCCCGGCAGAAATACTGCCTCCAACCGGATATACAGAATTGTCCTCAGTACAATACCAATGTTTACCGGTTTGATTATCTATCCAATCATTTCCGGCTATACCATGGATGGAAGGTACAGAACCGGTATAAATACAAGAATGCCCCGGTGCTGTATATGCAGGTAAATAGTTGATTTTTGTTTGTGCACAACTAAACCCACCGTTTAATAGTCGTTTAAACCCATCGTTCCCAAAGCGGTCATAAAAACGATAAAAGTAATCCCAACGCATTTGGTCAACAACAATTCCCACTACCAATTTTGGACGTTCTATTGGTTGGGCTTTAACAGTAGAAAAAAGAGAGAGTAGGATAGCTAAGACAGGAAAAAGTTTGGTCATTTTGAACATAAATCAAAGTTTGGTGTTTGGGTGGAAATATTTTTTCTCTGTTTGTTTGCCGAGTATCAGAAGCTAACGTACTTCATTCCCTTGCAATTTCGTAGTTTTGGAGCAAGAAAACACTCATTATGCCACACTATCATTCGCTGGGCAATATTCCCCACAAAAGGCACACACAGTTTCACAAGCCTGGTGGTGGACTTTATGCAGAACAACTATTTAGTACTGAAGGATTCTCTTCAAATTATTCATTGCTATATCATATCCATCCGCCAACTCAAATTATTCGAGTGGAGGAACCCATAGATGTTAATCCCAAAGCTGCAAGCGATAATATTTTAAAGCATCGAAGTTTTCAAGGATTCAGTGTTACACCGGAAGCCGATTTTCTGAAGAGTCGAAAGCCGGTTTTATTTAATAATGACGTAATCATTTCTTTAGCTGCACCACAAGACGGTATCCTAAAATACTTTTACAAAAATGCAGATGCTGATGAAGTGATTTTTGTGCACGAAGGCACAGGTACGCTTCGAACACAATATGGTCAAATTCAGTTTAGCTATGGCGATTATTTAGTAATTCCTCGCGGAACCATTTACCAAATTCAATTTGATGGTGACAACAATCGTTTGTTTATCGTTGAATCTTTTAGTCCGGTTGCTTTTCCTAAAAGATATTTGAGCAAATACGGACAATTGTTAGAACATGCCCCTTTTTGCGAGCGTGATATTCGTCAACCACATGAATTAATGACTGTTGATAAAATAGGAGAGTATTTGGTAAAAGTGAAAAAGAAAGGACTAAATTATAATATTTGGTATGCTAATCATCCTTTTGATGTAGTCGGTTGGGATGGTTATGAATATCCATTTGCATTGAGTATTCATGATTTTGAACCCATCACCGGAAGGGTGCATCAACCGCCTCCTGTGCATCAAACTTTTGAAGCACACAACTTTGTGATTTGTTCTTTCGTACCACGTGTCTATGACTATCACCCCAACTCTATTCCCGCTCCTTATCATCACAGCAATATTGATAGTGATGAGGTTTTGTATTATGTAGATGGCGAGTTTATGAGTAGAAAACACGTTACGAGAGGTATGATAACCTTGCATCCTGCCGGAATACCACATGGACCGCATCCCGGAGCCGTTGAAAAAAGTATCGGACAAAAAGAAACAAAAGAATTAGCCGTCATGGTAGATACCTTTCATCCACTTTTTCTTACGGAAGCTGCATTGGGAATTGAAGACAAGAACTATGTCATGAGTTGGGCAGAATAAATGGATTTTTATAACAAAAACTTATTGGTTAGGAAATTAACTTTAGAAATTTGAACCTATTTTCTGAACACTCAAAAAAATAAAACCTGAAATAAAATGTCAACAGCAACACAAACATTTGCCGAAAAAATTGCAAAAGCACAAGACTTTTTACCAATTAACGGAACCGATTACATCGAATTTTACGTTGGTAACGCCAAGCAAGCTGCACACTTTTATAAAACTGCTTTTGGATTTCAGTCTGTGGCTTATGCAGGCCCTGAAACCGGTGTTCGCGATCGAGCTTCTTATGTCGTTCAGCAAGGAAAAATTCGCCTGGTGTTTACCACAGCATTGAAATCAAATCACCCCATTTCTGAACATGTAAAATTGCATGGTGATGGTGTTAAAATATTAGCTTTATGGGTGGATGATGCTTATAAGGCTTTTGAAGAAACTACAAAGCGTGGTGGAAAGCCTTATCAGGAGCCTATTACCCTCCAGGATGAACAAGGTGAGTTGAAAATGTCAGGTATATATACCTATGGAGAGACAGTTCACATGTTTATTGAAAGAAAACATTACAAAGGTGCTTTTATGCCCGGCTATGAAAGCTGGGAAAGTGCATATAATCCCACAGATACCGGACTGCTTTATGTAGATCATTGTGTTGGAAATGTAGGTTGGAATCGTATGTTGCCAACTGTAAAATGGTATGAAGAGGTAATGGGCTTTGTCAATATTCTTTCTTTCGATGACAAGCAAATCAATACTGAATATTCAGCTTTGATGAGCAAAGTAATGAGCAATGGAAATGGTTATGCCAAATTTCCAATCAATGAACCAGCAGAGGGAAAAAAGAAATCGCAGATAGAAGAATACCTGGAGTTCTTTGAAGGGGAAGGCGTTCAACATATTGCTGTTGCCACAAATGATATTGTGAAAACGGTGAAAGAATTGAAAGCAAGAGGTGTAGAATTTTTGAGTGCACCGCCAAATGCCTATTATGAGATGATGGATGAAAGAGTAGGGAAGATTGATGAAGCTATAGCTCCCTTGCAAGAGTTAGGAATCTTAGTAGATAGAGATGAAGAAGGTTATCTGTTGCAGATTTTCACCAAACCGGTTGAAGATCGCCCAACTTTATTTTTTGAAATTATTCAAAGAAAAGGTGCACAAAGTTTCGGTGCCGGAAATTTTAAAGCATTGTTCGAATCAATAGAAAGAGAACAAGAAAAGCGCGGTAATTTATAGCAGGCTTAATTCTTTAAAATCACATTAAAGCACTTGAATATTCGAGTGCTTTTTTTATTTTTATACAAACTATTATGAGAAATTATAGGTCTAATATTTTATATCCAGTTCATTTAACCTTGAAAAATCATTTTTTTTATGAAAAGACTACTATCTGTTTTTTTGTTGCTATTGACTTTTAGCTATTCTCAAGCACAGAATTGTTTTGCCAACTTTTCAACCGTTGTAGGAGCACCCCCCAACCCAATGTTGGTAACTGTAACCAATAACTCTACCTATGTGCCTATTGCCAATTCAATTCGACAATTTATCATTAATTGGGGTGATGGTAATTCAAATGTAATGGGTGGTCCGACATCTAATATTTCACATACTTATTCGGTGTCCGGTGCTTATCTCATAACCCTCAACATGAGTTTGATAGACTCATTTACACAAGCCAATCTTTGTACCAGTGTAGATACGCATACCGTTGTAGTACTTCTTTCTCCATGTGCCACTACTATTTCCAAATCCAATGTTGGCGCTACATACACATTTCAGGCAAACAATATTGGCGGAGGAACAGGGATGACCTATGCTTGGAATTATGGTGATGGAGGAACAGGAACGGGAGGAACAGTAAACCACACTTATTCTACATCGGGAAATTACATCGTTTCATGTGTTGCCACCGGAAGTGGTTGTGTTGACTCTCAATGGACAACTGTCAATTTTTACAATGGAACAAGCATCAACTGTAATTCTGTTTCTGCAAACTTTATTACTTCGGGCATTGGTTTAAATAAGAATTTCACCAACACGTCTATTAACCTTGCCGGAATGCCGATTAAGAAAAATGCTTCTTGGGATTTTGGAGATGGAAGTGCTTTGGTGTATAATCAAAATAACCCTTCACATACTTATGCCTTAGCTGGCAATTATGTAGTTACCATGACTGCACAATGGCTCGACTCCACAACCTTAAATGTTTTATGTACGAAAACAATCAGCAAAAATATTTTGGTTGTTATACCGCCTAATGAAATTTCAGGTAATATCTATTGGGATAGTACTTTAACGCTGGGTTCAGCTATGCAGTTCAAGGTTTGGCTTATTAAGTTTGATCAAAATACCAATCTGCTTTCTGCTGTGGACTCTACTTTGGTTTCAGGAAATTATACAGCCTATTATCAATTCAACAATGCACCTTCAGGCTCATATAGAACAAAGGCTGCCGTACTCAGTGGAACTACAGCGGCTAACAGTTTTATTCCTACTTATCATGACACCTCTACTTATTGGTCAAGTGCTAATATTATTAACCATTACGGCGCAACTACTACCAATAGGAATATATTTTTGAAGGCAGGTACATGGAGTGGTGGCCCGGGTTTTATAGGTGGAAATGTAATTTGGGGAGCTAATAAAGGCACTGGAAACAATGGTTTCGCTGGATTATTAATAACGCTTCAGAACAATTTCGGCGAACCTATTCGATTCACTTACACCGACAATAATGGGGATTATTCTTTTGGCAACCTACCGGCGGGTGATTATGTTGTATATCCTGAAGATATGAATTACACTACTATTCCTTCTGCTAACATTAAATTGGCAAGTGGAAAATATTCCGTAACCGGCATAAACTTCAAACATACAAGCACACAAATAGTACCTATTACAACTAGTATAGCATCTATTGCAAACGATATGTTCTTGTTGTATCCAAATCCTACTGATGGGAAATTGACTATTACTTGGAAAATGGCTTCAGAAAATGTTTCTATTCAACTAATTGATGTGATAGGTCGTGAAGTATCTCGACTAAATACAGACACTAAATCTGCTACGAGTATGGATTTCTCACAATTGAATACAGGCGTTTATTTCCTTAAAATTGTTTCCGTTTATGGACAATACACAGAACGTGTTTTGATAAAAAGATAAGTATTTTATTTCATTGAGTTTATGTTCTGTTGGGGTTGACCAAAAGTCAATCCCAACGTGTTTTTTTAAGAATTTATTTCTTAGAGGCAAGGTATATTTGTGTGTCAAAAAGAGTACTATCCGATAGCTTAATTTTTTAAGAACGAATTAGAATATGAAGAGAATTTTTAGCTTTTTGCTATTGTGTTTAGTTTCTGTAACATCAAGCTTTGCACAAGATGATGCTCAGACATTCAGAAATTTTCAGTTTTCCTTTAGTCGTGTCAGTCAGGCTTACATGAAGTACAATGACACCCTAAGTCAACTTTTTGAAAAGAAGGGTTTAGCATATCCTCCACATCAGATCTATCTCCGATCCTTCAAAAGCAATAATGAATTAGAGCTTTGGGCGCGCAATGACGACACTTCTGCTTTTACGCATGTGAAGACATATAGGGTTTGTGCATTGTCTGGGATTTTAGGACCTAAACGTTTTGAAGGCGATCGCCAAGTGCCAGAAGGGCTTTATTATATTGATGATTTCAACCCCAAAAGCGATTTCTATCTTTCTCTGCTGTTGAGCTATCCAAATTATTCTGACATGGTACTCGGCGATAAAAAGAAGCCTGGTGGAGATATTTATATTCATGGTGGTTGCGTTACCATTGGCTGTTTGCCCTTGACCGATGCGTTTATTCAAGAGTTATACGTGCTTTGTTTGAATGCTAAAATTAACGGTCAGAACTATATCCCTGTACACATCTATCCAACTCGATTTGATCGTCAAGGGCTAAATTTTTTAGGCAGAAATTATAAAGATGATTTGACTAAACAACATTTTTGGGTCAACCTAAAAAAAGGTTACGATTATTTTGAAAAGACCCACAAACTGCTTCCGGTTATGTATGCACCGGATGGTCGTTACGTTTTTTAACAGCCTCAATTCGGTTTAGTAAGGATAAAATTGGACAAGTAAGTAAGGTTGTTACCAATGCCATGACAACGAAAATGGTGAAGATTTCCGGCGATAAAATCCCAAGGTCAAACCCAATATTTAAGATGATTAACTCCATTAGTCCGCGCGTATTCATTAAGGCACCAATGGCAATACTATCTAACCAAGTTTCTCCTTTAATTCTGGCAGCTATGGCACTGCCACCCAGCTTACCTATGATGGCAATAGCTACAACTAATAAACATAAGCCCCATAAAGATGGGTCAGCAAGAACGCCAATCTCTGTTCGTAAACCAGTAAATACAAAGAATAACGGAAGTAAAAGAACTAAGGCAACATCTTCTATTTTATGAATGATCAATTGTCTAAAGCTCCATTCTTCTGGCATAACAACACCTGCAATAAATGCACCAAACAAAGCATGGATGCCTATTATCTCGCTACAATACGCACTAATCAACATAGTACTAAAGATGACTGCAAGCGTGGATGCCTTCATTTCTTTAGTTTCTGCTTTTATACAGGCTAAGCGACAAAGAAGTTTTTTTACCACCACCAACATAAGGCTTACATAAATAATTGTAGCAAATAGCGTGAAAATAGAAGAAGTAATAGAACCGGCTTTTACAATAGCAATGACAAAGGCAAGCAAACACCAACCGGTAATATCATTTGCTGCGGCACTGGTCATGGCAATTGCGCCATAAGTCGTAGCCGCTATTTTGCGTTCTCGAATAATACGTGCTAATACCGGAAAGGCAGTAATGCTCATAGCTACACCTATAAACAGTGCAAAGGCATAAAAGGGAATATGGGCAAGAGCAAACCTTTTGTAAAGGAAATATGAAAGCAAAACACCTAACGAAAAGGGTAGCAAAATACTGACGTTGCTTATATATACTGCTGATCTAACCTTTGCTTTTACTAAACGCAAATCCAACTCCATCCCAATGACAAACATGAAAAGCACTAACCCAATTTGACTCAACATATTAATATGGGTGAGCGATTCTTTTGGAAATAAAACATTAAAAAAGTGAGGTGAAATTGAGCCTAAAAAGGAGGGGCCTAATAATATTCCGGCAATTATTTCACCCATTACCGAGGGTTGCCCAAAACGCCCAAAAATCCATCCTAACAACTGTGACATGCCTATGATGACAATTAGTTGAAACAAAAAGATTGCAAAAGGATGGTGCAACCCTTCAAGCCAAATTTGAAAATCGTTAACTGATGCTTTAGGGTTTACTAATGCACTTGAAATCTCAAGACTCTTACCAGCTTGAATGATGGCAATAATAAGAATGATGAGAAGCAGAAATACAAAAATGCTCAACGCCGAGCGGAAATGTCGAGTCATGGGGTCGTGCTTTCGAGGTAGTAAAATATAAAGAAAATGACAACTGCCTTTCGAAAGTAGAAATTAGGATAGTAATTTCTCAAATCGCTTTAGCTCCGCAACATCTGTAGAATTGAGATCATCTCCTTTTTCTATTTTCATTTGAAAAAAGCGAACACGTTTATGCTCAGGGTATTTTTCAAGTATTTTAGCAATGGCTGAAATCCATTCATTCTGGGGTTTCAAATCTACTAATTGTTTTTCCGGTAATTCCGATTTAAAACGATTTGGCATTTTTTGAATCATTGCCGCCAGAGTAGCTAATTTTCCCGTATGAATTGACGATACTGAAGATGCTTTCCCATACAATCCTTCTAACTGTTTTTTGGTGAGAAATCCACGTTTCTGATATTGCTGATAAAAGCTGATCAACAAGCCAGAAACAGGAAAAGCAAGCAAACAATCTTCCAATAGATCATTGACAATATCTACTTTTTTAGGAGCCTCTTTTTTACTTTCAAATTTAGCCATAGAAGCAAAAAACTTACTGCCAATGAAAGGTAACTGTTTTTATCACTTCTTCACTAAGGGTTAAGTAAACAGGGCAAGTCAATGCAGCGAGTTCTAAAATTTTTCGTTCTTTATCATTAAATTTTTTACCTTCTGGAAAATGAATTGCCACTTTGATTTCACCAATTTTTCGAGGTTTTGAAGTCATTATTTTTTGCACATCAAAACTGGTTCCTTCCATGTCAATCTGATGCGATTCTGCTGCTATGCCCATTACGGTAGCCATGCAACAAGCAAGACCCGTAGCTACCAAATCAGTAGGTGAAAATCGTTCGCCTTTACCATGATTGTCTATGGGCGCATCTGTTTCTATTGTGTTTCCTGAGGCTAAATGAGTGGCGGTAGTACGCAATTGTCCGGTATATACAACCTTTGAAGTCATCGTAATTTTTTCGTTAAATGTACCAAAGTCCAATTTCTTTTCGTAAAATGATTGTATCTTACCTTGTATTAATTTTGCTTTGAAGAATTTCTATGCACTTGCGTAACTACTTTACTTCGTTTTTGCTGATGTTGATGGGCGGGTCTGCTTGGGGACAACAGAATAATTTGAAGAATAATGGTTCTTCAAACCCAGTTACTATGTTGCATCCCCAAGTTCAAAAAATTAAAAAACCCAAACCCATTTCTCAAGAATGGACATTGGGTGGAGGAGTCAATACTGACGGATGGCATGCACAGTTTAACAGAGGAAAAGTAAAGCCTGTAGATGAAAAATTAAGTGACCGCTTTTACAGCATAAAATTTTGGCAGGTAGAAATTGGTGAGTACAAACATCCAAAAGAAATAAAAGGAAAAAGTATCGGACCAACGCAAACGAACGATAAAGCCAAACCTTATGTTTACGGTAAAATAAATAATTTTTATGACCTTAAATTAGGTTATGGTTTTAGAAAAATGATAGCCGGAAAACCTGAACAGGGCGACATTTCTGTTCATTGGCTCTATGCCGGTGGTTTATCCATCGGCTTGTTGAAGCCTTACTATATTGATGCTTATGTGCTTCGAGATAATCCGCGTCGGATTGTGCGTGATAACATTAAATATTCTGATGAGTACAGTGAGTCTTTTACAGATCAATCTAAAATTGTTGGTTCATCGGGATGGACTACTGGATTAGGTGAAACCAAAGTTATTCCCGGACTTTATGCTAAAACAGCTGTTCAATTTGATTTTGCAGCCAGTACTCATTCAAAGCTTGCATTAGAAATAGGTGTCAATGCAGAACTATATTCTAAAAAAATAGCCTTGATGGTTGATCAACCAGCCTATCCATATTTTCTGAATGCCTATGTTGCGCTTACCTTTGGCAGACGCAAATGATGTTGTAATTTGCACCTTGTTATGCAGGAATTACCAATTATCAATCCAACAGTAGATAGTGCTGAAACAAAAGTGAAAAAGCCGGACTGGCTTCGTGTGAAACTACCGGTAGGAGAAAGCTATCGTCATGTGCGCGGTTTGGTGGACACTCACAAACTACATACGATTTGCGAAAGTGGCAATTGTCCCAACATGGGCGAATGTTGGGGAGCAGGCACCGCTACTTTTATGATTTTGGGAAATATTTGCACTCGTTCTTGTGGATTTTGTGCAGTTGCCACCGGCAGACCAGAAGCCGTAGATTGGGATGAACCTCAACGTGTTGCCGAGGCTATACATCTGATGAAGGTTAAACATGCCGTTATTACATCTGTTGATAGAGATGACTTAAAAGATGGGGGATCAATTATTTGGGCTAATACGGTAAAAGCCGTGCGAAACTTGAACCCTGAGACGACACTTGAAACTTTAATCCCTGATTTTAAAGGTCAGTGGGAAAATTTAGAGCGTATTATTGAAGTAGCTCCTGAAGTTGTATCACATAATATTGAAACAGTAGAGCGTCTTACCCGAAAAGTTCGAATTCAAGCAAAATATCACCGAAGCCTTGAAGTAATTCGTAGGTTGAAGGACGGCGGAATGCGTACAAAAAGTGGCATTATGCTTGGGCTTGGAGAAACCAAAGATGAAGTAGTTCAATCGTTAAACGATCTTTATGAAAACGGCTGCGATGTTGTAACTATTGGTCAATACTTACAACCAACTGCTAAACACCTTCAAGTGCTTAGGTTTGTTCATCCAGATGAGTTTGCTTTTTATCGCGAAGAGGGGTATAAAATTGGTTTAGACTATGTAGAATCTGGTCCATTAGTTCGTTCTTCATACCATAGCGAGCGCCACCTGATTCCAGGAGAAGGTAGAAGTAAATGGGAGACTAAAAAATAATTAGAATTCCCCAATCATTGATCCCTAATCAATATTGGATACTCATTCCTACTTCTTAATTAAATTGTTTAAATAGACTATTAATAAAAATGAACAACCCCGCTCCGTGCGGGGTCTGCTCATCTGTTTTGGTCAAAATATAATTTACTTATTGCTGAGTAGCGGTATAAACTACATCGGTAGAATATACACCGGCAGGGTAAGCAAAGCCGGGAGTTGCTTTATACTTAACAGTAAAATTTTGGTTGCCGCCATAAGTAGCACCTGTAATT
>JAFDXP010000075.1 GCA_018267875.1 Bacteroidota bacterium | reverse complement strand
GGTAAAGTCATAAACAACCTAATTAGGTAGCTCAAAATTATTATCATTTTTCTTACAAACCAAAGAAAATCAGTAATTTATTTTTTAAAACCAATAAAAAAGGGGTAATTATGCGGAGTTAGGGTCTAAATCGTCCATCCAAGTAAATTCTTGCGGTTTTACTTCTACGGCTACAATTTCCTGCTCCAAAAGTGTTCCTATGAAAAACTTGGCTACTCGCTCGTTTTCCATCATTCTCTTAAAAACGGTGTCGTATATAGGGTTTGCAATAATCATTTTCACCTTGTTTTCACAGTAGAAATTTACGAAAAATTTGTTTTGAATTTGGGAAAGTCCATTTGTGTAAAATATTACTTTTTGAATTTTACCCTTTTTGGAACAGTATCCATTAACATAACAAATAAGGCATGAAAAAGGTGCTGTCTAAACAGATAGCTCCTAAATTTATTTTTTAAGTCGAATAGAGAATTTTATTGCTGAATCATGATTTTACTTGTAATCGGGCTTTTGTCAGAATATAATTTAAGAAAATAAATGCCATTGGCTAAGCCGCTTATCTCCATCTTATTGGAGTGCGACACCGAGCGGAGCAACCTGCCATCAGAAGAATAAAGACAAAGTTTTAGTATGTCTTTCTCCGTTAGATTATCAACATATATATGTTGGTTGGCAGGATTGGGTGAAATAGTTATTTTACTTAGCTTGTCCTCAGGAATTGACACCCTTATTCCCCCATTTTCACAATCACTGATTACCAATTTTATATGGTAGGTGGCATCTCTAAAGCAGCGCAAAGGCCCTGCATCCTGAGCATTATCTGTGGCAAGGGAAACACAAGAAGCATCGGGAGCGCCAAAAGAACAAGAAGGGATTAGCCCAGTAAAGACGGAACCTATTCTTTCGACATAAGCACCTCTTTGGGCTGTTCCCCAATTTAATTTTATGGCATTTGTTTTAGTGTAGCTCCGCGTATAAAATGTTTTCAGGATGGCTGTATCATATTTGACCATTCGTATAGAGTCTATTACAAAGCAGAATGTGCTGTCGCCCAAGGGCCCAGAATAGGACGTGCCACCTCCTGCCCGAAGCAGGGGTAGGCAGATGCTGTCGCCTTCTTGTGCCGTAAAAATGTAGAGTGGTGTAAAGCGATTGAATGTAGGATTGTAAACAAAGGTTGTATCTGATGCCGTATATACAAATAGCGTGGGCAATCTATATACTTGAAGCCCCCATCCGAAATAAGGTTGCTTAACTAAGGCAATCTGATTAATTATTTTGGCATGAATGCCTTGCATCACTGTATCACCTGCCACATAGCTATGAAATGAGCCATAAGGCATTTCAAAATGCCAATTAGAACTGTCTGTGGCAAAAACGGTTTGCGCTAAGGAAAACTTATAGCAGCAGGAGAATAAAAGAATAAGCAGTATTTTTTTTATGATTCAATATTTTATGTTGTTAAAGTGATTTATGTTTGCTAAAAAAATGTTGAATGGCAGGTTATGTTTGCATAAAAGCCCCATTGTATAATAAAAGAGCAGTAGCTACAAGCAAAATCTTTTTCATATACCTGCGTTTTTAAGATGAGAAACCTGTAAGGATTAAATTCCTTACAGGCTATATTTCCTCTATTGCTTTACAAATTTAAACTGTTCACTTAATCCCTTATGGTTGATGATGCTGATAAAGTAAACACCCGGCGTATAGCCTGATACGTTTATCGTTACAGACGAGCTTTTAAAATATTGACTTTCTTTGCTTACCAACTTTCTTCCCGTAACATCATACACACAAACATCCGCCATCATTCCCTGATTGCTTGGGTAAGCAATCGTTAGCCAATCCGTTGCCGGGTTGGGGTGTATGGAAATAGAAGATTGCAAATCTATATTAATAATGGAGGTTGCATAAGGTATAAAACGCATTATAAGCCTTTTAGGGAAATAATCAATATTATTATTACACCCCCCTGCCGCAATTATTTTTCCGTCAGCTTGTGTCGCAATCCCATTAATAATATTTAGTCTATTTAAAATCTTAATTTGAATATTACCGGTTATTCCAAAACTCAAATCAACATTTCCATCAGGCATCCGACGATATATTGAAAAACTCGTATCATCATTATTAATTCCAATCAATATTTTACCATCGGGTTGTAGCTTAAGCGGCTCTGTTTTACCGATTGCTGCTATTTTTACTTGTCCACCATTTCCAAAGCTATTATCTAATTTTCCGGTTGTATCAAAACGCACAACCGCTACACTGTCTGAATATCCTGCCAATAATATTTTGCCATCCGGCTGCACCTGCATTGCCTTGCAATAAGCCATCCAACCGCCTATATCCGTATATGCCATGCCGCTATGGTTGAAGGATGTGTCTAAACTACCGTTAGGCAGCAGGCGCAGAGCTGTAAAACAATATTTCCCGTTCGCATCTATTTGTGTCGTAGCTCCAACTACTATTTTGCCATTAGACAATACCGCAATGTCATTGGCAGTAGGATAATGGAAAACGCCCCAAGTCCAGTCAAAATAAACCTCCCCATTATTGCCAAAGCTGCTGTCTAAACTGCCATCCGGCAGATACCTCACAACTTGGATGGCATCTTCGGGGGTTTGCCTTATTCCGACCGATACAATTTTACCATCCGGCTGTAAGGCTATGGAATTAATATATTCAGATCCGGGATAGCCGGTAATTTTTATGCCGTTATTGCCAAAACTGCTGTCTAAATTACCATCCGTCTTGAGGCGGATTAATAGTAAATCCTTCGTGGTTCCACCCCCTAAAAGTATTCTCCCATCGGGCTGAAGACAAATAGTATTGAGTGTGGGATATGACAATGTAGATGGTAGAATAAAATATCCACTCACAGCAAAATAATTGTCAATAGCCCCATCTTCATTATATCTTATTAATTTTGCCTGTTGCCCATTTTTATATTGATATCCCCCAATTAATATTTTTTTATCAGACTGTATCACCACTTTTCCACACATACCACTATCACCCAAGTAAGTTCCATTATTAGCAAACGTTGGGTCTAAACCAACCAATGATTGTGCATACATAGTAACAGCACATAGTAACAGCACAATAATTATAAGCAATCTCTTTTTCATAGTTTAAATTTTTAAAGTAGAAAATACCCACAGGGAATGGTGCTCCCCGTGGGTGATGCTCAATCTATTGCCGCATTACCAAGAAGCGCGAGGTAGGGTACTCTTTGGCAAAACCTGTAACATTGAATTGATTTATGATGTTGTTCATTCCCGCGTTGTTAAATACCGGCTTACCTTGCATGGTAATACCTGCGATGATGGTGGTGTCAGGAATGGCAATTAAGACTGAGAATTCCGTAGAAATATTCGCGGGGGGGGGCTAATTGGGCAAAAGCACAGATGCTTGATGCAAATAAACTTATAAAAATGGTGTATTTTTTCATAAAATAGTGATTTAAAATGTAAAAAAATAACCTTAACTGCCTTAATGAGAATTTGAGGGCTGCTACTATTCCAAACATATTGAGATGCTCACACATCACAGTATTAGAAAACATGGCGGACTATGAATCTTGTAGGGCATAGAGATACTAAAAAAGTTGAATAAAAGGGAGAAACAACCCAATAAATTACAATGTAGTATGTGAATAGGTCGTTTTATAAATACTTTATGATAAATCTTTGTTAAAACAAAGGGTTGCTGGAGGCGAATTTTCATTATGGTTATTCATGCAGTTCCGTACACTAAAACATGAAAACAGAGGCCAACAACAGCTCAAACTGTTCTGATTCAAAGAGTGTAGCTTAACGACTTGCATTGCACCAATAAAATATTTGAATTGGGCGCAACTAAAAAAAACGGAAAGAAACATTTGCTCTGTAACCGGCATTTCTTGAGCTTAATTCCCTTATTTTGACGGCTAAAAGTTTTAACCCCCTCACCATGAGTAAGCATAAACAGGAGCGTAGCGATGGGCTTGTCTATTCAACCAACAGTGAATATTTCAACAGCCTGAATGAAGATACCCGTTCTGAAGAAACACCCCTGCCGGAAAAGCAAAGACTGCGTGTAAAAACAGACACAAAACAGCGGGCAGGTAAAGTTGTTACTTTAATTGAAGGCTTTGTAGGTACGGAAGATGATCTGAATTTGTTGGGAAAAAAAATAAAAACAAAATGTGGTTCCGGCGGCAGCGTAAAAGAAGGGCTTATCCTTATTCAGGGTGACTATAAGGATAAGATTATCGGATGGTTAAAGGAATGGGGTTATGGGCTTTTTAAAAAATAACCTTCCTATTTGACATTTAACCCTTCAAAAGTTTGAATGTGTTGGCAACAAACACATCAATGCGCTTCCAACCAATTGTTGCCTACACCAACTTCTACTACTACCGGCACCTGATGTGGAAGCGGCATAGCTTCTTGCATTCCTTTTCGAATGATCGTTGTTGCTTGATCTAATTCTTGCTCAGGGACATCAAAAATCAATTCATCATGAACTTGTAAAATCATTTTTGTTTGCAGAGCTGCCGCTTGCAGCTCTTTGTGAACGTGAATCATGGCAAGCTTAATCATGTCTGCGGCAGAGCCTTGAATAGGCATATTGATGGCATTTCGCTCGGCAAATCCGCGAACGGTTTGGTTGGAGGAACGAATATCTTTCAACCAACGTTTTCGCCCAAGCAAGGTTTGTACAAAACCGGTTTCACGAGCAAGGGCTATTTGATTGTCCATGTAGCTTTTGATGGCGGGATATTCTGTGAAGTAGTTATCAATTACTTCTTTTGCTTCTGATCTGGATATTCCCAAATTTTCTGCTAAGCCAAATGCACTTTGTCCATAGATAATTCCGAAGTTTACAGCCTTTGCTGCACGACGCATTTCTGAAGAAACTTCTGCTTCGTTCACACGATATACTTTTGCCGCCGTTGTGGTATGAATGTCTTTGTGCGCACGGAAATCTGCAATCATTCCTTCATCTCCACTGATAGCAGCGATGATGCGTAATTCAATTTGTGAATAATCTGCCGAAATCAGCTTCCATCCCTTCCCGCGTGAAATAAATGCCTTTCTGATTTCTCGTCCGCGATCCGTTCGAATAGGTATGTTTTGAAGATTGGGATTGGTGCTGCTGAGTCTGCCGGTTACTGCCACAGCTTGGTTAAAACTGGTGTGTACTCGACCAGTTTGGGGATGAATCAACAATGGCAGTGCATCTACATACGTATTTTTCAATTTAGACAATTCACGAAACACCAAAATGTCTTCAATGATTGGATGTTTGTGTTTCAGTTTTTGCAGCACATCTTCGCCGGTAGCATATTGTCCTGTTTTGGTTTTTTTGGTACTATCCAAATCCATTTTTTCAAACAATACAACGCCTAATTGCTTAGGTGATCCTAAATTGAATTGAGTACCGGCGTGTGTATAAACTCGTTCTTCCGTTTCTTTAATTTCTCTTTCCAATTGAATACTATAATGATTAAGAAATGGTACATCTACACCCACGCCCTCATATTCCATATCCATCAAAACAGATACAAGTGGATTTTCCACATCATTCAGAATAGTTCCAACGGATGCTTGTTCAACGATCGGATCAAAACACTGTTTCAATTGCCATGTTACATCAGCATCTTCAGCCGCATAATCTTTTATCAATTCTATGGCTACATCTCGCATGGACGTTTGTGCCTTTCCGCTGCCAATCAGCGTTTCAATGCTTACCGGTTTATAACTCAGAAATCGTTCGCTCAGCAAATCCATATTACGTCTGCCCTCCGGCTCAATAATATAATGTGCCAACATGGTGTCATACATCGAACCTTTCAGGGAAAAACCATAATGCTTTAATAGGATTAAATCATACTTAATATTATGCCCAACCCAACATATATCGGTGCGATCAAACAAGGGTTGAAAATTGGCTAACAATTCCTTTACTTCATGCTTTTGGTTGGGACTGGGTATATAAAATCCATTGCCCTTTTTCCAGCTAAAACTGAATCCAACTAATTCGGCACGCATAGCATCTATATTTGTCGTTTCTGTATCAAATGCTATGACTGAGTGCTTTATTAATTCCGACACCAAAACTTCGATTTCATTAGGTGTTTGGACTAATTTATACTCATGCTGAGTTGTTGCAATGGTGGAGAAATTGGACTCTATTATTTCGGGCAGATGAAGTTGGTTTGCTTCAACAGTTTTTACTTTTACAGTGTTCAGTGTTGGATTACCAAACAAGTCAGTTGATCCTATATTGGGCTGTACAGTGGCGGAAAGTTCTGTGTTTAAGACCCTTTTGGCTAAGGCTTTGAATTCTAAGGTTTGAAAAATATCATGTAAGGCTTCTTTATTTAAATCTTTTACCCTAAAGTTTTCTTCATGAAATAGAATAGGAACATTGGTGATGATGGTGGCAAGTTTCTTACTCATCAACGCACTTTCTTTTCCATTCGTAATTTTTTGCCCCAATGCGCCTTTTATTTTTTCAGCATTGTCTAATACATTTTCAAGCGTATTGTATTCAGCAAGAAGTTTAGCAGCGGTCTTTTCTCCGACACCCGGAATGCCCGGAATATTATCTACGGCATCGCCCATCAATCCCAGCATGTCAATGACTTGATCTACCCGTTTGATGTTCCATTTTTGGCAGATTTCTGAAGGTCCTAATAATTCTACTCCTCCTCCTTGATAACCGGGTTTGTAGATAAAAACATTTTCACGAACTACTTGTCCATAGTCCTTATCAGGCGTTACCATGAAAACCGTGTAGCCCAATTCTGCGGCTTCTAATGCCAGTGTTCCTATAATATCGTCCGCTTCGTATCCATCCAACTCTAAACAGGGAAGATTAAATCCGCGCACTATTTCTTTGATATCGGGAATAGCAGCGGTAATATCTTCGGGTGCTTCTTGGCGGTTTGCTTTATAGTCTGCAAAATCTGCATGACGTTCGGTTGCGGAAGGGGTGTCAAAAACAACGGCTAAATGAGTTGGCTTTTCTTTGTTGATCAGATCAAGCAAGGTGGTAGTAAATCCAAATTGAGCATTGGTATTGCGTCCTGTGGTGGTAACTCGAGGGCTGCGAACTAGCGAATAGTAAGCGCGATAAATCAACGCAAATGCATCAAGCAGAAAAAGCTTTTTTTCGGACATAGAACGAAGGTAACAAAAGGGGTTAAGTTAACTTCTGCTTTAAATGAAAGTTGAGACTTACTATTCATTCCAATGAAAAAACTTGTAAAGCAATTTGCTTCAGCAAAAACAATTTTTAAAGAATTATCTAAGCTGAGATAAAAAAATTATTTTTACTCACAAATCAAAGGTGTGTAACCTGTATATATGGCTGAGAAATCAAAGATCCTAATTATTGAAGATGACCCTACTTTGGGTTTTGTTGTAAAAGACAGCTTGCAAGACAGTGGGTATGATGTGATCCATTGCACGGATGGCGAAAGCGGGTTTCAGCAATTCATGAAACATAATTTCGACATGATTTTGTTGGACGTGATGTTGCCTAAAAAAGATGGAATGGCTATTGCTACTCAAATTCGAAAGAAGAATGAAACAGTGCCAATTTTGATGCTTACATCAAAGACGATGGATGACGATAAGATTGCCGGATTTCGTAGTGGGGCTGATGACTACATCACCAAGCCATTCAACATGCAAGAGTTGTTGTTGAGAATTGAGGTGTTTTTGAAACGCACCAAAAAGAAGGAAGACGATACACCAAGTGGCTTCAGCTTGGGTGATCTTAAATTTAATTTTGATGACTTGATTTTATACAGCGATAAAGAAAAGCATCAACTTACCCAACGCGAGGCTGACCTTTTCCGCTATTTGTGCCTCAATGCTAATAAGGTTTTAAAACGCGATGATATCTTGCTGAACGTTTGGGGAAAGGAAGATTATTTTCTTGGACGAAGCATGGATGTATTTATCACGAAAATTCGGAAGTACATCAAAAACCATCCGAATGTAGAATTACAAACTATTCACGGAATAGGCTTCAAATTCAATGCGGAGCCTCAGCCTTTGAGTTAATCTTAGTTTCTTTTATTACAACCTATTTTTCAGATAGAGTTTCTATGCTCTATCTGAAAGTAGGTAATATCATGGATTCAAAGCGTGGACATTTATTTTTGTCAACAGCCCAAGGTCCTTTACTTAGCAGCCCTCGAGAAAAGATAGATATTTCTGTGCCGCCCATTCCATTAGATGCCGAGCGCAAACCTGAATTATTCAAATCATAGGAAACGGTAAAAGAATAGTTCTTGTAATCCAGTTTAACTGTGGGAATTATAGCATCGTTAAACCGATAAAAAAGACCGGCATAGAATACAAAGTTAGTTTTTTGCCTTTGATCTATGCTACGCCAGCTTGCCAATGCGCCTGCAATGGTTTCTTGATAAGTGCCTTGTCTTGAAAAATTGGCATGAAGCGTAAGCGCGTATTGTTCATCTATCATGTATTGAACACCTAAATTGCCATTCCATTTTAAGTTCATCCGCAAAAAAGCTTCATTATCCGAAAAGCCTGCTTTGGGTTTGTTTATATGATAAGCTGCAGCACCAACATAATAATTAAGTTGGTTGTTTTCTCCCGCTGAACTATTGAAACTTACGCCTGCACCCAAATCAAAATACTGTGTTTTTGTGTTGGTGATCGTTTCGTTTGAATTGCTATAAGGGTTAAACATTCCATTTTGATATTGATTAGCGAATGTCATTTTAGAAGGGTCAATGGAACGTTGCACATAACCGGCAGCAAAACCTACGGAAAGATAAGACTGGTGCCTATCTTCCAAAGCTTTGTTGTAATTAATAGCTGGATAAATTTGAAAGCTATTGAAACTAATGCTTCCGGCTTTATCATATGTGGCAGTAAGTCCAAAACTGAGATTATCGCCCGTTTCAGAATTTACCGTTACCCGACTTTCTACAGATGCTAAAACGGTTTGAAAGGGAACAGAGATATTACTCCATTGTTGGCGATAATTGATACCTGCTTTATAATCACCACTGAATATACCAGTTAGTGCCGGATTTCGTAAAATTGAATTCTCGTAAAATTGTGAAAAGTGTATGTCTTGAGCTTGGGTAACTAATTGCCCAAACATGAAACAAGCCATTGCAGAAAATCTGATTTTTCGATTCATAGTTTTCTCTTCTTTGGTTGTTTTTATCTGATTAGTGAAACATCACCCTTGATTTGCATAGGCGAACCATTATAGCAAACGGCATCCAAAATATATACATAGACATCAGGTTTAAGTTGCTCCCCTTTAAATGTGCCATCCCAACCTTTAGTTTCATCATTTAGTTGAATGTTTTGTGCTTCATATAACAATTCTCCCCACCGACTGTATATTCTGAACCGTTGCACAACATTGATACCCTTTCCTTGAGGGTAAAACAAATCATTATTGCCATCTCCATTTGGCGTGAAAGTGTTAGCCAAAAATATTTGACTATTGTCGCAGGTTACGTAAATGGTAACATCATCCGAAGCCGTACAACCATATTTGTTGGAGGCTTTTACCTTATAGGTTATTGTTTCTTTTGGTGTAGCAATTGGAGCACTGCAATCAAAGCAATTCAAATCGGTTGCCGGTGTCCATAGATAGTAATCCGTATGAGTTGCCTTAGTGGATAATTGAACCCACGATCCTGCTATAATGTGTTGATCCGGTCCGGCATTTATTGTTGGTACAGGATTTACAACAACCGTTACCTTTCCGGTATCACCAAAGCAATCACCTTGTTTGATCATCACCGTATAAGATGTTGTTACCATGGGTGATGCAATGGGGCTTGAACTGGTAGAGTCGTTAAGTGTTGCACCCGGCGACCATCTATAACTATCGCCCCCACTTGCAGTCAGTTGTACCGATTCTCCTTGACAAACACTATCATTTTTCCCAATTGTAATAGGTTTCAATTGAGTAACAGAAATTTTTACCTTTCCGGAATCCACACAACCATTGGCATCGGTACCAACTACGGTATAGGTGATGTCATTAATAGGCTTTGCATTTGGGCTTGGGCAAGTAATACACGAAAGTGCTATTGGTGGTGACCATATATAAGTCATGGCTCCGGTTGCTTGTAGTTGAATAGAGGTACCGAAACAAATTCGCTTGTCAACACCTGCACTTACTATGGGTTGCGGGAAAATGCTTACCAATACGGTGTCAGATTTGCTACAATTATTTCCATCAGTTCCGGTTACTACATAGTTTGTGGCAACGGTTGGTGAAGCAATTGGGTTTGCACAACTTACACAAGTCAATCCTGTTGACGGCGACCAAACATAGGTGTTTGCTCCAGTAGCTTGTAATTGAGTGCTATTTAATTTACAGACTGAACGATCGGGACCAGCATTTACATTGGGCAATGGATTGATAGACACCTTTGTGCGAGCAGTGTCCACACAACCATTGGCATCTTTGCCTACAACGGTATAGGTGGTTGTGGTAGGTGGTGTGGCAGTAGGCGAAGTGCAATTTGTGCAGGATAAGCCGGTGGATGGGCTCCACACATACGTTTGCCCACCGGATGCTGTCAATTGAACCGGTGTTCCATTACAAGCAGTTTGATTTGGGTTTGCCGTGATAACGGGTAGTGGATTTACAGTTATGGTCATTTGAGAAGTACTCACACAGCCGGCTACACTGGTACCTGTTATCGTGTAAGTGGTTGTGTTGGAAATAGTAGCTGTTGGATTAGCACAATTATTGCAAGATAATCCTGTTGTTGGCAACCAAGCATACGTGTTGGCACCTGAAGCTTGCAGCAAAACAGAACTACCTATACAAACAGACTTATTTGGAACCGACAATATCGGTAAGGGGTTGACTAAAATAGTTACCATTCCGGTATCTGTACAACCGGCACTATTACTTCCGGATACAATATAGGTAGTGGTTGTAGTTGGAATAGCCGTTGGGTTAGCACAATTTATGCACGAAAGCCCCGTTGCTGGTGACCATGAATAATTACTTCCACCTGATGCTTGCAACTTGGATGAATCACCCACACAAATAGCATTTTTTGTTGCCGTAGCCGTTACGTTTGGAATAGCAGAAACGTTTACTGTAATTTGGGCAGTATTGCTACATCCTACAGAAGAGATTCCAGTTATAGTGTAGGTTGTAGTTGTGGTAGGTGAGGCTGTAGGATTATTACAATTGTTACAAGAAAGACCGGTGGATGGTGACCAGCTATATGTAGTAGCTCCTGCAACAGCTAATTGGATTGATCCACCAGCACAAATAGTTGGGTTAGGCCCAGTTTGAATTGTAGGGAGTGGATTTACAGTAATTGTAACCAAAGATGTGTCAGAACAACCATTTGCACCTGTTCCGGTAACTTTATAGGTAGTGGTATTTGTGGGATTAGCCAATGGATTCGCACAATTGGTACAGGAAAGTCCGGTTGATGGAGTCCAAACATAACTAACAGCTCCGGTTGCTTGAAGTTGTACTGGAATAGTATTTCCTTGACAAATAGAAACGTTATTCCCTGCACTGACAATTGGTTTGGGAAGAATGGTAACCGTTTTGATCACAGAGTCTTTACACCCTTGGGTTGAGGCAACCACAAGCTTTACTGTATATATACCTGCAGCTGCATAACTATGAGAAGGGTTGTGTGTTGTAGCGGTTCCTCCATCACCAAATGTCCACAAGCGAGTAGCAATTGGGTTTACTTGAAAAAGGATAGTGTCATTAAAATTGACCATTCCTGAACCACATTGATTATTGGGTGAAAAAGTAAAGTCTGCTGTTACTTTGTCCACCTTGATTGTGTCAGGACCTTGAATAGGTACAATACAAGAGCTACCATCACTCAAAAGCAGTTTCGGAATAAACTTTCCGGGGGAAGTATATGTATAAGTCGTTGTATTGGCAGAAGTAGTTTGTGTAACACCATTATTCATGTCCCAAATAAGAAGTTGGGTGTTTTGGGTAGTGGCTGTAAAGCTAACTGTGAGTGGTACACAACCATTGATTGGCACATAAGAAAAAGAGCCTGTAGGGCCAAGTATTGTAATGGTTTTAGAAACAGAATCTTGACATCCTCCATTTAATCCTTTGAGTTTAACGGTATAAATGCCCGGAAGTGTATAAATGGTTGAAGGCGAAGCAAGCGATGAGGCGTTTCCATTGCCAAAAGTCCAAGTATAATTACTTGCATTGGTAGATGTGTTTGTAAAATTGACTGTAAGTGGTGGGCAAGTAGCAAAAGTATCGCTGGCTGTAAAGCCTAAGTTGATTCCCCCAACAGTGATATAAGCTGTTTTGACCAATGTGTCTATACACATCGTACCATCTGTTACTATCAGTGTTACAGTATAACTTCCCGTAGCGGCATAGCTATGTGAAGGACTGATTGTCGTAGATGTACCCCCATCGCCAAATGCCCAACTGTAAGTTAAATTAGACCCTGTTGAACTATTAGTAAATGTAACGCTTTGTCCCGGACAAATGGTTGTGTTATTGGCGATAAAGCTCGCAGTAGGCTTGGTTGCTGTAACATAATTGGCTTTAACCATTGAGTCTGTACATCCGTTACCATTTGTTACAACGAGTGTTACATTGAAGATGCCTTTTCCGTAAGTGTGTGTAACATTGGCAACATTTGCAGTGCTTATACTCCCATCGCCAAATCGCCAAGTGCGTGCAAAAATCCCAGAACCACCCGAGCTAGATTGATCAATAAACCCGACTAACAAGGGTGCGCATCCGCTCAGAGGTGCACCGCTAAAGTTTGCAGTTGGCCCGTTTACTTGAATGTAGTTCGTTTTTATCAGCGTGTCAATGCAACCTCGAGAATCCTTTACATAAAGTGTTACCGTAAAATTTCCGTTAGTAATATAAGCATGCGAGACTGTGTTTGTGGTAGTAGTTTGTAGGGCAGAGCCATCACCAAAGTCCCAAGTATAGTTACTGATATCAGTAGCAGGGGTAGATTGTGAGGTAAAAGTAATCGTCTGACCTTTACAAATAACACTGTCGCTTGCCGTAAACAATGCGGGGATATCAAATAGGACAATGGTCCAAATTTTACTGGAGGTGCAGCCGGTGGCATTGTTTGTAACAGTAAGTATGCAATTATAGCTGCCATAAGCGGGATAGGTATGAGTAGGGTTTTGCAGTATTGATGTTGTGCCATCACCAAAATTCCAACTATAAGAATTTGCACCAATAGAGGCATCCGTAAAATATACTTTTAGTTTATTGTTGCAAAGGATATTAGTAGTATAAAATGCCTTAGGAAGGCTGACAACAATAGTTGAAGTGAAAGTGCTTATACATCCGTTGTTGTTAAGTGTTAATGTGATTGTATAGGTTCCTGCTCCGCCATAGGCATAAGTAGGATTGGCTTGTGAGCTTGTTCCGCCATCGCCAAATGTCCATTGATAAATTGTTCCGAGGGGAGCAGTTGAGGTATTGGTAAAATATACAGTTTGGTTTGGACAAACCGGACTTGGTGAAAAGGAGAAACTTGCAGTAGGTGGTGGCCCCGCTGTAATAGTTATAGGAGCTGAAGTTACTGTACATCCTAAATTAGTGGTTACTGTTAATGTTGCTTGATAGCTTCCTGATGTATAAGTATGTGAAATAGTGGGGCCTCCCGTTCCCGAATTTCCATCTCCAAACGTCCAATTATAATTAGTAATCGTAACGCCAGTAGGGATATTAGCTGTTAGGGTTACATTCAGAGGAGCACAACCGGTGGCAGGATTTGCTGAAATAGAAATGGTTGGTAAGGTAATATTGATATAGTTAGTTTTAGTCAAAGTATCATTACAGCCATTTGCTCCAAAAGTTATCAATTTAACGGTATAAACTCCCAATGCTGAATAAGTATGCGAGGGGCTTGTTGCTGTTGAAGTAGTACCATCTCCAAAAATCCATAAGTAGCTTGATGCACCTATTGTTGCATTGGTAAATTGTGTGGTAAATGGAACGATACAACCCACTAAATTATTTGCCGTAAAAGCTGCGATTGGCCCTTGATTTACTACAATTGTTTGTGTAGTTGAATCACTACAATTATTATAGTTCACCACTAATTTCACCGTGAAAGTACCGGCTGTTGAATAAGCATGATTGGCATTTGTGCCGATAAAGCTTGTACCATCTCCGAAATACCATGTACTTACTCCTGGTCCGGGAATAGAAGTGTTGGTAAATGAAACTGTGTTATTAGTACATGTCGTACTAGTACTTTTGGTAAAACCGGCTGTTAGCGAGCCTATATTAACATAGGCAACTTTGGTCATCGTGTCAGAACAACCAGCTATATTAGTTGTGATTAACCGAACGGTATATGAGCCTGGTACTGTATAGATGCAAGTAGGATTTGATGTAGTAGAAGTAGTGCCATTGCCAAAATCCCATTGATAACTTACGCCACCACTTGAAGCGTTGGTAAAATTTACAGATAAAGGAAGCGTGCATGAATTATTGTTTGTAGCTGAAAAATTAGCTGTCGGCTTGTTTATTAGCTGAATAAAATTTGGCTTTGTCAATATTTTAGAACAGCCGGAAGCATTGGTAACCTTGAGGGTAACGTTATATACTCCATTAGAAGTATAGGTGTGTTGCGGATTCTGTTGAGTTGATGTAAATCCATCTCCAAAATCCCATAAATAACTGACTGTTCCGTTTCCTCCAGGTGTAGATAAGTCAGTAAACTGAATAGTTTTTGGTGCACAACTAAATGTATCCGTAGCTGTAAAGTTTACAATCGGTGAAGGAACAACTGAAATATAGTTGGTCATCACTTTGGTGTTAGAACCGGATGCGTTGGTTACGGTCAGTGTAATAGTATAAACGCCTGCTGATATATAAGTTGTTGAAGGATTTTGCAAGGTTGAATTGGTGCCATTTCCTAAATCCCAATACCACGTAGTTGGGCTTCCAAGACTTTGATCCGTAAACTGAACCAAAATGGGTGCGCACCCGGAAACTATGTTTGATGTGAAATTTGCTGTTGGCTGTGCTTGTGCAAATAATGAAATGCACATTAACATGCACATCCACACGGTGGTAAAAAATCTCCTTCTCATGCTTTGCTTTTAAATAATAAAGCCTCTTTTTAAATAATAAATATATATACCTTACACTTTTATTCTCTTTTCATCAAAGCATTTCTATACTTTAGAAATGTTTAAGTACACTATGCGAGCCAAATAGCAAATTGCTTTCAGGTCATTATTGTTTTTGGAGAATAGGTAAGGAAGGGGTCAATAAAAGTATTGGCATTAACAATTCATTTGTAATTCAAAAGAGTCATTAACAACCGCTTTACATTCATGAGTCAAAATGAAAGTTTTCTTCGGTACATCTGAATCGTGTTTTCAAGACCATAATAAAGTGCATCGCTAATTAGTGCATGACCGATGGAAACTTCCAAAAGGTTGGGTATAGACTTTGCAAAAAACTGCAAATTCTGAAGATCCAAATCATGTCCGGCATTTACGCCAAGATGATGGTTTTGCGCCAAAATAGCTGAGGCTTGATAAGGGGCTATAGCTTGTTGTTTGTCTTGGTGAAAGCGTTTGGCAAAATCTTCCGTATATAATTCAACCCGCTCGGTTCCTGTTTCTACGGCGGCTTCTATCATTTTTTCAATAGGGTCAACAAATATAGATACACGAATGCCTGCTTTTTTAAATGCACTAATGATTTCTTGTAAATAAGATTGTTCTTTAATCGTATCCCATCCATGATTAGAAGTGAGTTGATTAGGCGAATCTGGAACTAATGTTACTTGTGTTGGCAAGGTGTCCAGCACCAATTGAACGAATTTCTCTTCCTTCGGATTACCTTCTATATTAAATTCAGTACGAAGCACTTTTTTTAATTCCCGAACATCTTCATAGCGAATATGTCTTTCATCGGGACGAGGATGAACCGTAATGCCTTCTGCACCAAATGACTCACAGTTTAGTGCTGTTTGCACTACATCAGGATTATTGCCGCCACGACTGTTTCGCAAGGTGGCAATCTTGTTGATGTTTACCGAAAGGCGTGTGTGCATTGTTTTTAAAGTCGTCCAAATTTAATGGCATTCTGCTAATTTGCACCATGCGTTTTATCCACAGGATTTTAGGATGTTTTATATTTTTCATTTTGACCATTTCCTGCGGCAAAAAAGTGAATGAAAAAAAGAACGTTTTTTATCTCAATTATTCTGCAGGAACCGTTGAAAGCTTGGATCCAGCTTTTGCAAAAAATCTATACAATATGTGGACAGATCACATGTTGTATAACACCCTTGTTGAAACAGATGAACAGTTAAACATCATTCCTTCCTTAGCAAAAAAATGGGAAGTTTCATCCGACGGTCTGACTTATACTTTTTCATTACACAGTAATGTTTTTTTTCAAAATGACACCATTTTCCCAAACGGAAAAGGCAGAAGAATGGTAGCACAAGATGTAGTATATAGCTTCAACCGGTTGATAGACCCATCGGTAGCTTCAACCGGCGCATGGATTTTTAATGATCGCATTGCCCCAAAGGAGCCATTCATTGCTCTTAACGATAGTACGGTTGTTGTTCACCTAATAAAACCCTTTCGCCCACTGTTACAAATTTTTACCATGCCCTATTGCAGTATAGTTCCTAAAGAAGCTGTTTTGCATTGGGGAAAAGATTTTGGTCGCCACCCTTTAGGCACAGGTCCCTTTGTTTTTCATTATTGGGATGAAGGAAATGTGTTAGCCCTCAAAAGAAATGAGCATTATTGGGAGCGAGATTCAACCGGTGTTACACTTCCTTTTCTGGATGCGGTTCAGATTAGCTTTGTAGATAGCAAGGCAACCGAGTTTTTTCTTTTTCTTCAAAGAAAAATTGATTTCGTCAACAATATTGATGGCTCCTTCAAAGATTTGGTATTAACGAAAGGAGGAGAACTGCAAAAAGCATTTCAACATAAAATTGTTCTGACCAAAAAGACCTATCTAAATACAGAGTACATAGGTTTTTTAGTGGACACTTCTAATAAGCTTGTTCGCCACTCCCCAACAAGGTTTCAGGCAGTTAGAAAGGCTATCAACTTTGCTATTGACCGAGAACGAATAGCGCGATATTTTAAAAACGGCACGGTTCGACCCGCTACTGAAGGTTTCATTCCACGAGGAATGCCGGGATACGACAGTAATGCTCATTTCGGCTTTCGTTATGATCCTAAAAAGGCATTAAGTTTATTGAGAGAAGCTGGTTTTCCAAATGGACAAGGATTAGGAACATTTACTATTTTGGCACCTGACAATTGGGCTGATATTGTTAACTTCATTGCTGTTCAACTGCAAGAAATAGGCATTGAAGCTAAAGTGGAAATTATTCAAGCGAATATTTTAAGGCAACAAATGAGCAAATCAGAAGCCATTGCTTTCCGAGCGCAGTGGATAGCCGATTATCCTGATGCCGAAAGTATGCTTGCCTTTTTTTATGGCAAACTGCCTGCTCCTCCCAACTATACAAGATTTTACAATGCCCTATTTGATAAAATGTATGATGAGAGCATGAACACACCCGACAGTATTCGCTTTTTGCTTTATCAAAAGATGGATAGCTTGGCTATGTCTGAAGCACCAATAATCCCTTTGTTTTATGATCAGATGCTGCACTTCACCCATCCCGATGTGCAGGGATTTTCAGCCAATTCTATGAACTTGATAGATTTAAAACGAGTTCAAAAAAATCAGAAGAGGAAGAATTAGAAGCAATAAGGGCAAAGCAATTAGAAGCAGTAATATTTTTGCCACATTCAAAGCATGAAAAACAATGATGGAAATGGCTAACCCCAATAAGAATCCAGAATTCGATTGTCAAAATCAACACACACACCATTCAAAAATTATAATTATAGGATCGGCACATCCATTGCGCGGAGGCGGTATTGCAACCTTCAACGAACGAATGGCGGAAGTGCTTCAGCAACAAGGATATGATGTTATCATTTACTCGTTTTCATTACAATATCCTTCTTTTCTCTTTCCGGGAAAATCACAATTTACCGATGAGCCTGCACCCTCCAATCTAAACATTCGTTCTGTTATTAATTCCATCAATCCATTCAATTGGTTGTGGATTGGTAAGGAGTTGAAAAAACTAAAGCCTGATGTAGTGATTGTTCGCTATTGGCTTCCGTTTATGGGACCTTGTTTGGGAACTATTTTAAGAAGTGTGAAAAAAAATAAGCACACAAAAATTATTTGTATTGCCGACAATATCATTCCGCATGAACACCGCCCGGGAGACAAACTGTTTACTCAATATTTTATCAAACCCGTAGATGCCTTTGTAAGTATGAGCAGAGATGTACTGAAAGACCTAAAAACCTTTACAGATAAGCCATCTGCCTATACACCACACCCGCTATATGACAATTATGGCGAACCCGTTAGTAAGCAAGAAGCCTGCACTAAACTGAGACTTGATGCAGAGAAAAAATATCTTCTTTTTTTTGGCTTTATCAGAAAATATAAAGGACTTGATTTATTACTCGAGGCATTAAAAGATGATAGGTTAAAACAATTAGGAATTGAGCTAATTATTGCCGGAGAATTTTATGAGAATCCTCATGAGTATGATGCACAATTTCAAGCTATATCAAATCGAGTTAAGATGTTTACCCAATTTATTCCGAACGATGAAGTAAGATATTATTTTGGAGCTGCTGATTTGGTCGTGCAACCTTATAGAACGGCTACCCAGAGCGGTATTACACAAGTAGCTTATCATTTTGAAAAACCTATGATAGTTACCCGTGTTGGCGGATTACAGGAAGTGGTTCCGGATGGTAAAGTAGGCTTTGTTGCAGAACCAAATGCCTCAAGCATTGCTGATGCGATTGTCCAATTTTTCGAAAACCCAATTCCACAGATAGAGGAAAACATGGCTCTTGAAAAGAAAAAATATAGTTGGGAAGTGTTTATAGAACAACTAATGAGCTTAGCACAATAAGAGAATAAACCGCTGTAAAAAATCAAGTGGAAATCGTTCGGGGTGGTTACTATTCCCCTCTGTTGAGTTCAATTTTGCTACTTTTGTCGCCCAATTCCTTTAATTTATGTGGCATCGTGTAGCCGGTATTATTATTAAATTTCGAATTGCCTTATTGGTGCTGCTTTTGGTTGCCACCGGCATCATGGGATATTTCGCATCGCAAGTGCAACTGAGTTATGAGTTTACTAGTGCTATCCCAACTGACAACCCTAAATATATTGCCTATCAACAATTCCGAAAACAATTTGGCGAAGATGGAAACCTCATGGTTATCGGATTGCAAACTGACCGTTTTTTTAAACCCGATTTCTTTCTGTCCTATTGTAAGCTGGTTAAAAAAATTGAAAATGTAAAATCGGTTGAAAATGTATTGAGCATTCCGGGAGCTATCAACCTCATCAAAGACACCGTAAGTGGTAAACTACGTGTTGTGAAGCTGATACCTGATGGCAATAATGTGAATGTAGATAGCGTAAAAAAGGTGTTTTTGAACTTGCCTTTTTACAAGAACTTCTTATACAATCCCGCAACAGATGCCTATCTTATGGCAGTGCGAATTGATAAAAAAGCACTCAATTCCAAGAATCGAACGAAAGTTGTTAAAGCAATTCAAGATGCAAGTGAAACATTTGCTCAAGAACAAAACATCACCCTTCACTATTCCGGTTTGCCCTTGATTCGCACCATCATGGCAACACAAGTACAACGCGAAATGCGCTTGTTTTTACTTATGTCTTTTGTGCTGACAGCTGTTATATTAGCTTTATTCTTTCGGTCATTTATGGCTGTTTTGGCTTCTATGATGGTGGTTGCTGTTGGAGTGGTATGGTCGTTAGGTACTATAACGCTGTTGGGCTATAAAATCACCTTACTTACTGCTCTTATTCCTCCGCTGATCGTAGTAATTGGTATTCCAAATTGCGTCTATTTACTTAATAAATATCATGCAGAATATAACCTGCATGGAAATAAGATGAAGGCATTGATGCGCACGGTTGATCGCATGGGGATCGTTACTTTATTTACCAATTTAACGGCAGCTATAGGGTTTGGTGTATTTTATTTTACAAAGAGCGCGGTATTGAAAGAATTTGGTTTGGTCGCTGGTCTTAATATCATGGCCATTTTTGTCATTTCACTCATTTTTATTCCAGCATTATTCAGCTTTTTGCCTACACCTAAAGGTCGTCACACAAGCTATCTTGAAAGTAGGTGGATGAATAAATTGTTGTCTGTTTTGACTAATTGGGTGTTTGAACATCGTCGTTGGATTTATGTTTTTAGTATCCTTTTGTGTGGGCTATCCATAGTTGGTGTTTTACGTCTTAATAGTGTGGGTCATATCGTTGATGATTTGCCCAAAGGCGAAGTAGTATATCAAGATTTAAAGTTCTTTGAGAAGAACTTTCGGGGTGTGATGCCATTGGAAATTGTGATTGATACACGAAAAAAAAATGGTGCTGTTTCCCTTCCTGTTTTGGAAAAAATGGATAAACTGATTGCAGAACTTAATCAATATCCTGAAATCGGACATTCATTATCTATTGTTGAGGGGGTGAAGTTTGCACGGCAAGCATATTATGATGGAGACAGTAGCAGTTATGCCGTTCCCAATGTATTTGATGGAGCCTTTATTCAACCCTATCTTAGGTCTAAAGGTGACAAAAATAGCATGTTTAATAAGCTTGTTGCTTCTTTTATGGACAGCTCTAAACAAAAAACACGTATCAGTGTTTCAATGGCAGATATAGGCAGTGTCCGACTACCAATTTTACTCGATAGCATTCGCCCAAAAACACTCCAATTATTTGATTCTACACATTATCAAGTAACGTTTACAGGAACCAGTATCGTGTTTTTAGAAGGCAGTAAATTTATCATCAATAGCTTACGCGATAGTTTGATTCTTGCTTTTATCATGATATTTGGTTGTATGATTTTCTTGTTTAGGTCGTGGAAAATTCTACTTATATCCGTTGTTACAAACCTTATTCCTTTATTGATAACTGCCGGCGTAATGGGCTGGGCAAACATTCCAATAAAGCCTTCAACCGTTTTGGTGTTTAGCGTTGCATTAGGTATTACGATTGATGTAACCATACGCTTTCTGGTAAATTTCAAACAAGAGCTTTCTCGACATGATGATAATATTGCCGAAACCGTTCGACGTACTATTCATGACACTGGATTAAGTATTATATACACTTCACTCATCTTAATTGCAGGTTTTGGTGTGTTTGCACTATCAGAGTTTGACGGTACTAAATCTTTAGGTTACCTAACTTCGTTGACGCTGTTATTAGCCATGATAACCAATCTCACCCTTCAACCGGCTTTACTTTTGTGGATTGATAAAGCAAAGCAAAAGAAAATCAATACGATGTGGCTTGAAGACGAAGAGTCAGCATAATTATTTTCTTAACGGTTGCTAAATTTGGTTAACCACCCTTCGCCAAATACAATGTACTTCGACAAAATAAAGAATAAAGGACAAGCCAGAATTTTTGAAAATGATTTGCTGGAATCATTAAGCAAGACCCATCCTCTGGTCATTTACAGTATTTATTTTCCCATCATTGTCTTTATGCTTTACTATGGTGCCAGTTACAAGGAAATTCATCCTTGGAAAGAGTTTACGCTGTTCTGTTTGGGTGTATTGGTGTGGTCACTGTTTGAATACATGATGCACCGATATGTTTTTCATTGGGTTGCCAAAAGCCCGCGTGCCAAACGATTTGTCTATATGATGCATGGAGTTCATCATGAATTTCCACGTGATAAAGAGCGATTACTTATGCCACCCATACCCAGTTTATTGGTAGCCTGTTTGCTTTCTATAAGTTTTTATTTTTTGATTGGTTGGTTTACACTGGCTTTCTTCCCAGGTTTTGTTTTTGGCTATATTCTATATGGGTCTATGCACTATGCTATACATGCTTTTTCGCCACCTCATTTTTTAAAGACCTTATGGCGAAACCATTATTTGCATCATTATAAAGAAGAAGATAAAGGTTTTGGAGTAAGTTCTGTTTTATGGGATTTGCTTTTTGGGTCAGTCCCCAAAAATGAAAAGCGCTATTTGGAGCATTTGTAAGACGTTCGTCGTATCAAAATTTGTCACAAGGCACTACGGTAATGGAACCACAACAAAAACCACAGTTCCACGCTTATTGGGTCGGGTATCAATTTCAATATTTCCATGAACAATGGTTAGCCTTGTTATAATGTTGCTCCATCCATTACCAATTGCAGATTGAAGCGAAGTTGCATCGAATCCCATCCCGTTGTCTTCCACCATAAGATGTAGTTGCTTGTTTTCATGTGTGATTTGTATTTGTACTTCCGTAGCCCCAGCATAGCGAACAATATTGTTTACCAATTCCTGAACTATTCGATACAGGTTTACCTCAATCTCCGAAGAATAGCGCTGGTCGGGCAGATCGCTTGATACCCAAATAAATAACCGCTTTGAAGTACCCAAATCGTTTGCCATTTGTTGCAAAGCATGTGTCAATCCTTTTTTAGTTAGAATTGAAGGCATGAGTTGGTGCGAAAGTTGCCGCAGCTCTTGATAGGAAATATCTATAAGCTCTAAGGCTTTGTTTAAACAAGGACTTTCTTGAATGGGTGTTTTTATTTGGCTAAGATTCAGTTTGATGGCAGACAATATAGGACTAACACCATCATGAAGATCTGCCGATATTCGTTTTCTTTCGTTTTCTTGTGTTTTGATAATTTCTTGAAGGCGGCTCTTCTCCTGTGTAGTTTTCTCTTCAAGCCTTCGCCTTTTACGTTGTAAAGTTGTAAAGAAAAGAAAACCCGTAATGGCAAATATCAGGATTATCAAAGCTCCTAAAATTTGAAATAGGGTATTTCTATGGTTGATGTCTTGTAGCTCATTCTCTTTTTGAAGAAGTTGAATTGCTGCATCCTTTTTCTCTAAATTATATTTGGCTTCAACTTCAGCCAGTTCTTCCGCTTTGTTTTGCTGATAAATAGTGTCTTTAAGCATCACTGTCTGCATCAGAATGGAAGAGGCTTCTTTATACTTTCCTGCAAGCATGTTGACCTGGGCAAGCATAATATTGGCAGCAGCCAGCTTTGTTGTAAGGTTGCTCTTTCTTGCTAAATCCACGGCCTCTGTTGCCGTAACAATAGCTCTCTGTGGTGAAATATAGGAATAGGCGTCAGCCAAATTGGTTAGGTCGGAAACTATATAATATGGATCGCCAATGTGCTTACGAATTTCTACTGCATGTTCAATCGACCTAATTGCTTCAATTCGATTGTTGTGCATTAATTGAATGTTTGACCGAATAGCCAAAGCATTTGCCATCGTGTGAAGATCATCGGTAGCTTCTGCAAAGTATAATGCTTTTTGATTGTAGTATTCCGCTGAATCCATTTGCCCTAACGCTCCCCAGCACGATGATTTGTTTAGATAGGTTAACGGTAGCAATTGTAATAAATGAACACGCTCTGCTAATTGTGCTGCCTTGTCTAACCACATAAGCGATTCTTGTGGTTGGTTCATATCAAGATAGGCCCAACCAACTCCATTAAGGCAACGCACTTGTATATTGGTGTCTTTATAGGTTTCAGCAGCCTGAAGTGTGAACAAATTTTTTCTAATTGCTTCTTTATAAGCACTACTTTTCGTTAGAAGAAACCCCTCGAGATAGGACAAATGAAGATATAGTCGTTTGTTCCTTAAAGACAGAGCTAAGGGTAGATTTTTTGTAATTAACTGTTGAGCACTGTCTGGTTTTTCTACTCGAGAAAAATAGTAAACCCGATACACATCACTGGTTAATTTGTTTTCATTATCTGTATCATCAAGCTTTAGCAACATGTTGCAATAGTGCAATAGTGTATCATTGCTTAACGAGCGAAAGTGTGACAAAAAATCACCAATAAGTAAACCCTTTTTAGATACCTCGTGCGTCAACAGAATTTGATTTCGTAAGTGATCAAGCCGTGGTGTTTGCCCCTTTAAGGCAATATTTAAAAGGCAACAAAAAAATATCAAAACATATTGACGCATGGGCACAGAATGTTAGGAGGGGCAAGTGAGAACCACTAAGTTAACAAGATCCTCAAAAGATCCTCCTAACTATCCTCAAACGCCTTTAAAAGCCTGTGCATTCCGTGTTTTAAATACAACTTCTTGTTACCGGCTATTTCTTATTATTAATGTATTTGTTTATCTTTTCAGCTCAAGCATAGCCCTATGCAGTTCTTGAAACCAACTCGACTATATTTTTGGGAAACGGCTCCTTTTGTTCGCTTGCTATTTCCCGTAGTAGTTGCCATTTTATTTTTTGATAAAGGACTACTTCCTTCTATTTCTCTATTATCCTTATCAAGCATAGCAATTATTTCATCTCTTATTGGTATTGTCATCTTAGTTTGGGCAAACAACCGGAAGCATTTTCATGTTTTACAATTCTTATGGATACAACTAACTTTCTTTTTTCTATCATGGCTTTGTTGTATTTATTCATCTCCTGTAAGCCAACTGAATTGGTATGAAAAGTCGCTGAATCAGGCGCAATCTTTTCTGGTTCGTGTTGCAGAATCACCACAGCAAAAAACTAAAACATGGAAGTTGTCAGTTGAAGTAATGGAGGCTTTCGATGGCTCAAAAGTTGTTCCTGTAAAGGGATCTGCTTTTTTATTTGTGTATAGAAATGATTCTCCTTTCACTATTCAAAAAGGAGATGAAATTATGATTCCAAACAAATGGAAGCCTATCACCAATTCCGGAAACCCCTTTGCTTTCGATTATCGCACTTTTTGTCAAAGAAATGGAATCTATCATCAAGCATTCATTTCACCAAACGAGATAACATTGTTTCATCATTCGGTTGACGCACCTTCTTTTATTGATAGAGTACATGCGTATTCAATGCAAATGCTGGAACATTTTGTGACCGATAAGTCAACCTTAGGATTGATGCAAGCTATGCTGCTTGGTGATGAAGTGAACTTCGACACAGAGCTCAGGCAAAGTTATGTGGACACAGGCATCATCCATGTAGTAGCCATTTCCGGTTCGCATGTCATTTTGTTTTTTCAAATTATTGCTGCCCTTCTTTTCTTTTTACGTGGCAAAAAATACGAAGCCATCAAGTATTTGGTAGCTGTTCCATTTGTATGTTTTTATGTAGCCGTAGCCGGAGCACCGACCTCTGCTATTCGAGCTGCAATTATGTTTTGCTTTGTTGCAATAGGGCTGATTTTTCGGCAAGACAAGCAACCCTTGAATTTACTTTTTGCAACGGCTTTTTTTATGCTGCTGTATGAACCAATGTGGCTGTTTTCAGTAGGATTTCAATTGTCTTTTCTGGCAGTGCTTTCGCTTATTTTATTTTTTAAAAAACTATCACGACTTGTTGTTGCTCCAAATGTTTATTTGCAGAAATTGTGGGATGCTGCATCAGCAAGTATAGCTGCTGAAATATTAATTGCCCCCTTAGTAATTTACTATTTCCACACCTTTCCGCTTACTTTTTTGATTGCTAATATTTTGGCTTATTTGTGTATGGGACTGGTGTTGATAGGCTCCATGTTGATTATTTTTTTGAGTTATTTTTCTGCAATCGCTGGCTTAGTGGCTAACACACTTACCTTTTTAGTAATGGTTTTTAATAGTGTTATTGTTTTTCTACAATCTCTAAATCCAAAGGCTTTTAGTAATTTGTTTTTATCCTTTCCTTCCTTGTTATGTGTATATGGGTTTGTTATCGGAATGTCTTTCTTTTGGTTACAAAGTTGGCGAAAAGGGTTGCCCATAGCCATTTTATCCATTACAGTACTTTTATTGTTTATGACGGTTGACAGATGGAATTCGATATCTCAGCCACAATTTGTGGTTTATAATATCAACAGAAAGTCTTACGCAGAAATCTTATCGAATGGTTATTATTATCCGCTATTAAACAGTGATTCAATAAAGCCTGAAATAGATTTTGCCACAAAAGAAAATCATATAGTAACTGGAAATTGGAAACAGGGACAGTCTATTATGGGAAATGTGTTTCGATTTCAAGGTAAAAAAATCTTAGTTTTAGATAAGGCTATTCAATTGGATACTTCTTTTCTTGCACAAATTGATTTGGTGGTGATAGCTTTTCCTGTTAAACGTTTTGAAGGATCCGCTTTACATAAAATGTTTCGTTTTAATCAAATGATCTTGACAGGGTTGCAAAAACGAAAAATTATGGAGCAATGGAAAGATAGTTGTCGGTCACTACAAATTCCTGCACATTTCACGATGTTGGATGGTGCTTATGTTCTGAAATGAATTGTGTTAGTTTGCAGGTTATTTGGTTAAAATTTTTCTGATGAAAAGTTCAGATAGGTTGTTATTGTATTCTATAAAAAGAATCTTGTTTAATTTTCAAATACAATGGACATTCAAACATTATCTCAGTGGCTTTCTTATCGGTTGAAACTTTCCTTACCGGGAAAGGATGCGCACCAAAGAATGTTTGCATCAGTAAGACAATATCCACAACAGATTCCTGCCGATGTTCGTTCCAGTGCGGTTTTGAGCTTGTTGTTTCCAAAAAATGGGGAACTGAATGTGCTATTAATTAAGCGCGTAGAAGATGGTCATGCTCATAGTGGGCAAATCAGTTTTCCGGGTGGTAGGCAAGAGCCATTTGATGCCGATTTACGAGCCACAGCCTTACGAGAAACACAAGAAGAAGTAGGCATTATTTCGTCTGAAGTTTCTATTATTGGTGCTCTTACAGAATTATATATTCCCGTCAGCAATTTTTTAGTTCATCCTTTTTTAGCTTTTTCTGAAGTAGAACCCAAGTACAATATCAGTCATGAAGAGGTGGATTATCCAATTGAATGGCCTTTAAAAGAACTATTAAGTGAGGAACATAAAACCATTGCACGAGTTACTTCTGCCGCAGATGCAAGTTTCAGCCGTTCCGTTAACGCTTATCGAACTACTAACAACATGATTATTTGGGGAGCAACAGCCATGATGCTTTCAGAACTTGAGGTTCTTTTGCAAGAGTTTAATGTGAGTAGAAGAATATCATTATTTCAATAGATTTAAGCGATTTTATGTAATTCTTTCGTTGGAATGACACAACTGCATTTGTTGTAATAATTCCCGCACATCTTCATGCGATTTCAAATAGTAACGAGCAGCAGAGATATTTGTACCTACTTTTATGGTAATAGACTCGGGAGGTAGTGCATTGAATGTATCTTCATCTGTATAATCATCTCCAATTGCCATAAAAAAATCATATCCTCCTTGTTCAATCCATCGTTTAGCGGCGCTCCCTTTGTTTACAATACTACTTTTTATCTCAATAACCTTGTCTCCTTGCAGCGCCTGCAATCCCCTATCTGATACATAGTCCTTTATTTCGTTAACCAATTCTGCTGCCCTTAATTCGCCCAATCCATTAACTACTTTTCGAAAATGCCATGCCACAGAATAGCTTTTTTCTTCAATAGAAACGCCGGGTGTTCTTCGATTATATTGATTCATGATGTGTATAATTTCCGGCTTCCAAGTATCAGATAGATTTTGTGCGCTACACCATTTTGTTCCATGCTCTTTATACCATGCTCCATGTTCGGCAATAATGTCAATAGGAAGTTGACCAAACCAGTTTTCAAGAGTTTGATAATCCCTTCCACTGGATAGTACTACTCTGTTGTGTGTGTCATGAGCAAGGGTTGATAGTAAATCAATCAAGTCTGAGTCGGGGGCAGCTTGTTGAGGATTGTCTGTAAAAGGAACCAGTGTGCCATCATAATCAAGAAAGATGATTCTATTGGTGCTATTAAAATAGCTTATGGAAATCTTTTTCCTCAGTGAAATATTAATGCTACGTGTCATCATGGTTTTTTGTTGTGTTTTTACTTCGAGAAGTTTTTCCATAAAGTTCTGTAACCAAGTTTCAATATCAAATTGAGATACCGTGTGCTGCATGGCAGTCATTCGATCAATTTGATCTGATTCACTCATGTTAAGTGCGAGAAATATTTTGTTTGCCACATCCCAAATGTCATTTGGATTTACTAAAATTGCCTCCGTAAGCTCGCGGGCAGATCCTGCCATTTCACTTAATATTAGTACCCCTTTTCTATTGAGTTTGCTGGCAACAAATTCTTTGCTTACAAGATTCATTCCATCACGCATTGGTGTAACGAGTGCAACATCTGCAACTTTATACAACGCTGATAGTAAATGTATCGGAAGTGACCGATAAAAATATTGAATGGGCTGCCACCCGATGATAGAAAACTGTCCATTGATTTCACTTACAAGTCGGTTAATTTCTTCTTTTAATTGACGATATTTTGGTACGCTATCACGAGATGGAACTATAACCTGCATCATTGTTACCCTCCCAATAAGTTCAGGGTGTTGTTGTAAGAATATTTGATAGGCTTCTAACCGTTGTAGGATTCCCTTACTGTAATCTAATCTATCTATTGAAATAATTAATTGGTTGTTGTTAATAAGTTGACGAATTTTTTGTTCATGACGTTTTGTAATAGCATTATCAGCTAATGCACGATACTTTTTATAATCAATACTAATAGGAAAAGCATCTGCACTAATGATCCTGCTTTCAATTCGTACTTTATTAGACATATTGTTGAATCCGGAAATTCTATTAACGGAACTGAGAAAATGACGTACATCATCAAAAGTGTGAAATCCGACTATGTCTGCTCCTAATAAACCTTCAAGTAATTCCTTTCTCCATGGTAGCAAGCGAAATATTTCATAAGATGGAAATGGGATGTGTTGAAAAAATCCAATATTTGCTTCAGGTATAGATTTTCGTACCAAAGATGGAACTAACATTAATTGGTAGTCATGAATCCAAATGATATCGTCTTTAGTAGCCGTTTCAATAATAATGTCAGCAAATTTTTGGTTTACCCTTTTGTAAGTCTGCCAATATTCTTGGGAATATTCGCCATAAGTCGGGCAATAATGAAAGAGCGGCCAAAGGGTTCCGTTAGAAAAGCCCTCATAAAATCCATTGATTTCTTCTGAGGATAAAAATACAGGACTAAGGTTTTGAATACTCAAATCTTTTATTATCTTTTCTTCTTCCGAATCATTCACATCTGTACCTGCCCAACCAATCCAAAGGTTATTTCCCTGTTTGTAAATAGTGCTAAGAGCAGTTGCAAGACCACCTTCACTTTTTTGGTAGTTTAGCACACCTTCTTTTCGAGTTACTTTAATTGGCAATCGATTAGAAACAATAATTACTCTTTTGCTTATATTCATAAACATTATTTACCAGTTAGCAATAGTAGATTGAGTCAAAAAGGTCTTGATTACTTAATCTACTTTCTAAGTATTAAATAAATAAAACAGATCGTTGCTTTTGCATACTACCCGTACAATTCGAGTAGAATATCCTTTTTGTCATAACCCATTTTTACAATGCGCTCCTTTGCTTCATCTATCATGTTTCTCCATCCACATAAAAGAAATTGAGCGGGTTGTTTGTTTTCACAAAGTCTTTCATACACATCATGCACATAGCCCTTATTTCCTGACCAATCTTCTCGAGAAAGAGTAGGGTGATAAAAAAGGTTTTCTATTTTATAAGTCAATTGGGTCATTTCGTCAGAATACAAAAGATCTTTATGAGTGCGTGTTCCGAAGACGAGGTGAATATTTTGATGAGCAATATTGTGATGTAAAATATGCAGAAGCATACTCCGAAAAGGAGCTATACCTGTACCTGTGCAAATGAAAAACAAATCCTTTTCGATGGGCTCTGGTAGTGTAAATACCCCTTGTGGGCCACGTAATGTGAGAATAGATCCTTCAGAAACATCATGAAACAAATAGCTGGAACCTGCCCCATTTTCTACCAGAACAATAATTAGTTCTATCAGATTTGAGTTGTCAGGAGCTGAAGCAATACTATAGCTACGCCAGCGTTTGTTTCGTTGTTCGTGAATGGGTAAATCTAAGGTAACAAATTGTCCGGGTTTAAATGTAAAAGCATCTTGGTTTTGCAACCGAATCCAATAGCGACGAGTGTTGTGCGTAGCCTGCTCAATTCGTTCTACTACTCCATTTTGCCAAGCGGGTATCATTTGTGCAAGTTAACCAAAACCAAACTTAGTGTTTGGTTTAATGTTGAGCTACTGAATCTAATTGGGGATATTGTGGGTTCTTGACCCATGTTTTGTAATGTTCTCGAATCCACATCTTTATTTCGAGGTCTGAGGCAGCTCGAGCAAAATCATAGGGCATGGGGTTTGCATTCATAAAGTAAGCCACCGTATCGCCTCGCAATAATGTAAGTTGTTTCACCATAGCCGGCGAATAGCGAGATTCGATAAACTTTTCATCTTCCCAATAATTGAAGCTTTTTTGAAACCGATATCGTTGCTTGCTTGTCTTAGAAAGCCTTTCTGCTAAAAAAGTTACAGGCGACATAATGTTTCCAGTTCGGCGTTGCGAAAGCGCATTTGCATAGGTGCTTTTCCGCTCCATGGAATCCAATTGATACGCAGAATATTTAGGACGATAGATAAATTCATCCAGCACATAGCTAAGTTTGAATAAATCAATAAACATTTCAGCATTAAGCTCGGCTACAGATTTTGTTTGAATCCGATAGCCACTTAGGCTGAAACTAATCAAGTCTCCCGGTTTAGCCGCTAAGGAAAAATAGCCCAAAGTATTGGTAAATACATATTGTTGGGTCTTAGCATTAAATACAGATACGGTTGATAACGGCTTCTTATTGTCACCATCTAATACCCTTCCCCGCAATATTTGAGCCTTCCCCGCAACGGAAAAAAATAGACACCATAAAAGAATGTATTGACCCCTCACGTCACAAAAATAATTCGCAAGATACGAGGGTGCTCTGAATTGGCTGAGGATGCTTTCTTAAATAAAGCACAAAAGAAAAATTGCCTTTTAGTTTGTCAATACATACATAAGTGGTTTCTAAAAGCCAATACTTGTCATTAATTTGCACCAAAAATCAGCTCATGTCCAGTACAACTTTTTATAACCGTTTGCAACTTGAACTTCAGGAAATTGAATCAGCAGGTTTGTTTAAAAAAGAACGAATCATTCAATCTGAACAAGGAGCTGAAATATGGGTAAACGGAAAAAAAGTTTTGAACTTTTGTGCTAATAATTATCTGGGACTTTCTTCTGATTCTAAAGTGCTGTATGCTGCTAAAAAAACAATTGACGAACGAGGTTATGGTATGAGTTCTGTACGCTTTATTTGCGGCACACAAGACATTCACAAAGAGCTTGAAGCAAAGCTTTCTAAGTTTTTGGGTACAGAGGATACTATTCTTTATGTTGCCTGTTTTGATGCCAATGGTGGCGTGTTTGAACCTCTACTTGGCGAAGATGATGTCATCATTTCTGATGAACTGAATCATGCTTCTATCATTGATGGCGTGCGTTTATGTAAAAGCAAACGTGCCCGTTATCGCCATAACGATATGGCAGACCTTGAAGCACAACTTCAATCTTTTAAAGATGCTCGAACACGATTTATCGTTACTGATAGTGTCTTTTCAATGGACGGAACAATTGCCCAGCTTGACAAAATTTGCGATCTCGCTGATAAATATGATGCCATTGTAATGATTGATGAGAGCCACTCTTCAGGATTTATGGGAAAAACCGGACGAGGCGTGCATGAATTATGTGGTGTTATGGATCGGATAGATATTATTACAGGAACGCTGGGCAAGGCTTTAGGAGGCGCATCTGGAGGATTCACCAGTGGAAAAAAAGAAGTCATCGAAATGCTTCGTCAACGTAGTCGCCCATATCTTTTTTCAAATACGGTTGCACCATCAGTCGTGGGTGCTTCCATAGCCGTGCTTGATCGGTTAAGTGAAACCACAGAGCTTCGCGATAAGCTGGAAGAAAACACCATTTATTTCCGAAGCAAGATGACCGAAGCCGGTTTTGATATAAAACCCGGTACACATCCCATCACCCCTATCATGTTATACGATGCCGTTGTGGCTCAACAAATGGCTGCAAAACTTTTAGATGAAGGAGTATATGTCATTGGCTTTTTCTATCCCGTTGTTGCAAAAGGTCAAGCTCGCATTAGGGTTCAAATTTCTGCTGCCCATACTCGCGCGCATTTAGATCATGCTATTGCTGCCTTCACAAAAGTGGGTCGCGAAATCGGTGTGTTGAAATAGAATTATCCGAAAAAATATCCCTTGAGGTTTAGTGTCTGTTTGGTATGTTATTCAGATTTTTTTGAACCAAACAAAGGAGGTGTGATTTTGTAGTCAATGTTTAGGTGTTATGGCAAAAAAGAATCAAAGAAGAGATAACTGAAAAAATTCAACAAGCAAAGCATTGAATAAACGCTAAATAGGCACATGACTGCACCCATCTGCATGGGCTACGGAAAAACATAGTTGCAAGACACTAAATTAAAAACTGAACCATAACAACAAGGCTTAAAAATAAAGGCTATTGACAAATTGTGTTTTGTTGCGTAGTTTTACGAGATAATCTTTTTTTAACCGTTAAACTTATCAAACAAATGAAAAAGATGAACAAAGCATCATCGTATTTGAAGTCAGGCCGCAGTGGAACAAACCCGAAGTAATTATGGAAAATCCTGTTGCAAAGGCAACATTTGTGAAAACAAAAAATCACTAGAAAGTGTTTTGGATAAGAGCAGACTTGAAATGGTATAGCTATTCGCCTAAGCCGACTGTGAATAATATAAATGAATTCACTAAACTTGTTGAAGAAGATAAACATCATTGCTTTTTTGGATGAGTGAACAGAAATTCCAACGCACCAAGTCAGGTACATTTGGAAGGCACACAAAGACCAAACTTTGCAAAAGAGTCTGTCTTGTTCCCTCGCCTTCGGGACACACCGTGCCTCGGTGGACACATACTTTCAATTCAAGTTGCAAAGACGAAGGGCGAATCCATAAAAGGGGGTTTATGCTGGTAGATGTAGTTGCAATGAACTTGCATATTGCTATCTGCTAATATCCGGCTGACGAATTTCTATATAGATTTTTGTTGTTTACTTCAACATCAGTTTTTCCAGGGCAGGACATTCAATGAATGCCGCCACCGCAGCAATACCTGAATGTTGGCTGCAAACATAACATGTGCCCCGAATAGTTCATTTTGGAAGGGGCTAAGGATATTGTATAGATCGAAATGACAAATTAATTCATGCAATTTATTTTTATCTCTCTTGTAAAAAAATCTTACGCCAAAAACTAATCCTTCTTTTGTATTAATAGGTCGGGAGAAAAAAGTAAACGACCTCCTTTTTATTCATACGCTTATTACCTGCAAATTCTTTTATTTTATGCCCGCAAAAAGAAATTTAGAATGGCTGACGCAAATCAATTTATTGAAACTATAAATAGCGGATACACTTTTAAAGGTGAATGTGTTCCTTTAGGAGCCGCAGCTTTAGACGGAAAGGTAATCAAAGAAGCGATTGTGAATCTGCCACTTAAAACCATGAACCGACATGGGCTAATTTCAGGGGCAACAGGAACTGGTAAAACTAAAACCCTTCAGGTAATCAGCGAAATGTTGAGTGATGCAAGCATTCCTGTATTATTGTTGGATATCAAAGGCGACCTGAGTGGAATAGCTGCTCCGGGTGTGACGAATGATAAAATCAGCAGTAGAAGCGAAGCCATAGGAATTCCATTTTCTCCAGCTCAATATCCTGTCGAACTCTTATCCTTGAGCCATGAAAAAGGAGCCAGACTTAGAGCAACCGTAAGCGAATTTGGACCCGTTTTGCTTTCTAAAATTTTAGGACTTAATGATACGCAAGGCGGGCTGGTAGCCGTAATTTTCAAATATTGCGATGACAATAAAATGCCTTTATTGGATTTGAAAGACTTTACCAAAGTTCTTCAATTTATAGGCGATGAAGGAAAGGATGAAATAGAAAAACAATACGGTAAAATTTCAACCCAAAGCACTGGAACTATCTTACGAAAGGTGATTGAATTGCAGCAACAAGGTGCAGATGTGTTTTTTGGTGAGCCCAGCTTTGAAGTGGAAGACCTGATGAGAATCAACAACGATGGTCGAGGAATGATTAATATAATTCGAGCAACTGACTTGCAAGATCGCCCTAAAATGTTTTCCACTTTTATGCTGCAAATGCTATCAGAATTGTATGCTGTTTGTCCAGAAGAGGGAGATTTAGACAAGCCAAAACTGGTGATATTCTTTGATGAAGCACACTTAATTTTTCAAGAAGCCAGTGTTGCCTTATTACAACAAATTGAAACAGTTATAAAGCTGATTCGCTCTAAGGGAATAGGTATATTTTTTGTAACGCAAAACCCCATGGATGTGCCGGCAAGTGTGTTAGCCCAATTGGGATTAAAAGTACAACATGCCTTGCGTGCTTTCACGGCAGCAGATCGCAAAAGCATCAAACAAACGGCTGACAACTACCCCATTTCTACTTATTACAATACAGAAGATCTCATTACACAATTAGGTATTGGAGAAGCATTGATAACGATGCTTAATGAAAAAGGAATTCCAACACCTTTGGCACATGTCATGTTGCGTCCGCCGCGCAGTCGAATGGATATTTTATCGCCACAAGAAATAGATAATGTTGTGGTGCAAAGCCATTTGGTAGCGAAATATAATAAAGAAATAGATTCGCAAAGCGCGTATGAAATATTGACGGCAAAACTGCAAGAAGCACAGCAAGTGCAGCAAGCGCAAGCGGCACAGCAGGCAGCCGAAAAACAAGCAGCTACAGAACAAAAGGCAGCTGCTAAAGAACCTGGCTTTTTTGACAATCCGATAGTGAAAAGCGTTACTCGAACAGCAGCTACCATGATCACCCGAAGTATTCTTGGCTCTTTAGGATTGGGCGGACGAAGCAAAACTAAAAGCTGGTTTTAAGCCGGAATTGATACTGTTTATAGTAATACAAAAGCTTGCTGAAGTCAGTTAACAAACCTTGAAATAAATTATTCCACAACGCAATGTTGAAAACTTCTTTTGCGCTTGTGGGACAATGCTTTTGAAGGTTATCCACATCTGTCTTGATAAAAAAATGGGTGTAGAAAAACCCCCTTTGATACTTTCGTATTCAACCCTTTTGGGAGAATTGATTTTTTCAAACTTAACTTTTTCTTCACGCCAAAATACTTTTATCAATGAGCGCAAAAACCAAGTCCACATCAGCCGGTCTTATCTTTGAGCGTCAATACACATCAGCGGGCAAAAGCCCCTTTGACTTGTTTGAATATGACTATCGCACTTCGGTTATCAAAAACCCGAATGGTGAAAAAGTATTTGAAATGACAAACGTAGAAGTGCCTAAACATTGGTCGCAAATAGCTACCGATATTTTAGCACAAAAATATTTCCGTAAAGCCGGTGTGCCACAAGCAGACGGCAGTACAGGTCGAGAAACATCTATCAAACAAGTAGCACATCGCTTAGCGCACTGCTGGAAAACATGGGGCGAACGCTACGGCTATTTTGCCTCCGAAAAGGATGCACAAGTATTTTATGATGAACTTATCTTTAGCATCTTACATCAAAGTTGTGCGCCCAATTCACCTCAATGGTTCAATACCGGACTATATAATAGTTATGGAATAGACGGAGCAGCACAAGGACACTATTTTGTAGATCCTGAATCCGGAAATTTAGAGCGTTCAAAAAATGCTTACGAACGTCCACAACCTCATGCCTGCTTTATTCTTAGTGTTGATGATGATCTGGTAAATGATGGAGGTATTATGGATTTGTGGGTGCGCGAAGCCCGAATCTTTAAGTATGGTTCAGGAGTAGGTACAAACTATTCCAACATTCGAGCAGAAGGCGAAAAACTAAGTGGTGGCGGAACATCGAGCGGGTTGATGAGCTTCTTAAAGATTGGCGATCGGGCAGCAGGAGCCATTAAAAGTGGAGGTACTACCAGACGGGCAGCAAAAATGGTTTGTTTAGACTTAGACCATCCGGAAGTAATAAACTTTATAGATTGGAAAGTAGAAGAGGAAAAGAAGGTAGCAGCATTGATTGCCGCTGGTTATTCTTCCGATTATGAAGGTGAAGCATACCGAACTGTTTCCGGTCAGAATTCCAATAATTCTGTTCGCATTCCCAATGAATTTTTTCGCAGATTAGCCAATAATGAAAATTGGGATATGACCTCTCGTAGCGAGGGTAAGGTCATGCGTTCTGTGCCGGCAAAAGAGCTTTGGGAAAAAATATCTTATGCAGCTTGGCGTTGCGCAGATCCAGGAACGCAATATGATTCTACCATTAATGAATGGCATACATGTCCGGAAGGAGGAAAAATCAGAGCTTCTAATCCTTGTTCGGAATATATGTTCCTTGACAACACAGCTTGTAATCTGGCTTCGCTAAACCTTCGTCGCTTTTTCGATGAGTCCACAAACACTTTTGACGTAGCAAGTTTTGCTTACATGACCCGTCTTTGGACTACGGTTTTAGAAATATCGGTGCTAATGGCTCAGTTTCCTTCTCCCGAAGTGGCACAACTTAGTTATGACTATCGCACATTAGGATTAGGTTATGCTAACCTTGGTTCCATGTTGATGGTGAGCGGCATTCCTTATGACAGTGAAGAAGCACGCGCTATTGCAGGAGCCATCACAGCTATTATGAATGGGGTGGCTTACAAAACCTCAGCAGAAATGGCACATGCACTTGGTACATTTCCTCGTTACGAGGAAAATAAACACCACATGATGCGTGTGATGCGAAACCACCGTGCTGCCGCCTATGATGCAGCAGATGCCTATGAGGGATTAGAAATCAAACCAATGGGGATCAATGCAAAATATTGCCCCGATTATCTACTAAAGGCAGCTACAAAGGCATGGGATGATGCTGTGCAAATGGGTGAGATTTATGGTTTTAGAAACGCTCAAGCAACTGTAATCGCGCCAACCGGAACTATTGGTTTAGTGATGGATTGCGATACAACCGGTATTGAGCCGGACTTTGCCTTAGTGAAGTTTAAAAAACTGTCGGGAGGTGGTTATTTCAAAATTATTAACCAGTCCATTCCCGCAGCACTTAAAAACCTAAAATATTCAGATGCAGAAATTGATGCTATCGTCAAACATGCAAAAGGACATGCAACCTTTGCCGGTGCTCCTTTCATCAATCACCAAAGCCTAAGTGAAAAAGGATTTATTGGCGAGGAATTGAAAAAATTAGATGCCGCAGTCGAAAGTGCTTTCGAAATTGGCTTCGTGTTTAACGCCTATACCTTGGGCGAAGAATGTTTGCAACGATTGGGTTTTTCGGCAGAACAATATTTTGCTCCCGACTTTAACTTATTGGAAGAACTGGGCTTTTCTGACGAAGAAATTGAAGCCGCTAACGATTATGTGTGTGGAACTATGACTGTTGAAGGTGCACCATTTTTAAAGCCGGAACATCTTCCCGTTTTTGATTGTGCCAACAAATGTGGCAAGAAAGGCGAACGCTATATCCATGCACATGGACATATCCGCATGATGGGTGCAACCCAACCTTTCATAAGCGGTGCAATTTCAAAAACTATCAATTTGCCGCATGAAGCCTCGATTGATGAAATAAAGGATTGTTACTATCTAAGCTGGCAATTAGGTATCAAGGCTTGTGCGTTATATCGCGATGGCTCCAAACTTTCTCAGCCTTTAAGCAATAAAAGCGATACCAAGAAAAAGAAAACTGAAGAAGTGGAAGAGCAAACAGCTATTCCGGATGCACCGCATATTGTAGATTTGGGCGCACTGACAATTGATGACCTTCTTGAGGAAGTTAACAAGCGTGTGCAAGACAGCCCAGACACTCGGTTAAAGCGCGAGCTGAGCCGAATAGTAGAGCGCAAGCAACTGCCGGCAAAACGTCGTGGTTATACCATTAAGGCAAAAGTTGGGGGACAACCATTATTTGTTCGTACAGGTGAGTATGGAGATGGTACGCTGGGCGAAATATTCCTAGATATGGCTAAGGAAGGGGCTACAATGCGTAGTTTGATGAACAGTTTTGCTATCGCTGTTTCTGTAGGTTTGCAATATGGCGTTCCTTTAGAAGAATTTGTAGATAAGTTTACTTTTACTCGATTTGAACCTTCAGGCGTAGTAGAACATCCTAATATTAAATCTGCAACATCTGTTCTTGACTTTATTTTCCGCCTGCTCGCTTATGAGTATTTAGATCGTACAGATTTAGTTCATGTACAGGATCCCGAGCGACTTGCTGCAACAGAAGAACACCAAGAGCTTTCACAAGTTCGTATTACTGCACCCCTACACAAACCAAAAGCAACTTTGGCGCCGAAAGCCGTAGCAACAGCAGGTGCTAATACAGCAGACATTAAAAAAATGATGGGAACAAGTGCGGATGCACCAGTATGTCGAAATTGCGGAAACATTACATTGAGAAATGGCACTTGCTATATGTGTCCAAATTGTGGCACCACTACGGGTTGCAGCTAAAAGTCACGTAATTATTATTCCATAAGTGGAGGTTGTCTATGTATTTTAGACAGCCTCTTTTGTTTAGTAGCCTATATTTATTACTGATAGCTTGTCGAATGCATCACTACTCTTCCTGAAATATATACCAAAGAAAAATTCCTCCAAAAACTTAACTTCTTTGACACGCTGCCTTTTACTTATGACATAATATCAGAAAAAACACCCGAAGAAACCTATCAGGCATACAAGCAGCGAAACGAGATAGAAACCATTTTCGATGCCTACTAAAAACTTCCTCAAAGTCGATTAGATGTACATGCAGAACCGATATGTGCTTGAGAGATGGCTCACCGCCAATCTCATCGCTAAGATTGCCTACCACAAACTATATATCAGACTCAAGGACATCAAAAAACTAAGTAAATATTCGCCCAAAGACATCTTTGAACCCCAAAAACCTATCCTATAAACTTTACATCAACAACCAATGGAAACTATCTGAAATCACAACCTAAAATGCAGATCTGTTCAAAAAACCTAAAAAAGACGACCTAATTTAGCGGAGTTATGGCTTAATATATTGCTATGGTTTTAAAAGTAGTAGTTATTCAAACTCCATAAATTTGTTACAAACACAAAGTCATAAAGGCTTTTAGAATAATTAGCCGTTTCATTTTGCTTACTTCACATCCTCCTTCACAATCGTACTTATCTCACTAATGTAACGTCACCTTTGTATAAGTCCACTCGACCATTGGGATAACCGATACGAATGAGATATTGATAAACACCCGTTTCTTGCGGTTCTCCATGAAAAGTGCCATCCCAACCCTCTGAAGGAATAGTGGTGTTGAATACTTCTTGCCCCCAACGATTAAAAACTCTAAATTCTACTATTCGTTGAAAAGTGAGACCACCAACATGAAATAAATCATTTCGACCATCTCCATTTGGTGAAAATGCACTGGGAATAACTACCGGAGCATTATAGTCCACAGAAATATGCACAGAGTCTAAATTGGTACACCCATAGTCATCCATTCCCAACACGTTGAGCGTAATCGGATGTGTAATGGTAGCTTGAATGCCAGCCAATCGGGCGTCATCCAATCCACCGGCAGGCCACCAAGTATAATAATGAGCACCGGTAGCAGTTAGCTTGATGATAGAACCATATTTCACAGTGGTGTCCCGCGGTTCAACTACCACAATCGGTAAAGGATGAATACGCACATTAGTAGTCAGCGTATCAGCACAATGATATTGATCGCTGATGATTACATGATAGGCTGTAGCTGAATTTGGTTTTACTATGGGCATATCACAATCTAAGCAACTGATGCTTGCCGTGTCTGTCGTAAACCAACTATAATACAGTCCGCCTGTTGCTGTTAATGTTATTTTTTTACCCCAACAAATAGTTGAGTCTTTAGGTTCCAAAGTAGGGTGCCGTTCGGAAAGCGTAACTATTACAGAGTCGCGATGTAAACAACCATCTTTGTCGCGAACAGAAACATGATAGGTTGTATTTTGGTTGACAAATGCAGTTGGTGATTGGGTTGAAGAGTCACTTAGCATAAGAGAGGGCGACCATGAAAAAACAGCCGCTTTGGTTGGTGGTTCACAAATGTTGAAACGTATTTTAGGTCGTAAATTGCGAAAGAAAGTTACTGCACCGGATGAAATAGCACAACCCGAAACGGAAGTAGAGGTACTCCTTAGAACGGAAATAAATGGAGTAATACTATGTGCAACAAAATCATTCCCCGAACCGGAAATATTATCGTAACAAACTTCAATAATAAGATTACTGATGCCATTCCAATTATATGGAGTGTTGAGTATAAAACTATTCCAACCTATAATTGTGTTGAAAGTGTTTGATGTAAAAACTGTTGTCAGTGCAGGAATAAAATTGGAACCGAGGCCTGACAATCCTGAGCATCCCATTTTAATAGATAAATTGGCAAAAGGTTGAGTACTATTTTTTTGTAAAATTTTCCATTGTAGTTGAGAAATTAGTCCGGGCTTCAACCCCATTTCTTTAAGCTCATTTCCGGTAAAAAGATATTGAACTCTTTGATCGGAAGCACTGCCAAAAAAGGGAGTATTGGCATCCGATAAAGAATCTTTTCCGCCTACAAAAGCAATTTTATTATTACCGGAACAAGAGGAAAAATCGGTGCCACAATTTACTGCTTGTAGAGGCAGTGAAGCATTGTTGTTTGCTACCAGTTGAATATATTGACCTCTACAAAGAACGGTGTCGCTAGGTGCTATTAGTTGCCCGTCATAAGATTGAATGGAGAAGCTGATATGGTTGCCCACAGCTTGTTTTAGTCCACAACTGTCTAATAGAGTGTTTCCATCAGTTCCTTTTTTAGCCGTAATAGTGTAAGTGCCATCATAACTCAAAGGTGTTTGAAGCACCAGCACTACTGTATCGGTAAAATTGGTGGTATCACAAGCCGTTCCATAAGCGGAAATAATATTGACATTCTGTGGCCCACTCAATGAAAAATCTGATCCATTTCGGGCTATAGAATCACAACGAACTTTTTTGTTCAAAGCAATTTTTATTTCACTGCATGAGGGTGGAATGACAGCAACATATTCAGGAGCGGTATAGGGTGCAACTACAAAAGGAAGAGAAGCAGGAACAATCAAAGGAAGATTACAAGTGTTTAATAAAGAGTTACCATCAGTTCCTACTTGAGCATTTAAGTTGTAGCTGCCGGCAGGCAAAGGAGCAGAAAAATTGATGATGATTTTGTCGGTGTATCCATTAGATCCGCTACAGTTTACACCCGATGCACCTGAAATGATACCACCCACAACGCCAAAGTCAGTTCCTCCCGGTTCAATAGTGTTGCATAGAATATTTTGGTTCATCACCAGCATGATTTGCTGTGCACTATTGCAAGAAGTGGTGATACTGCTCATCAATGGATTGGTTCCGTTAAAAGTTGCGGTAGAGCCAGTAAAGTCTATTGTGAAACCTTGACTAGTGCCGCCTGTTTGATAATTTCCAAAGTTGTTGATCATGATTAAATACACATCGCCAGAAGTTGCATTGATAGCTTGTTGAAAAGAGTTACCAAATGCGCCTGCACCGGCTTTAATAGTAGTACCCGTGTTGCTTAGTCCAATAACTCCATTCACATTGCTGCCCGGATTGTTGTTGTTGAAATTACATCGCACAACATCGCTGGGAGAAAAATTGCTACAACTCTTGCCGGTAATATTGATTACGGCAAAATCATAATCGTCTTGAGGGCTAATCGGTGTGAGCGTGAATACAATGGTTCCTCCGGTGTTTACATTTAAACGAAGCCATACAGAATTAAGCTCAGCCGCACTGATACCTAAAGAATCGCACATGCAGTTAGTCAAGTCGTTCACCAACCCCTGACCCTGATAGCTAAATGAAGAGGTAAAAGTATTTCCACAAAGCACCAAAGCATTGCAGGCATCTTGTTCGGGTTGATTGGGTGGTAGTAGCTGTGCTTTGGCTGAAAAAAACAACAATAATGCTGTAACGAGCGTAAGTATTTTTTTCATACGACAATTCCTCTTGACATTAAAAGTAAGCAAAACTTTATCTAAACATTTAGACGTAGATAAATTGGCTAATAGTTTGTTTTAAAAGAAATGAACAAAAAGGAATCAATAGCAAAACACAAAGCATAATGTGAAGAATTGGGACATTTAATTTCGATGTTCTGCAATAGAGGAAGGAGATGTAAACAATCATTCTTTAATTTACACTAACTGCTTAATTTTGCGTGCGATGAAAAACACTCCATTCACACAACAGCACATAGCTTTGGGAGCCAAAATGGCTTCATTTGCAGGCTATAATATGCCAATTTCTTATAGTGGCATCAATGAAGAACACCAAACGGTTCGCCAAAATGCAGGCGTGTTCGATGTGAGCCACATGGGTGAGTTTTTTCTGAAAGGACCGAAAGCATTAGATCTGATTCAGCGTGTTTGTAGCAATGATGCTTCTAAATTAGTAGCAGGAAAGGCTCAATATTCTTGTTTGCCTAATGAAAATGGCGGAATAGTGGATGATCTCATTATTTATTGCCTTCAGGAAAATGATGAGTATATGTTAGTTGTAAACGCTTCTAACATTGAAAAAGACTGGAACTGGATAAGTGAGCGAAATACAGATAGCGTGTATATGGAAAACATTTCTGACCATATTGGACTCTTAGCTGTGCAAGGACCTAAAGCTGTGGAGTATATGCAACAGCTTACAGAGATGGACATTACTAATTTGAAATACTACACGTTTGTGAAAGGAACTTTTGCCGGCGTGCTTGATGTAGTGGTGAGTGCAACCGGCTATACCGGATCTGGTGGCGTAGAAATATATTTTGAAGATAAGGATGATCATGCAGAAAAAATTTGGAATGAAATCTTTCGAGTGGGCACTCCCAATGGCGTAAAACCTATAGGATTGGGTGCACGCGATACCCTTCGTTTGGAAATGGGATTTTGTCTGTATGGAAATGATATAGATGATACAACCTCACCATTAGAAGCAGGTTTAGGTTGGATTACCAAATTCACTAAAGACTTTACTGCTAAAGAAATTCTTGAAAAACAAAAATCTGAAGGAGTTAGCCGAAAGCTGGTCGGCATCGAAATGATTGATAAAGGTATTCCTCGTCATGGCTATAAAATTCAAAATGCTAATGGCGAAGAAATTGGTTATGTTACATCCGGCACGCAAGCACCCAGCCTCAACAAGGCAATTGGAATGGCTTATGTACGTAAAGATTTAGCTTTGGAAGGCAATGAAATATTCATCATTATTCGTGATAAACAAGTGAAAGCTCGTATTGCAAAGCTCCCTTTTGCATAAGCTAATTTGCAAAGCTATCAACAATTATCGTTTCCAATTATTTTAAACAAACACCTGTTTGGATTATTGCTGAACAGGTGTTTTTATTTGTACTGCACAATCTTTTGTCGTTAAGAAAGTATCATAATCGTGCTTGTTTCATTCGCAGAATTTCATTTAGGCGAATCATTTATTTTAACAGCCATTTCATTAGGCTCAACTTTCGTTTCGTGTAGGGTGCGTATTTAAGTTTGAGTTCAAACCAAAAGGGTTTTTCATAAATGCTTTTATGGTGAGAAAAGGAATTAAATCCTGCCTGCCCATGATAACTGCCAATCCCGCTCATGCCGACTCCACCAAAAGGAAGTTTAGTATTTGCAAGGTGCATAACACTATCATTTACAGAACCCCCTCCAAAAGAAATTTCAGTCAAAATTTGAATTATTTTCTTTCTGTCTTTTGAAAAAATATAGCAGGCTAACGGCTTAGGTTTTGCTTTTACTTTTGCAATAGTATCATCAAGATTTGTAAAGGGAATAACTGGTAGAAGCGGTCCGAAAATTTCATTTTTCATGATGTTATCCGAAAAGGAAACACGGTGTAAAATCGTAGGGCTGATATACCTTTCATCTCTATTAGTAATGCCTCCGGTAAAAATTTGACTTTGGTCAATAAGGTTTAACAGACGATCAAAATTTCTTGTGTTTATGATCCGAGTGTAGTTTTCAGTAAGTGCATTTGCTTTGAAGCGCATTTCAAGTTCATGCTTCATAGCCTGTAAAAACGATTGCTCTATCGAGCTTTCTACTAATACATAGTCAGGTGCCACACAAGTTTGCCCTGCATTCAAAAATTTTGCCCATACAAGGCGTTTAGCAGTCATTTTGATATCCGTATCGGCAAAAACAAAAGTGGGGCTTTTGCCACCTAATTCCAGCGTTACCGGAGTTAGATGTTTGGCTGCAGCTTCATAAATTATTTTGCCCACTTGACTACTACCCGTAAAAAAAATTTTATCAAATCGGTAGTTTAAGAGTGTTGTTGTTTCTTCTACACCGCCTTCAACCACATAAAAATATTCACTCGGAAAATTCAAGTTTATGATATGGGACAGAATTTTAGAAGAATCAATGGCAATTTCACTCGGCTTCAGTAAAACGGTGTTGCCAGCAGCCAAGGCACTTATTGCAGGAATAAGGGTGAGCTGAAAGGGATAATTCCACGCGCCAATTATTAAAGTAGTTCCTAATGGCTCGGGTATGATATAGCTCTTGCCTGGAAAAAGAAAGAGCCCTGATGCTGCTCTTTTAGGTTTGCTCCATTTTTTTAAGTTTTTTATGGCTTCGTTTATTTCATGATAGACTAATGAAAGCTCAGTCATAAACGTATCAAACATTGATTTTCCAAAATCGGTATAGATAGCTTGATAAAGCTTCACTTCATTTTCTTTCAATAGCTGTCGGAGCTTTTTTAATTGCTGGGTTCTATATCTAATGTCTTTAGTTTGGTTTGAATGAAAGAAGTCTTTTTGCTTTTCTATAATGCCTTCAATATTCATTTTTAGCTTTTAGCAGTGAATGGACAAAATAATTGGACAAACCCTCGAAAACTATGTCCGGCATTAGTTTTAAAGGCATTGTAAACATTTGGGATGAATATACTTTTTCTATGCAATTCACCTTGATTTTTATTCAATTAAAAACATCCATCAACTACATTTTAATAATGTGCTGATAAGTGCGAAAAGAAATTGACTTGAATAAAGTAAGATGAACTATGTGACTGAGAAAGTGAATTTTTTTATGGTCGAAGTTGTAGATGATTTTTTGCAACAAAGGCTTTTGGGTTGCTATGCGATGCCATTTTAGAAAGGCTTTTTCTGTTTGTGTACCGTGGTTTTTTAGGTAGATAGCACCTAATTCATGTGCGCGCTTGTCGCCACCGGTACCGCTTTTGTGGCTATCATGAATGCGATAGAGCGAAAGATAGGCTGCAATAGTTTGAAAACGAATTCCGGCTTTTTCGACCTTTATAAACCAATCCCAGTCAAAAGTGAAGTGAAGGCTTGCATCTAAGGGGCCTATCTGATTCCACACTGCTTTGCTCCAAAACGATGAAGGTTGAATGATATAGTCACATAGGCTCAAATCAAGATCTACGGCACGTTTCACCACATTACTCCCGCGAAGTTTGGTGTTTCCCTCATGAAAATGAATACAATTTCCAAACACAATTAAAGGTTCAGAAGGATTGGAGAAAAATTGAGCTATTTTGTGTAAGACACCCGGTATAAACATATCGTCTGAATTGAGCCAGCAGAGAATATCTCCGGTTGCTTGTGCAAAACCATCGTTGATTGCTTGTGCTTGTCCGCCATCAGGTTGGCTTCGCCAAAAACTTATCTGACTTTCATATTTCTTGATAATGTCCACACTGCCATCCTTGCTGCCACCATCCATTACGATATATTCCAGGTTGGGATATTGCTGCCCCAGCACGGAAAGGATAGTTTGCTCTAAAAATTCAGCTTGGTTGTAGGAAGGCGTTACAACGGTAATGCGTGGAAATTCAGCATTCATCTAAGGTCGGTATATTCTAAGGTTTGTGTTTTGTAGCTATATTTTCTTAGTTAGATTTGCGGCTTAACGCGCCACGAATGCTAAAAATGGTTACGCTGCCAATCCGAAAATTTCTAAATGGATTTGGTTACGAAATTGTAAAACTGCAAGACAGCCTGACAACGGTAAAAGTAGGAAATTGGTTACACAAACTGAATATCCAAACGATCCTTGATATTGGCTCTAATGAAGGACAGTTTATCCATACTATTAACAAAACCTTACCCGGAAAAAAAATCTATGCTTTTGAGCCCATCGCTTCTTGCTATCAGAACCTTTTAGCCAACACAAAGGGAATGAATGTAACCGCTCATCATTGCGGACTCAGTGATATGAACGGCGAATCGGTCATTAACGTAAGCGATAATTTGGTAAGCTCGTCCATTTTAGGCATGAAAGATTTGCACAAACGACTATATCCTGAATCTGCATACACAAAACAAGAACGGATTACACTTCGTAGGCTTGATGATGTGTTTGAAGGTAAACAGTTAGAGTCGGGAATATTGATAAAAATTGATGTGCAGGGATATGAAGAGAAAGTGTTGGCAGGAGGCAGAAAGGTGATTGCACAAGCGTCTGCCATTATCTGCGAAACTTCATTTGCCCCACTTTATGAAGGGCAATGGCTATTTGGAGATGTGTATAATTATTTTATCCAAGCCGGCTTCCGTTTTATTGGTTTTGCTGATCAATCGTTATCAAAAATAACCGGTGCGCCATTGTATGGCGATGCCATTTTTGTAAAGAATGAATTGTGCAACAGCATTTTTCAATCATGACCCTTTCAGTCATTACTATTTGCTTCAACAACCTTGGCGAATTAAAAGAGACTTGCGCCAGTGTTGACATGCAGACAAAATTGCCAACTGAACATTGGATTGTTGACGGGTCGAGTAATCAGGAAATAAAGACATGGTTAGAGTCTCATGCACAACCCAATTATAGGAAATGGATTTGTGAGCGGGATCACGGTATTGCAGATGCCTTTAATAAAGGAATTGAACAAAGCACGGGAACAATAACTCAGTTGTTGAATAGCGGCGATACTTTATTTGACAAAACCGTATTAGAAAAGGTTATTGATTTTTTTCACCAGGATGATTCATTAATGTGGTGCCATGGAAAACTGCACATGTTGCGGGGCGGCTTGTGGGTGGGCATCGGTAAGCCTTTTGACAAAAGCAAACTATATAGAGGAATGAGGGGAACTCTGCACCCTACCATGTTTGTAAAGCGAAGTTTATATCAAAAACATGGCTTGTTTGATTTGACATTGAAAATGGCGATGGACTATGATTTTTTATGTCGAATTGCTAATGAAAAAAATGGGTTTATTGAATATCCCTTAGTTCGTTTTGACCCACACGGTATTAGCTCAGAAAAATATCTGGATGCTATGTACGAAAGCTATGCAGCATATAGAAAATATTTCGGAAACTCTTTACCACAGCGAGTTTGGGCTATTCGCCAAACGTTCTTGTACTACCTATTAGAAAGCAGATTCGGGAAATGGCTCTTTAAACTCAAAGTGAAAATGGGTATGGAAAATAGTTGAGGAACATCCATAAAAAAGCTCCTTAACTTTAGCGTTCTTCCATCCAATATTGTATGACACAGAATGAACGCCTTTTTCAGACACGATATAATAAACTGAACCCTCAACAAAAAGAAGCAGTTGACACCATTGATGGTCCCGTCATGGTGATTGCCGGACCGGGTACCGGAAAAACAGAAGTGCTTGCTATGCGCATTGCCAACTTGCTGCGTAGTGATGTCCAAGTAAAGCCTTACGAAATACTTTGCCTCACCTTCACCGACGAAGGAACAGTAGCCATGCGAAACAGGCTACTTCAAATCATTGGTATTGATGCAATGCGCGTACACATCTATACTTTTCATGCATTTTGTAACAACATTATTATTTCTAATGCCGAATATTTTGGAAAACAAGAATTAGAATCTATTTCTGATTTAGAAAAAATTGATTTTGTATATGATATTCTGAAAGCCTTGCCGGAAGGACATTTATTAAGGAAGGTAAAGGGAGGTTTGTTTAGCGATGTAAAACCTTTGATCAAATTGTTCGATTTAATTAAGTCGGAAAACTGGAGTATCAAGCTGATAGAAATAGCAATAGATGTTTACCTAAAAAGTCTTCCTGATTTACCACAATTTCAATATCAACGTAACGGAAAAAATTTCAAAAAGGGCGACCCCAAAACCGTTAGTATAAAAAAGATAACAGATCAAATGGAGCAAACCCGAGCAGCCTCCCTACTTTTTGCAGAATATGATAAAAAAATGCAAGAATCCGGCCGCTACGATTTTAATGATATGGTACTTTGGGTAGTGCGTGCTTTTAAAGAAAAACCTGAATTTTTACAACAACAACAAGAACGATTTCAATATATTCTTACCGATGAATTTCAAGATACAAGCGGATCCCAAAACGACTTGTTGATGTTGCTTGCAAATTATTGGGACAGCCCTAATTTATTTGTAGTAGGCGATGACGATCAATCTATTTTTGAATTTCAAGGAGCTCGTTTACAAAACATAGTTGACTTATATAAACGCTATGAAGAAACCATCAAAGTCATTGTTTTAAAAGAAAATTACCGCTCTACTCAGCTTATTCTAGATGCTTCTTTAGCTACTATTGAAAACAATCAACAAAGACTAATTACCAAACTGACTGATCTGAAATTAGATAAGAATATTGTTTCAGCGAATGAAAGATTTCAAACAGGCAATTTCCCAAAACCCTTTATCCGCGCATATTACAACACCTTACACGAAGAAGCTGATATTGTGTGCCGCATTGAAGAATTATACAAACAAGGAGAAAAACTCAGTGATATTGCCGTACTGTATGCCCAACATAAACAAGCTGCAAACATCATAGCATCGCTCGAGAGAAAAAATATTCCATATTGGGTTAAACGACCGGTCAACATTTTGGAATTGCCCTTAGTGGAACAGATTCTTGCTATTTTTACTTACATCCAAAATGAAATCACCAATCCCTTTAGTAGTGAAAGTTTATTGTTTCAAATATTGCATGCTCCGTTTTGGGATATTCCGGCTATTGACTTAGCAACCCTTTGCTTTTACTTGCAAAAAAAAGATAAAAAACATAAATATTGGAGATACCTTTTGTTAGATGCTTTATTGCTGGAAACGCTTGATTTATCTGCACCAAAAGCATTACATAAGGCGGGAAAATTGATTGAGAATTGGATTAGCCAATCCAGTGTTTTGAAATTGCCCATGTTGCTAGAAGCTATTTGTTATGATAGCGGATTGACTGCTTCTGTCCTTCAAGGTGAAAGCAGTGTATGGGATATTCAAGTGCTGCGAACACTATTTGATTTTGTAAAAGAAGAAACTACAAAACATCGTTCCTTGAAGCTTTCCTCATTTTTAGAAATGATAGTTCAGATGAAGGAACAAAACCTTGAAATCCCTATTCAGAAAGTAGTACGACAAACAGATGGTGTTCGTTTTTATACAGCCCATAGTGCGAAGGGGCATGAATTTGAACATGTATTTTTAGTAGGTGCTAATTCCAAAATTTGGGAAAAAAAATCAAGTTTTGGAAAAAAATTTATATTGCCAGATACCATCACAAAAGCATTACAAACTGATAAAGAAGATCAGAATAAAGAAGAGGTTGCTCGAAGACTATTTTATGTGGCTATGACAAGAGCTAAAACAAGCTTGTCTGTTTCTTATGCCTTAAATGACAATAAAGGGAAAGCACTTGAGGCAAGCCTTTTTATTCAGGAAATTGCGGACACAAGTCAGTTTGAAAATTTAGGACTAAATGATGAAAATATCACCCAATATATAGCCCAAACTTTGGCATCCGAGCCACCGATGAACTTGATTATGCCCAAGCGGTCATTGATAGAGCAAAGGCTTGAAAATTTTGCACTCAGTGCTTCTACACTCAATCTATATTTAAGATGCCCGGTATCATTTTACTACGATCATATTTTACGTGTGCCTGAAGCCAAGTCGGATGCTTTATCTTTTGGAATTGCCATGCACTATGCATTAGAACAACTCTTTAAAAAAATGATGGTTGATACCAACAAGGAATTTCCATCTGTGGAAGATTTTTGCGCTTTTTTTAAATATAAACTCTACAAAGAAGAAAGCTCATTTACTACTATACAATTTGAGCGATCCTTGGAACGCGGATATAAGGCTTTGAAAGCCTACTATAATCGGTATTTTAACGAATTTTCTAAAGCTGTTTTGACAGAATATAATATTGCCGAAACTGCAATTGCCGGTGTGCCTATCAAAGGTAAAATTGATAAAATTGAATTTGATGGGTCAGATTGTGTGGTGGTTGACTATAAGACAGGGAATGTGGCATATTCGGTCAAAAAGTTTTATCCACCGAATGAAATACATCCCAATGGCGGCGATTATTGGCGGCAAATGGTGTTTTACAGTTTGTTGCTTCAGCAATACCCTCCAGCGCGAAACTGGAAAATGACCTATGGTGTTTTTGACTTCTTAGAAATGGATGATCAAAACGAATTTGTAAGAAAAACAATTCCGATTACAAATGCAGATACTACCACCGTTACGCAGCAAATTCAAAATGTATATGCCGCTATCATGAACCATGAATTTGATCAAGGTTGCAATGATGAGAAATGCAGATGGTGCAACTTTACTCGAACCTATCATTTAGATCGTTTAACATCCTCCAATAATAGTGACGAATAGCTGATGTTGATTTTGTGGCTTACATCAATCTTTATTTTGCATTAGGCAAATGAAGATGCGGATTAATGTTGGGTGAGCCTTGTCATTTTTTTCGTTGACATTAATCACCCGACAAGGGTATGCAATAGACTACTATTGTTTCAAAAAAATAACAGATGCCTTTCTATCATTCTTTGGGAACAATTCCCGAAAAACGCCACATTGTATTTCGTCAGCCAAACGGAAAAATATATCAAGAAGAGCTGGTTGGTACACAAGGTTTCAGCTCACTTTCTTCATTAGTCTATCATTTACACCCGCCAACTTGTGTTAGACAAAAAGAAAAACCCTATTCCGTAAAGCCAAAAATTGCCTTACATGAAAGCTTGGATGCTATGAGTTTTAAGGGTTTTGATATTCCGGCAACTGAAGATTATGTAGAGAGCCGAAAAGTGCTTTTTGTCAATAGCTCCATGAATATTGGTTTAGCAGCACCAATGAAAAGTACGCCCTACTTTTTTAAAAATGCAGATGCTGATGAAATGCTGTTTGTACATCAGGGAAGTGGAACTGTTTACACTATGTATGGACAATTGAAGTTTCAATATGGCGATTATATCATCATTCCTCGAGGCACAGTTTACAAAATTGAATTTGATTCTCCCGATAACCGACTGTTATTCATAGAAGCCTTCCATCCCATTTTTACTCCCAAGCGATACAGAAATGAGTTTGGACAAATGCTTGAACATTCCCCCTTTTGTGAAAGAGATATGAAGCGACCTCAAAACTTAGAAACCTTTGACCAGAAAGGTAATTTTGATATCCTGATCAAGAAGAAAGGAATGATATATCCCTACACCTACATCTATCATCCCTTCGATGTTGTCGGGTGGGATGGCTATCATTATCCCTACGTTTTTTCTATTTTCAATTTCGAGCCTATTACAGGGCGCATTCACCTTCCGCCGCCTATTCATCAAACCTTTGAAAATATGGGCTTTGTTGTGTGTTCATTCGTGCCAAGAATGTATGACTATCATCCGCAAGCTATTCCGGCACCCTATCATCATAGTAATATAGACAGCGACGAAATTCTTTATTATGTAGATGGTGATTTCATGAGCCGTAATAATATTGAGAAAGGCCAACTAACCATGCACCCCGGCGGACTCCCTCATGGGCCACATCCCGGAGCTATCGAACGTAGTATTGGTAAAAAGGAAACGCAAGAAATAGCTGTAATGATTGATCCATTTGAGTCTGTGATGATAACGGAAGAAGCCTTAAAAATAGATGTAAAGGACTACTACAAAAGTTGGCTGAGCGATGAGGAGATGAAATGATCAGAATTAGAAGCTTGCCATTAGAGAATTTGGATGACTATTCGTTGAAAATTACAACGCTATTCGTCGGGGTACTAAAAACCTTCTTTCTTGCACCATAAATTTGTTTGTTTTGCAAACCAATTTGTTGACATGAATGCGCCAACTCCTGAAATAGAATTATCCATCGTAGTGCCGGTTTTCAATGAAGAACTAATCATTGACGAATTGCATAAGCGTTTGGTAGAAGCTGCTGTCAAAGTAACTGAGCAATTTGAAATTATTTTTGTAAATGATGGAAGTCGCGACACTTCACTAATGAAATTGAAGTCGGTATGTGAAAAAGATGAGCGAACACATTTTATCAGCTTTTCTCGAAATTTTGGACACCAAATAGCCATAACAGCCGGCATGGATCGAGCTAAAGGTGCAGCCATAGTAACAATTGATGGGGATTTGCAAGACCCACCCGAGCTGATTGTTGACATGTATCATGAATACCAAAACGGATTCAAGGTAGTCTATGCAAAACGTTCAAAACGGAAGGGCGAAAGCCTCTTTAAATTAGCTACTGCAAAAGTATTTTATCGTTTAATGGCAAGATTAGTCTCCTTTGAAATTCCACTTGATGTTGGAGATTTTAGATTGATTACAAGGGATGTGTTAGATTATTTACGCCAGATGAAGGAATACGATAAATACATTCGTGGGCAAATTGCATGGCTTGGATTCAAAAGCACGTATGTGATGTTTGAGCGCGATGAACGAAAGTTTGGTAAGACCAATTATCCCTTTAAGAAAATGCTTCGATTGGCATTTAATGGCATTACAGCTTTTTCTGACTCTCCCTTGAAATTAGCAACCGGTTTTGGTTTTATAGTTTGTGGACTTTCATTTTTAATCTTGATGTATGCCCTTTATGTCTTCATTTTTGATCATAACCAAGTTTTACCGGGGTGGGCATCTACAATTGTCAGCATCACTTTTATAGGAGGGGTTCAATTGCTTTGTTTGGGGATGATTGGCGAGTATATCAGCCGAATCATAAATAATGTCCGTGATCGCCCTTTATATGTGATAGATCAAACAGATCTTGTTGATTAAAGATAGAATTGGCAGTAAATGAATTGGCAGTACTAAAAATTTTCTTTAGATATTCTTTGCGTGCCATGAAAGTTACTATATTTATAGCCCAACTTTCTGAGTAGAAAGTTGTGTCTTTATTTAGTTAAAATTTTGAGTTCGGAATAAAGCGAAAATTATGAAAAATACGTTTACGCCAAAAATGCTCTTGTCGGCTGTGTTTGTTCTGACATTGATGTGTCTTGGACGGGGTCACGCGCAGGCTCAAACAAACTGGGGATTATCCGCAAATGGTGGCGTTTTTACACACGGAGGAACAGGTGTAGTAGGTACTGGTGGACCACAACTTGGGCCTACAACTTGGGCCTACAACTATGGTGAATATCATTACAACAATGGCATCATTCCGCCGTATATAGCACAATGTTTAAACAGCCCGAATCCGGCAGCTTCAAACTATGGACCAAATGATTGTTTCACCTTCATTCCGAATATGGGATATATTGATGTTACTTGGCCTTTTGCGGCTGCAGTTTCAGCAGGTGGCGGAATAGATAAAATAGTGTTTTACAAAAACTCTCGACCAATGACTAATTGTGTCATCATGCACTATGATGGTGTGTTAGGCACTTGGGATACAGTGGCGATCCGTTATCATGGAATTGTTAGTAAATTTTATACGGATCTTTCCTTTCAGGTTGCTGATTCTATCGAAATTGTGGGTTGCTTAACACACAATCACTTAAATGCCGGTGGACGAATTCCGATTAATCCTACCGCAAGCCAAGATAAGGTTAGAATATCCGGTGCACAATCCGGCACTCAAGGTCCTGATTTCAGAGAAATTCAAGTTATTCGGCGCGGCAACTGTTCAGGTACACCCAATACAGATATAGTAGGTGGTATAGAATTAGGCCCCCAAACAGCCGGACCAGCTCCTTTGGCGGCATCACTTACACTTTGCCCGGGTTTTTCTGCTTATATGGGTGCCACCTCGGCCGCAGTAGATACCGGACATCGTTATCAATGGCAAATGAATACAGGTAGTAGTTGGGTAAATATTGCCGGAGCCAATGGGCCGGCTTATGTTTACAATGGTGTTCAAAGTGCAACTTTTAGAGTAATTGATACTTGTGTTGCCAGCAGCCTTTGGGCTATTAGCAACAATACCATTCAAGTCAACGTTTCGCCTGATTATACCCCTTTAGCAGCTTCTGGGTATTTAATGAGCTTTGACAATGCTTGGAAAACCAGTGCTTGTTTAGCCTCTCCACTTGCTAATAATATGCCGAATGATGGTGGAATATTGAACAATTGGTCAACAACGCCTTCCTCTGGATATAATACTTGGAGAATTGATACAACGGGAAACATGGCTACACCAACTTTTCTCACAACGCCTACCAATTCTGGATGGACAAATGCCAATACAGGTGCCTTCTCTGCCAATTTAGTTACTTACCCTTATGGCGTTCAGTTTCCAGGTGGTTCACGCCGTAGTGCCAGACTACACTCTGCATCGCCTACCTTTCTCCCCGGGTTATCCAGTAATATGGATTTGTATATGGACATGAGTAATGCTTCTGTTACTGGAAATAAAGCACTTTATTTTTATTATATAAATCAAGGTGGTACTACTACCAACCCTTTAAATACAGCACCTAATTTTAATGTCAATGATACATTGAAAGTATGGATGTCCACCAATGCGGGCAGTACGTGGAGTTTGTTAGGCACTTTTGATACAGCACAGTGGTTTACTAAACGAATGATTCCAATTGTCAGTAATTCAGCACAAACTATAATCCGCTTCCAAGGCACAAAATATGCAACTGATAACTCTGACATTGGTATAGATAGTGTTTTTATTGCTGCACCTTGTTCCGGTGCTCCAACTGCAGGTAGGTTGAAAGTAACAGGAAATGGTATTGCAAATATTGCCTCTCCAGTTCCGGGAAATACAGTAGCGGTATGTGCTGGTCAAAGCTTAATGCTAACAACCTTAGGAGGAACTATGGCAGGAAATTTAGTTTATCAATGGCAGCAAAATACGAATGCCGTAAACTGGGTTCCTGTTAATGGTGGTTATGGTTCTAATGGATTGTTTTTCAGAACTCCGCCTATTTATGATACGGTTTGGTATAGATTAGCTGTGAAATGTGGTGCTACAGGAACGGTTGTTTATTCTGATAGTTTAGTAGTTACTATGAGCAGCCCCAAACCAGTATATGCAAGCATTCCATATCGTCAAAGCTTTGAAAATTGGACAAGTCGTTGCTCTTCCAATGATGCACCACTTTCTTCTAATGGAACCGTAAATTGGGCTGTAAATCCATTTACCAGCAATAATTCATGGAGAAGAAATGACCAAGGAATAGCATCTATTTGGCCAATGAGTACAGCCATCGGTGCCTATTCTCCTACAGCCGGACCTGCTACCGGATCAGGAAACAACTATTCGGCTCGTTTTCATTCGGCGGGTAGTCAAATGAATCAAAAAGGAACGCTTGATTTATTATATAACGGCTTAAGTGTGCCAGGCAATAAAGAAGTCAAGTTTTATTATATAAATACAACAGGTAATGATTCACTTGAAGTGTTTTCATCGAGCGATGCCGGTGCAAACTTTACAAAAATTGGAGGATTTACACTGAATAATGGCTGGACTCAATATATAGTCCAATCGCCTTGTAACACGGCTACTTGTGTAGTTCGTTTTCAAGGATCGGGTGATCTTGGCGGACAATCAGATATAGGTATAGACAGTGTAACGGTTACACCACCTTGTACAAGTAAGCCGACAGCCGGTAACATTTCATTTGCCAACCCATGTGCTGGAACTGGATTTACACTTAATTTGTTGGGGGTAAGTAATACCGGTGGATTAACAATCACGTGGCAAAATTCTGTTGATAGTATCAATTGGACTACTGTTGCTGGAAGCGGCAACAATACTTGGATAAACACTTCAATATCACAACACATGTATTTTCGTGCAATTGTAAAGTGTAATTATTCTAATCAAGCAGATACTGCAGCACGTCGAATATATGCGGCTAATTTTTACTATTGCTATTGCACTTCAGGAGCCTCAACAATTGGAGGAGCTAATATTGGTAATGTGCGTATCAGAAGAATGCCTGTTGGCATCAATGTCTTGAATAATGGATCTGCCAACCCGCAAAATAACAATCCGGGTGCCAATCAAACTTATAGCAACTTCCGCAATCCACCATCAACATTGCAACCTACACCGCTTTATCATGACTCTACTTATGCCTTAACAATAACACAAATAAATTCCGGAAACTTTGTTGCGCCTGGAACTACAGTAAGCGTTTGGATTGATACAAACCAAAATGGTGCTTTTGATGCCAATGAACGTTTTATGGTGAAAAATTCCATTAACACCTCGCTTCCTCCACAAGTAGCTGATACAGTATTTATAATTCCACCTTCGACTATGACAGGCATTACGGGAATGCGAATTACCATGGAACAAGGAATAAATGGTAACACACTTCCTTGTGGAAACTTTGGTTCAGGAGAAACGGAAGATTATTTGGTGGAAATACGTAATCACCCTTGTACCGGACCTGCCAATGCTGGAACAGTTAGTGCAAGCGACAGTTCTGTTTGTGCCGGATATACCGTGACTCTCATGGATACAACGCACGATGTTTTGCGCTATGGATTGCAATATATATGGCAGTATAGTCCAGATAGCAATAGTTGGGCTGATATTGCAGGAACACAAAACCGAGATACGGCAAACCATTTGGTTACTGCAGCTACTTGGTATAGAGTAAGAATGGTTTGTACAATGACTGGAGATACGACTTATTCAAATGTGTTGCTGGTAAGTATGAATTCTCCTATCTCTTGCTATTGCTACAGCTTAGCAAATGGTGGTAATAATGATACAAGTGATATAGGCGGGTTTTCTATTACGGGTTCTTCTGGACGTGGAATCAATATACCGGCTCAAGGCCCACATTTATTAAACCCATTGGCTATTAATTCACGTACGGATTATACTAAATTGGATACGCTACATTTATGGCTCGATAGCACCTATCAAATAATGGTATTTCATACACTTCGTACAGGATTTCATGGTGATGCAAAGGTCACATTGTTTATGGATTTGAACAATAACTTGAAGTATGATATTTCCAATACGGTTTACAATGAACATATTTGGACGGGTTTTACCACTGCGACTTATTTTACAATCATTGATAGTATCACTATTCCACATTATGCCATCCCCGGAGTGTTGACCGGTATGCGCCTAATTTTGAATAATAATACCGGACCTAATGCTCCTTCAGATAGTGCTTGTGGACCTTACACATCTGGAGAAACAGAGGATTATATAGTAATGTTCCATGATAAGTCTAATCCGTACTGGCCAACCAGTGTGAAAAATATTGGAAATATTGCAGACTTATATGTATATCCAAACCCAACAGAAGGAAACTTTACTGTTAGCTTCGAAACGAAAAAAGCTGTCGAAAAAGCTACTATTACCGTTACCAATATTACTGGTCAACAGTTGATGAAACGCAACATCAGTAAGCCAGGTACCAAGTTTAGTGAAAACTTCAATATTGCCCATTTAGCTCAGGGTATATATATGGTAGAACTCAATGCAGACAACGAACGTCAAATTCGCAAGTTAGTTGTGAAGTGATTTAGTGAACATGTTTTTTCAGAGCGACCAAAAATTGTAAAATAATTTTTTGGTCGCTTTTTTTTATGGAATTTTGAATAAAATCGCCCAAATGAAATTTTTACTCTCAACGCTTTGTCTGACTTGTCTTACAACCTTATCTATCGCCCAAACACGCTCCTTTGGACTTTTTAGTGGCATCTCAATTATGGGCGGTATTTCAACATTGAAAGTTGATGAAACAAATACTGCTCTAACCTCAGCAGGATTACCCAATATCTCTACTAATGCGGCTATCCCTTCTTTTACTGTTCTTCTCAATAGCGATACTGATCCTCTGTTTGTAGATTTATCGTTTGCTTCTGCCAGAACTAAATCTTCTTACCATGCAGTTGATTTACGATTTACGCAAACCTATTTTGATGTCAACATAAACTATACTGTTGTGAATAAAGATCGGCATCAATTTTATCCTTCATTAGGGTTTGGTTGGTCAATGAACGAACTGAAATTAGAATATCCATCTATCGCAAATAACTTCAATCAATCTTTAGTATTTCCTGCTACCGAAAAGCGTTATACCAACCAATACCTATGGTATATCAATCCGCGACTTTCCTATGATTTTGCACTCACTAAAAGGCATCAATTAATGCTTACTGCCAGAGCCGGATATCGAATAGGATTAGCAGGTAAGAAATGGCAAATTCAAGACGCTAACATAGATGGCCCTCGTAGCAATGCCTCAGGATTCTATGCCTTGCTTGGTCTGACGTTTTCCATCCCTCGCTAAAATCTAACACTTGATTGCTTCCGATCTGTATGATTATATGTCAAAAAAAATATAATGAAGGAGAATTTCGCAAATTATTTAGAGACAAAATGTAATATTATTTTCATGCAGTATTTTCTATAAATAAAAATTTAACAACTTATCTTGTTTATTCAAACCGGAATTTGCCAACATTTGTTAGTTGCCAACAGTCTTTTATGATTAGTATATAGTCCATAAATCAGGTTGTATAAATGAAATAAACGTACCCAAAACGCTCATACCACTAAAATATCCTAATGAAACTTCGCATACACTTGGCGATAATCTGCCTTATTGTATTTATTTCATCTATTCATGCACAAACCTTTAACCTTAAAGGTTATGTATCGGATACGTTAAACAATCGAAGACTACAGTTTGCATCTGTAATTATTATTAGAGCGACAGATTCAATATTAGAATCTTATACAAGAACTAAAGAAGATGGACAATTTCAAATCAGTGTTCGCAAACCCGGTAAATACCTACTTATGGCAACATTTCCCGGTTTTGCCGATTATGTAGATATCGTCATAGTAAAAGAAAAGCAACTTATTACTGATTTTGGAATGATTCCCATGATTTCAAAAAGCCATTTGCTGAACGAATTTGTATTGAAGCAACAATACGGCGCAATAAAAATAAAGGGTGATACAACAGAATATATGGCAGATAGTTTTGCTGTCAGAGAAGGAGCAACCGTAGAAGAGTTGCTGAAAAAACTACCCGGAATACAGGTCAACAAAGATGGGCAAGTAACAGCGCAAGGTGAAAAAGTGCAAAAAATAATGGTAGATGGGGAAGAGTTTTTTACCGATGATCCGGCTGTGGTTACCAGAAGCCTACAAGCTAAAACAGTAGAAAAAGTTCAGGTTTTTGATAAAAAAAGCGATCAAGCTCAGTTTACTGGCATTGATGATGGCTCTCGAGAAAAGACTATCAACCTTCAATTAAAAGATAACATGAAGAAAGGCTATTTTGGAAAGATAGAAGCTGGTGGAGGTACGGATGGTTATTATCAAAACCAAGGCATGATCAATGCTTTTAAAGGCAAAAGAAAAATAAGTGCCTTTGCCATAGTTGCCAATACAGGCAAAATGGGGCTTGGTTGGGAAGATCGCGATAAATTTGGCGGCGGAAACAATATGGAGTTTAACGACGATGGTTTCAATGCCTCTTCAATCAATAATAGTGATGATGACAACCTGACCTCTTGGAATGGAAATTTTAATGGACAAGGTTTGCCTTCTGCCTGGACAGGAGGACTTCATTATTCCAATAAATGGCTAGAAAATAAACATCACCTAAGTAGCAACTACCGGTTTGCCAAACAAAATATTGAAACCATTGGAAATACCCTTTCGGAAACATCTCTCAACAACACAAAACTGTATCAGGATCAACGGTCAAACAGCTACAATTTTGGACAAAGAAATCGTGCTGATCTGCTATATGAATGGAACATTGATTCAACATCAAAACTGAAAGTAATAGCAAATGGCAGTTATTCTGAAACGAAAACAGGGTCTAACAGTAATAAAACTAACTTCTTAATAGCAGATACCCTCAATGAAAATACAGTAAACATGGCTAATGATATTACTGGTAAAACCCTCTATGTAACTATTTTATATCAAAAAAGACTAAGAAAAAAAGGACGTACTTTTTCGTTCAATATAGATGAGGGCTATCGCGAACAAAATGGCTCAGGAAACCTTTTTTCAACCACACATTTTAGGCATCCAGACAGCACACAAATTATTGATCAACAAAAATTATTAAACGCCTCTACTTTTCAATTAGCAAGCAAATTAACTTATACAGAACCTCTTTCTAAAACAGTGTTTTTAGAAATAAACTATCAAGCAGGATTAAATAACAATTCCTCCGCTCGACTATCCTTCGACAAAAATAAAATGGATGGAAAATATGATCTGCTTAATGATAGCACCAGTGCCAATTACGATTTCAACTATTTGATAAACACAGGCGGAAGCAACCTTCGTTTTGTATTTAAGAAATTCAACTTTTCCTTTGGTGGAGCTATGTCTAATACCTATTTTTCTCAACAGGATAACCTGACCGCCAAGAAAAATTATTCTTTTAACCGAAGCTATAATAACTTCTTTCCACAAGCATCTTTTAGATATAGTGTACCCGGAAAACAAATGTCAGCTCGGTTTAATTACAGTGGATCTACTCAGCAACCAACCATTGATCAAATTCAACCCTATGTGCAAAATTCAGACCCCACACGCCTTACAGTTGGAAATCCGGATTTGAAACAAGCATTTAACCACCGAATCACATTGAATTATAATGACTATAAAATTCTATCCGGAACATATAGTTATGCAGGTGCCGGCTACATTTTTACCAATGATGCAATTGTGCGAACTCAAACCTTTAATCCAAATGGGCAAATTATTTCTCGATACGACAACGTAAACGGGAATTATTCCGGTTGGTTGTATGCAGGCTACGGAAAAGAACTGAAAAAGCTCAACATGCGCGCAGGATTTGGATTGAGTGCAAATATTGCTGAAATGAAATCTTACCTGAATGGAATGCCCAACAATAATCAAAACAACTCCTATTCCTTTTCGATTGATGTAGATTATGACAAAGAAAAAGTATGTAATATTAACTATCGCCCAACCTTGACCTACAATCAAAACACCTCAAATCTCAATGCAGGTCCTACCAATTATTGGACATTTGAAAATCGCTTAGAAGGTAACGTAACCCTACCGCTTAAGTTTGAAATCGGAACAGATATACGATGGTATGTGCGTCAACGGGTAGCCCAGTTTGACAACAATAATGATGTGTTGATATGGAATGCTTACCTCAGTAAGAAATTGGCTAAAAACGATCAATTAGAGTTAAGAGCTTATGTCAATGATATCCTGAATCAAAACATCGGATTTCAACGATTTGCCACCGGAAATAATGTTACCGAACAAAACTATAATACCATTAAACGTTACGGACTGCTATCCTTAATATGGAATTTTACTAAAGCACCCAAAGCCACTGCTAATTCAGAAACTGGTATCAAGATAAAAGATTAAAACGATGAAAAAAGCACTTCTGATAATACTCTATCTTGGGATTCCTTCTATGGTTTTGGCGCAATATACCGCGCAAGGTAAAATAGAATTTGAGCGAAAGGTTAATATCCATCGCCAATTAGATGACATGGCAGCCGAAAGTGGTGGAAGCTGGTTTGAAAAGATGAAATCACAAATTCCTAAGTTTGTGAATAGTTATTTTGACCTGAGTTTTAATAGAAACAATAGCCTCTACAAACCCGGAAGAGAAGGGGAAAACCCCAACAAAATGATGTTTGGAAATACTCCCGCTGCTGACAATTTGGTATTCACCAACTTTCAAAAAAACTCAGTTGTAGCCTCAAAAAATGTGTTTGAAGAAAAGTTTTTAGTGCAAGACAGTATTCGGAAAATTGAATGGAAAATTTTGGATGAGGTACGAACCATTGCCAATTTTAAATGTAGAAAAGCAGTCGGGAAAATTTTTGACTCTGTTTATGTAGTCGCTTTTTATACAGATGATATTATGGTCAGTGGTGGACCTGAAATGTTTGCCGGATTGCCCGGAATGATTTTAGAAATTGCCATCCCTCGGCTGTACAGCACTTGGGTAGCTACTAAGGTGGAAACCAATCCACCTAAACAGGAAGACTTTAAAGTGCCCGAAAAAGGGAAAAAGGTAAGTCAGCATGAAATGTATGAAAGTATTCAGAATAGCATAAAGAAATGGGGTTCTTGGGCTCAACGTAGTGTTTGGTGGTCAATGCTTTGATACCCTCTATCTTCTTAAGTTTCTGCTTTATTTTATATGTTAATATTTCTTTAACAACTATTTGAAATTTGGAATTAATAAAAAACTTGCATATCTATGCAGTTCCATTTTATTTATCCCCTATGAAATACCTCCCATACTATATTTTAGGCATAGTTCTTACCGCTTTTACGATTCTTTTTTGGAATCTACATATTTCATTGTGGTTATTAGCTGTTTTATCACTCATATTAGGGTATATTGTTGGTATTATCTTTTCCTCCATTTCCGGATTTATGGAACATTGTTGGTGTTGGTTTTTCAATATCCAAAACTATCGGTATGCCTATAAAACCAGCAAAACTTTAAAGAAGCGAGCTGCAATACGACTGCGGATATTTCCCTTTCGTAAATAATTGTAATTTAGTATTTTTTTGAGCATAATCTATTTATTATAGACACATTTTATGGAGTTATCATTTTATGCACATCCAACTGCCGTTATAGATGAAGGGTGTATTATTGGAAAGGGAACTAAAATATGGCATTTTTCGCATGTGATGCCAAAATCAGTTCTTGGGGAAAACTGCAATATTGGACAAAATGTAGTCATATCACCAGGTGTTCAATTAGGGAATAGGGTGAAAATACAAAACAATGTGTCTATTTATACCGGTGTTGTTTGTGAGGATGATGTTTTCTTAGGACCGTCATGTGTGTTTACAAACGTCATCAATCCGCGTAGTGCCATTGAGCGGAAAAATGAATATAGAGCCACGCATGTTGGGAAAGGGGCATCGATTGGGGCCAATGCCACTATCGTTTGTGGGCATAATATTGGAGCGTATGCCTTTATTGGAGCTGGTGCTGTAGTAACGAAAGAAGTGCTGCCTTATGCCTTATTAGTTGGCAATCCGGCAAAACAAATAGGGTGGATGAGTGAATATGGTCATCGGCTGGAATTTTCATCAGATGGTATTGCCGTTTGTCCTGAATCTAAAGAACAGTATTGTTTAAAAGATGGATTAGTTACAAAAATAGAAAAGTAAAAGTTAGTGAAATCGAAGCGTGTTTTCACGGCACTTCAAAAACTGGTCGAGCAGAAATATTCTAACAATCCTGTATGTGCTTAAATTAGGTCTAAACGTTTCGCTTAGACCTCTTATTATCAAGTGTCCCACTTGTTATATAATGCTACTTTTGAAATAGTCTATATCAGCAGATTTCAAACTGTCACAACTAAAAGCAAATGTGTTTTTAGAAAGTGTTTTGTGGTATTCTAATGACCTAAATTACTTGTCATGTCAGCAATTCATTGATTGCCCCTACTAATTCAGCACGAGTTAGCGGAGTTCCTTTAATTTTGTTGTACCCTTTAGCATCTATCAAAAATTCACTACGAATAATTTTGATCAATTGCCCATTGTTAATTTCTGGTACTAAAATATGCTTATATCGCTTCAACATATCAGCTAGGTTTCTTGGAAAAGGGCGTAAATAACGCAAGTGTGCATGAGCTACTGATTTCCCTTGAGCTTGCAAAGAAGCAACAGCACTTTTTATAGAGCCATAAGTGCTGCCCCAGCCCAATACTAAGACCTCGCCACTTTCCGGTCCACTATCCAAGTCCTGAAGCGGAATATAGTCAGCAATTTTTTCAATCTTAGCTTCTCGTGTTTTCACCATGTGCTGATGGTTGTCAGGATCGTAAGAAACATTGCCTGTACCATCTTCTTTTTCTAACCCGCCAACCCTATGTTCTAATCCCGGCGTACCCGGAACAGCCCAAGGACGCACCAATTTTTCATCTCGTTTATAGGGTAAAAACTTAGGTTCATCTACGTTTAAATGCTTTTTAAAACTAACTTCAATAGGCTTTAAATCAGCACTGGTAGGGAAACGCCAAGGCTCAGCACCGTTGGCTATGTATCCATCACTGAGTAGAATAACAGGGGTCATGTGTTGTAAGGAAATTCGAACAGCTTCATACGCAGCATCGAAACAGTCGCTTGGTGTGCGTGCGGCAATCACGGGCATAGGGCATTCTCCATTTCTTCCGTAATAAGCTTGCAGCAAGTCGCTTTGTTCGGTTTTGGTTGGCAATCCGGTTGATGGTCCGCCCCTTTGAATATTGACAATCAATAAAGGGATTTCCAACATAACGGCAAGCCCCATAGCCTCTGTTTTTAAAGCCATACCGGGGCCAGAAGTCGTTGTTACACCTAAAGATCCGCCAAATGATGCACCGATTGCTGAGGCAATGCCTGCAATTTCATCTTCCGCTTGAAAGGTGCGAATGCCAAAGTTTTTGTGGCGAGAAAGCTCATGCAAAATGTCGGATGCCGGTGTGATGGGGTAGGTGCCCAGAAACATGGGTAACCCTGATTTTTCTGCTGCTGCAATCAGTCCATAGGCTAAGGCTGTATTGCCGGTAATGCCTCGATATTTTCCGGAGGGTAGTTTTGCTTTTGCTACGGTATATCGGGTGCTGAATGCTTCAACAGTATCGCCATAATTGTATCCGGCTTGCAATGCTTTTTTGTTACTTTCTAAAATCTCAGGTCGCTTAGAAAATTTATCTTCCAAAAAGCTGATAGTGTTGCTCATGTCGCGATGATAGAGCCAATACAAAAAGCCCAAAACAAACATGTTTTTAGCTCTGTCTTTTTCTTTGGTGCCCAATTGAATATCTTTCAAAGCCTCACGAGTAAGCTTAGTAATATCCATTTTGTGCAATTCATATCCTGTTAATGAGCCATCTTCTAAGGGGTTGATACCCTCAGGGAAATTGGCCAGTCGCAAGTTCTTACTGTCAAAACCATCGGTGTTTGCAATGATGATTCCCCCTTTTTTAAGAGCTTTCAAATTAACCTTTAACGCTGCGGCATTCATGGCTACCAACACATCACAAACATCACCCGGTGTGAAGATACGGTCGCTCGAAAATCGAAGCTGATATCCACTCACGCCCGGCACAGTGCCTTGAGGGGCACGAATTTCAGCCGGAAAATCGGGAAAAGTAGAAAGATCGTTGCCAATCAATGCGGTATTATTGGTAAACTGTGAGCCCGTAAGCTGCATACCATCACCACTATCGCCAGCAAATTTTATTACAACATCATCAACTGCTTGGGTAGGAACTGCCATAAGTGCGAATAATAAAGTGAAAAGAAAGTCGTTTATTGAAAACGCGCCGCAAAGGTACTTAGAATATAGTAGAGCAAGGATAACTTTGGTCAGTAAGTAAGACAGGATAAACTTTTTTATACAGCATGGCTAATACATCATCCGGCACTATTGTGCAGGAAATTTTTAGGAACAAAAAAAGCAACTTAATTGTATTTTAACATAATGGTATATGTTTGATATTGAACAACAACCTTCATTATTAACCACCAAATGTTTTCCCAATGAAAAAAATGAAATTATTTAAGCATGTAAAAGAGATATTTTTTAAAATAGTAATATAGATATATCTTCCTTGCAACCGGGTACCTACTATTTTGTTTTAATTGAAGGCGGTCAATCACATTTCAAAACATTTTTAAAAAAATAGAGCCATGCGTAGAGAATATTTATATCCGTGTGTATTTGTCGCCATTTTTCTTCCTATGCTATCGAAGGGGCATTCACTTGATTTTCGTATAGGGAATGGCATTACACTGACAAAGCTGATTCCCGCTCAGGCAAGCCCATCCAATTTTCGATTTGGTTTGATGGAGGGTGTTTACGTTTCCCCAAGTATTGCCTATTCATGAAACAAGCATAGCTTTTTAACGCTTGAGTATAATGCACAGATGAATCAAGTGGGATTTAAGCATCAGGTTCATGAACCGGAACAGGGGATTATTTTTAATTACAAGCAACAGTATAGTTATTTTCTTCACAACGTGTCTGTCGGCATTGAAGGGCGAATACTTGTTTTCCATCATCGTATATATGTTGGGGGCATTGTTAAAATGGGTATTGCTTATGGAAAATTTTCAGGGAATGGTCGAAGTTTGGGTTATGACAATACTGACAAATCGCAATTTGGCACCATCCGCTATCAAAATTCAACCATTCCGCCGGATAACGGATTTTGGATTCCAACGGCAGATGCAGGCTTTTTTTTTCAATTAATTCTCGCAAAGCAATCAAAGATAGATTGTCGTTTATGTTTGCGGTAAAAGCAACAACGGGCAATATTTTTTCACAGCCGGTACAATATCAATACAAACTCGAAAATAGTGTGTATCAAGAGGAAGGCAATGTGGCTATCAGTGGCTCTCCGCTCACCTTTCAGTGTGGAGTCAATCTCCGATTGATGAACATAAGAAAGTAGAAACATCCGGACGCTAAAAACAGTCTGTTTATCTTAAAAAAAACCGATAGTGCTTAGGCACTTATCGGTTTTTTCTATTGAAACAAACTGAATTATGTACTGAACTTATCGTCCTTTCCGTGCAAGGGCTTTTTCTGCTGCTGATATAATGTGTGCAGTTGTCAATCCATATTTATCGAGCAGTTGTTTAGGAGTACCACTTTCACCAAAGGTATCCATAACAGCCACATATTCGTGTGGAGCAGGGCATTGGCGGGCAGCTACGTTGGCAATGCTGTCGCCCAATCCGCCATTGATTTGATGTTCTTCGGCGGTAACCAAACAACCGGTTTTTTTCACTGAAGCAATCACGGTAGTTTCGTCTAATGGTTTTATGGTGTGAATATTGATCAACTCTACGCTGATTCCTTTTTCAGCTAATGCTTTGGCAGCCTCTACGGCCAACCACACCATGTGTCCACAGGCAAAGATTGACACATCCGTACCTTCGGCTAATATTTGCGCTTTGCCGATTTCAAAAGGGTGGTTTTCGGCTGTAAAATTTGGCCATTTGGGGCGACCAAATCTCAGGTAAACAGGTCCTTCATGTGCTGCTATGGCTATGGTTGCTGCTTTGGTTTGGTTAAAATCGCAAGGCACAATAACGGTCATGCCGGGCAACATTTTCATCATGCCAATATCTTCTAACACCTGATGGGTAGCTCCATCTTCTCCCAAGGTTAAACCGGCATGTGAAGCACAAATTTTTACATTTTTATTGCTATATGCAATGGATTGACGAATTTGGTCATAAACACGCGAAGTAGAAAAATTTGCAAACGTGGTGGTAAAAGGTATTTTTCCACCGATGGTCATGCCCGCAGCAACACCCATCATGTTTGCTTCCGCAATACCGCATTGAATAAAGCGTTCGGGAAATTCTTTGATAAATGCGTTTAGCTTTAACGATCCCGCTAAATCGGCTGTTAGTGCTACTACATTTTCATTGCGGCGACCGGCTTCCAAAATACCCTCGCCAAATCCGGCACGGGTTTCTTTCTCGTTTAAGACTTGAATATCCTTGAGCATAAGGCTGTGATGAAGCGCAAAAGTACGCTGACAAAAAATTTATTCAACTATCTTTTTGAAAGGGTGTCTATTTTCCCATGCTTCTTCTGAAGGAGAAAAATGTTTCCAACTTTGATTTACCAACCAACGTAAACCGCTGTTTTTGATAAAAAGATAGGTTGACAAATAGAGTGGTTCGCAACCAATACGAGCTTTGGCTTCTAAGGCGGTTCTACCCAGAATTAATTTCTTCTTACCCAATCTAATGGCTTGTTCAAGTCCGAAAAACAGCAAGTTAAAATATAATTGTAGTGAATCGTTCAAGGTATAGTCAAACCCGATATAAAACATGTCTAACACTGTTTCTTGGTTCCAAGCACTGAAAAATGCTATTGGTTTTTGATCGTTTTCTACAAGCCAAATATGTAGGTTGTTATTTGCTTTCTTGAGTGTAGGTAAGTAAGCTGCATTGATCAGTCCCAAACGTACAGGTTGTCGTTCGCAAACTTGAAGATATAAGCCATAAAGCACTTCTTGGTGTCTAAAGACCTCATCCGTACTGAGTTCTTTGATGGTTGCCCCATTTAAGGATTGTCTGATTTTTCTGAATCGCTGTCCGTACTTATGTTTCAAAGCTGCCTCATAATCTGTCAGTGAATGCCAAGATTGAGCTATTTTCATCTCCATCGAAATATCATTTCGAAGTAAAAAATATTCAGGTGCATGATGTTGAAAATAAACCATGATGGGTTGTTGCACATCTTTTATCAAAACGGCATGAGCATGGCATTGTTTCAAGGCAAATTGAATGGCAATTTGATAAGCTTGGAAAATCTCAAATGGTGCTAATTCCTTTATTGCATAGAAGGAACAAATGTCATGTCGAAATAAATGTCCACCCACTAATAATTTAGGACGAACAAGCCAAGAAAATGCCTGCCAAAGCCCATGAATAGCTGAGCTGCTTTTGCTTTTTGACAGTAAGCTCTTTTTTAAGGAAAGAACTTGAAAATAGCCGGCGGCAACCGGTTTCTCATTTTGATAAACCAAGGCATATAAAAAACTAATATCGGGCAATTGAATCAACTCATAAATATGAAGAGAGGCTGGTTGCAAAAAATGATCTATTGGCAATACGCTTTGCCAAGCTGAGGGAAGCTCAGTTGAATGGTTGTACAAAACAACGTGCCAAGTCTTATTTTTTAATCTACAGTTCAAAAAAGTGCTTTTTTCAGGGATAAATGTGGAATCCCAACTTCTATAAATGCTTGCCCATAGCCGATATAGCCTAATTTTTTATAAAACTCAAGTGCAGTACTACGTGCATGTAAACAAAGGTGTGTGCAACCCATATTTTTTGCCTTTTCTTCGGCAGCTTCAACTAATTTTTTACCAATTCCTTTTCGTTGAAATTCTTCTGAAACTGCCATCTGGCGCAGTTTTGCCGTGTGCTTATCTAATGGCTGAAGCATCACGCAGCCAACAATTTCTTTAGATTTTGTAAGGGCTATAAGGGTTGTTTGATGGTCTTCTTCACGAAGGTCTTCTTCAAAGAGATTTAGATGCAGCGGCTCCCTAAGCCATCTGTTGCGAAACTTTAACACCAAAGGATAAAGTGGATGTAAGGATGAAATTTCTACAATTTCTAAAGCACTCATTTTATTTCTACTTCTGTTGTTTCATTGCTTTTCACGGAAAATTTTACAATATTTTCGCCATTTTGTATTCCCCTTGGTTGATTGCCACGCCAATGAACTTCATAAATTCCCGGCTGTAGTTTTAGGGATTGCGCAGCAGGATTTCCATTGATCTCAGTAAAATAAAATTGAGCAAACTGATCTCCCAATGGAGCCCATAAGCTAACCTTTCCTAAGGCGTTAGTGTTCGTAAATTTTACCAATCCGGGTTCAGGAATATCTATGGTATATGACCAACCAAAATCTAAATCAATGTTTCGAACCATCATAGGAAGTGTGTTGATCTCGATATGATAGTTTGCTGGTTCATATTCACGTTGTTCTGTGCAGGGCTGATATATGTTGGAGCGGGCTTCAAAGGTTTTTCGAACGGAAGCTATAAATTCTTTAACCGGTCTTTGTGGGTTGTCATCATATCGAAAGATGAGCGTACCTTTTGTTACCACTACGGTAACTTTATTTTTGTTTGCTGCTTCTATGGTTATCTCTTTTGTTTTATAGTTGCCTGTTTTGCCAATAGACAAGATATACTTTCCCGGAGGAACTGTTTGTGGATCAGGTTTCCCATTTTCATCAACAGTGCGATAAAACTTTTTAATCTCTGATCCTGTTTTAAAATCTAATAACCGCATAGGTGGTGTGCTACTATAAAATTTCCCTTTTCCGTCGGTGAAATAAACCTCCAATGATGTTTCTGGCGCGGGTTCCATGGTAATAGAAGTTGTTGCTGCTTGAAGGGTTTGATTAGCAGGGGATACCTTTTTTATTTCTGTTTTTACTGGCGGTTTATTGACAACTTTAGGTGCCGGAGGTTGAACGGTTACTTGTTTAGGAGGGGCAGGTTCAGCTTCTTTAGCAGGCATTGTCAACTCAGGAACAATTTTTCTTTTAGGCGTTACAGTACTCCAAAATAACGGGTAGTTGATTCGCTCAAATCCAAAACGATGTAGGGTTTTAAACTGATCCTTAGGTAATGATGTTTCTACTTTTATTTTGGTTGGTTCAGGTTTAATTTCAGCAACCGGCTTCGGTTCAGTCTTGGTCGCTTCGGAAGGCGGTATAACAACAGCTATTTCTTTTTCCGGTATTTGAAGAGTTGGTGTAGTAAATGATTTTACTTTTTGAGGCTTAGGCATAGTTGCTTCTTGCAACATAGGTTTAGCAATGGGTATTGCCAAAACTTTTCGATAATTTTCAGCAATCAAGCCAATTGCATTTTCAGCTTCCGAGGGTTTAGCGGCAGAAAGATATTGACCTAAACAACTATACTGTTCTTTGAGTGGTGCATAGTCCACCAAGCTTACGATATAGGGTTTAAAAGCTATTTTCTTGTCTAATAAAGTTTTTACCACATCACATATATTGCCACCACAGCTTTCACCGCCATCGGTGATCAGAATGAGGCTATAAGCATAATCACGATCGTTCGTAAAATCATTTTCAGCAGCTTCGCGCAGGGAGTATGCAATGGGCGAAACACCCATGGGGCGTAGGTTTGCCAATCGCAATGACATTTGGGTAAAGTTATCGTGCGAGAAGGTTATTTCTTGTTTGGTATCATAGCAATTGTTTTCAGGCACACCGTGTTGATGACCATACACACGAAGTGAAAATTCTACTTGGTTGTTCAGTTTATATACGCTGTCCATTAGTCGAAGCACAATGTCGCCGGCAGCTTGAAAGCGGTTCAGGTTTGGAGTCCAAGCATTAACCATGCTGCTTGAGCCGTCTAATAATATAAGAATTCGAGGTTGTTTAAATTCTTCTTTTTTTTGAGCAAAGACAGCGTAAGTATTAAAAACAAAAGCGAAAATAGAAATCAGCGTGACGCGCAACATGAAAAACCGATAAGCTTAGGCGGCAAACCTAATGGAAATGCCAGAAATTGTTATAAAGAATCAGTGGGTGGCTTTGGAAACTACAAAACCAAGCCTTGAAAGTGTGAAATCTAATGGCGAGTCGGTAACGCTCCTCGCTATTATGGATTACGATCTTGACTACGCAATAAGCATAACCCAGAAGTTAAAAAAAACCTCCGATGAGCTCGGAGGTTTTTTTATAGGGATTACTTTGTGCTTATTTAATCACACTAAGTGTTTCTGTCGCAGCACCTTTCTCTGTAAGGATTTTGATGGTGTACATGCCGGTGGCAAGACTATTTGTATTGATATTGATGTTGTTTTCACCGGAAGGTAAAGAAACGGCAGGTTTTTCAAAAACCATTTTACCGATGGCATCATATACATAAACCGTTACTTTGCTTTGCTCAGCTAACATGATGGATAAGGTAGCCTGATCTTTTGCCGGATTAGGATATACTTTAGTTGCGTTGATTCCAGAAGAAATGTTATTCACACTCAAAGGCCATAAAAGATGTGTTTCAGCACTATTCAAAATAGGACGTGCAGTTGGATTTGCATCATACTCTGACACGTAAGCCACAATGTGCATATTGTTCTCGTTCCAGCGATATATAGGGCCGGAAAGTGTAGCCGGTATTGTATAAGTATAAGTTTTGGTAAAGCTTTGACCAGAAGAAACATTGGTTGGGATAATGCCCGCATCTCCCCAAGAACCACCCAACATCGCCTCTACTACGTGCTGGTGTTTGAAACCAATCATTGGGTTTCCTAATTGATACCATTCTGAGCCAGATTGTGTGTTATAAGCATTTACTTGACTCCATCCAGTTACGTTGCTTGAATTATACACATTGTCTTCTGTAATAATCAATCCAAGACGATAATCGCCGGCAACAGTAGCAACAAAGTCCGCCTTAATAGTTACAGATAGTTGGCGAGTGGCAGCATTGTAAGTTTTGCTGACGAAGGAAACTTTAGCTGGTACAGGATGACCTCTTCTTTGAGCAGCAAGAGTCTGCCAATCTCCGCGGTTAGTAGCAACTGTTGCTTGTCCATCATATAAATAGCGATCAATAAGACCTGAAGGATAGCCAACAGAGTAAGTTTGATCTATTACTTGTGCATCCGTGTTTACCATAGCATCTTGGTTGTGGATAGCCGTACCGATAGAGCCGGGTACGTTGGCAAACACTTGCTTCATAACCGTAAGTCCATCAGGGCAATATTGACACCAAGCACCGGTAAACTCTTCTAACAATACATTTTTTGGTGGCTGGTTTGCAATATAATAAACCATCTTTTGCATCATGTCATTTGCTGGATTTTGGTCTGCACTACCATTTACCTGATCTACCCAAACAGAAATATTGGAAGATGTTGTAACGGAGGCTTGTGTAGTAAAGGCTATTGTTGCAGTACCTTGGTAGGATAACGGATTGGTAAATGTTTGTGTTACTGTTGGACCGCTACCAATCTTATAATTCAATCGGAATGAAGTAACATTTTGAGCACCAAGCGATTGTACTCTTGCTTTTATCGTGAAGTTAGCACCATTTGAATACTTAATAAGAGGTAGTGCCACAACAGCCATATCTTTGGCGGCAGGTGCCACAACAGCACCAACATTATCCACCATTAGTATATACTTGTCATATGAGTTGTCACGAAAGGCAATACGGATTGTCTGACCTAAGTAAGAACGAAGAGCTATCCCCTTTTTCATAAACCCACCGAATGACCCAGTTGAATTGTATAAAGTTGTGGTGAAGGCAGCAGCAGTTGTTCCAGCCGTAGGGGAGAGTAAAACCTGAAGTGAATCGGCGACAGTTGAATCGGCCGCATAATCTTCCCAACTCAACACCATGTTGGTATCTGTTACCTGAAAACTGGGTGTAATCAGCCAACGGTCAGCTGTTCCGGGAGATGTAAACCAAGAAGTAGTCAAAGCGCAAGAGTCACCTGCGGCACGTGGCCAGGCCATCCAAGCCTGTGTAGTAAGCTTAGAAACAATTGTAGCATTAAAGCTACTGCTGGGAACGTTGTTGTCGTTCTTAATCATCAACCAAGTAGCGGGAATTCCGGAATTAAAAGTTTCCGTAAATGGCTGCGCTACTACATCGCTACACAACACACCGGTTAGTGCAGAAAGCAGTAATAGTTTTTTCATTTTTGCTTATTTTTGGTGCAAGCTACAAAAAAAATAAAAATTAGCTGTTTGATTTTAATCAGAACATTTAGAATGGATATTATCAACCTCAAATCACGGACGAAAAAAATATGGGAAAAAGTCCCGGTTTAACTTTTCTTTGTATTTTTGAGTACAAAACCTATTCTTATGTACCAGATACGGATCTTATTATGGTCCTTTTTGTTGATTCCCTGTCTTTCTAACGCTTGCGTATCAACCGCCTTATTTTCAAAATGCGCCCACATTTCTAAACAAACAATTGACAGTAACGGAATACAAATTACCAACCGGTCTATTGAATTTCTTTATGAAACTTCTAATGCATCTATCGGTGATGACGATGTTTGGGTCAAGCTTGGTAATCCAATGGTATTTGCCGGACCCTTTCGCTTAAAATTTCTTTGGTCAATTCCAATGTCAGGGGGCAGTAGTTGTTACAATGGTTACTATTCCTTACTGATAAGCGAACGCATATTGAGCAATGGTAAATGGTTACTAAATCCAGATTGGGTTTTGTTTTCAGGCTTCTTAACCGAAGATGGAGAGCTAAATTGCGACAACACTTTTACAAATTTCAAAACGTACTATTCGGTACATGTACCAAATGCTCAAAACTTTCCAAACACTGCCCCGGGCATGGTCTGTTGCCCCTCTATTGAAGATCCGGAAGGGCTTCAGGACAGTGCAAAAGCGTGTATTGGGTTGGGAAAAGATGGCAGGAAATTCCTTAAAATTACGCTACCGGCAATTTTTGCCAACATGTATGACTCTACCCAAAATAGTTGCTCGGTTCCTACTTTAGCAACAAGTGCGCAACTAACTATGTATGCCTATCTTCGTGTCAATGGCGTATGGTCTTTAGCCGGTCTATTGCCCGATTGTCGCTATCAACAAATGCCCGGCAATCCGCAAAGTGCATGGGATTATTTTTATTACCTTCCCGATAGTCTTACTTCTGATTGTTATGATGTCATGGCATTACCCAAACCCACCTCTTTTGGGTTTGCGATTCCGGAATCTATCGTTCAAAAAGCTTGTAATTGTTGTAATGCCAATTTCTCCTACACCGCAAGTACGAATGGTTTAGCTGTGACGCTTCAAGCATTTGCCTCCCTGGTAAACTATCATTGGAATTTTAGCGACGGGACAACTTTTAATGGTAATTGGTTTTCTAAAATATTCCCGCCTTCTCTTTTGGGCTATTCTGTAACATTGTCTGTCACAGAAGGGACAACCATAAAATCAAGTTGCAGAAAATCTAAGAGAATCTGCCTTAATACACAAAGTGAAGTATCACAATCTGCTCTTCCTCCATTTTGCGATGCGAACTTTACTTATACGGCAAACACCTTCGATAATTCGGTTACGTTTAGTGCTAATAATCCAAATCAAGCTGGACCATATATTTGGAGTCTAGGAAATGGAATGACTGTTTCTGGGAAAACAGCCTTTTCATACAAGTATCAAAGTGGTGGAAGTTATAACGTGTGCCTAACCGTAGGTCCTCAGGGAAATAGTTGTACGGTGTGTGCAGATTTGTGTCAAGTTGGAAACAGTTCAGATTTTGATGATAGTAGTGATATGCCGCGAAATCTACATAGAAGCATAACTCTTAACCAAACAAATGAACCCAGCATATATCCAAACCCAATAGGCAATGAGTTTACAGTTCAATGGCAGGCAAATGAAGGAGATAAAACTATCATTATCTTAAAAGACATTTTAGGTCGAACCATTTTAACCCAATCCATAGCTTCACAAGCTGGTATGAATCAACTTAAAATACCCTCCGAAAACCTACCTTCCGGTGTTTATGTTTGTGATATTAGAATAAGCGATTCCGGTTATCGCTTTCGAGTTGTAAAGTAGTATATCGGTTTCATAATAATGTGCTACTTCACCAATGACTGCTCAACATGAGCAGTCATTGGTATTTTTAGGGTAAGCCTTCCCTTTTCTTATACAAAGAATCGGTTTTATTAAAAATAATTTTCTTTGAAAAAGTTAGGATGAATTGGTTTCAAAAACTAAAAGCCCCAAATTTCTTCAATACACTTTACTTGATTTAAATAAAGAATAGATAATTTGCTATTTGGCAGTGCTCAGTTTCAGAGATTTATCGCTATTATCAGCATGGATGATTACTTATTAGATGCTATTTTAAAATGCAATAGGTTTTAAATTTCCACAGGCTTTAGCCTGTGGACTACCAAATTATACATCCTTATGCAATTCAAACCCATATTTACTGATAAATTCATCATATTCTTGTTGGAAAGTCCTTTTGCTATGATGTTCTTCTTGTTTCTTTATATAATTTCTCACCGTATCAATCATTGATTCAGAAACAGACACAGCAAAATATTCATCTTGCCATTCAAATTTTTGAACTCCTCTATCTAAAGAGGTTGAAAACTCAGCAAGGATACCTTGCTTATTTATCCAAAATGAAGATTCACCCTTTATCAATTGCATAATTTTTTGAATAGTTTGGTCAGCACCTAAAGATACCAAACAATGACAATGGTCGTTGTAACCGTTTATAAAATCAATAAAAATGTCTTTTTCTTTGGCATTTTCTCTTATATGCTGCCATACTTTTTGGCGTAATTCCTTTGTTCTTAAATAAGGAACCCTGTTTTTGGTACTCCAGACGAAATGTATGTAAACTTTAATAAAGGGCATATTTATTATTGTTTTGGTTAAGCACTGAATTTATGGAGCTTTGTTGAATTACCACAGGCTTTGTATAAGTCCAGATGGTTTGTTGAATAGCCACAGGCTTTGTTGAATAGCCACAGGCTTTGTTGAAGTCCAGATGGTTTGTTGAATAGCCACAGGCTTTGTTGAATAGCCACAGGCTTTGTTGAATAGCCACAGGCTTTGTTGAATAGCCACAGGCTTTAGCCTGTGGACTTCAAAATTATTTTATACCTTTGGCTTTAGCCAAATAATTTACAAATATATCATAAAATATATGTGTTTGAAAGAAATTAAATTATTGAGGTTAGATTATAGTTCAACCAATCTATTTAATATTCTATTGATTGGGTTAAAACCTTTTTCTATTGATTGGGTTAAAACCCAATCCAATTCACCCAAATCAAATATTAAACGCCCAAATATTCTATTACACATTCTTTTAAAAGATTTTCTTGTGCCGGTAATCCGGTTGTTGAGATAGGTAGGTCTTCTTCATAATGTGGCCATCCTTCGGGGTCGGATCCTATATAACGATAATGCCCACGACTACTTAAAAGCTTACACACAGCAATGTGCATTAAGTCTTGTTTTTGTTCTTTTGTCCATTTTTTTCTTGGCGGCATTTGTCCCAATTCGTTTATGCCTATCAGGAAAAGAATTGCTTCCATATCGGGTTTCTTTCCAAAGCGCTCATGCACCAAATTTTCAACTTTTTGCCATTTTTCTTCAAAGTTTTCCATGTTGCAAAGGTAGTTCATGCGTGTGTTTGATTTGTTGGCTTTAGTATGGCAGAATAGGGTTGTTTTTAAATTCAACTGTTTGCCTATTTCTGTTTGGAAAAAAATGGGCAACCATTAAATTCATTGAATTTTTCCGTAAGCTCGTTATATGGCAATTTTATTTTTTAAACTTGGCTTTCAACAGTCCTAAGGCATCATTCAAATTTGTTGGCTGATGACTTGTTTTAGGGATGTCATTTCGCTTCGATTGTTTTCTTTGTGGTGCTTCGATTGTTTGTTTGATAGACAATGATATTCGTTTGCGAACAGTGTCCACTTCCAGTACTTTAGCCATCACTTTGTCATTTAGTTTGAGTGCTTCATTAGGGTCTGTAATATATTGATGGGATATTTCAGACACATGCACCAAACCATCTTGTTTTACACCAATATCTATAAAGGCACCAAAGCGGGTCAGGTTGGTAACAACACCCGGAACAATCATTCCTACATGCACATCTTCTAAACTGTATATGTCTGCAAATTCAAAAGCTTGTGCTTCACTTCGTGGATCTAATCCGGGCTTTTTCAATTCGCGTAAAATGTCTTGAACCGTATGTGCACCAACCGTTTCAGAAACATATTTTGAAGCAGCAATTTGATTAACGAAAGTTGAATTTCCTATAAGTTGTGAAAGTGCCACATGCAAGTCGGTAGCCATTTGCTGCACAACCGCATAAGATTCCGGATGTACAGCACTTGCATCCAAGGGGTTATCACTGTTTTTGACACGCAAAAATCCAGCACATTGTTCATACGCTTTTGCCCCTAATCGAGGAACATCAAGGAGTTGTTTTCTGTTTTTAAATCCACCATGTTCATTTCTATATCGAACTATATTTTCGGCAATGGAGGGTCCGATTCCGGAAACATAGCTCAATAAATGTTTACTGGCTGTATTAAGGTTTACACCAACCGCATTGACACAGCTTTCAACAGTTTGGTCAAGTCTTTCTTTTAGCCTGATTTGATTCACATCATGTTGATATTGGCCTACGCCTATACTTTTAGGGTCTATCTTTACTAATTCAGCTAATGGATCCATCAATCTTCGCCCAATGCTCACGGCACCACGCACCGTAACGTCTTGATCGGGAAATTCTTGGCGAGCAGTTTCAGAAGCAGAATAGACCGATGCACCATCTTCGTTCACCAAAAAAATGGGCAAACCTAAATGTAATCTTTTCAAAAACTGTTCGGTTTCTCTACCGGCTGTACCATCGCCCACCGCTATGGCTTGTAGAGAATGTTGGCTCACTAGTTTTTTAACTTTGACTTCTGCTTCGGTGAGTTTGTGGTTTTTTTCGTGAATAAAGATCAAGTCAGTTTGTAGCAATTCTCCCCTTTCATCTAAACAGACAACCTTACATCCGGTTCTGTATCCTGGATCAAGAGCCAATATTTTTTTTCCGCCTAATGGAGATGAAAGTAAGAGTTGGCGCAGGTTTTCAGCAAATACATTGATGGCTTCTTCATCTGCACGTGTTTTTAAAGCCATTCTAAATTCACTTTCAAGGCTGGGTTGTAGCAAACGACGATAGCCATCTTTTATAGCTTTTTTCAGATGTTCGGTTGTTTCGTTTGTTGTCGTGATAGTTTTTCTTTCTAATATGGCTAAGGCTTCCTCTTCGGAAGGAGAAATGCTTAGGCGCAAAACACCTTCCATAAATCCACGCATAGCCGCCAGAATACGATGGGATGGAATTCTGAAAATAGGCTCGGAAAAGGCAAAATAATCTTTGAATTTGACACCTTTCTCTTCCATATCTGCCAATACTTTTGTTTGCAATTGTGCTTGTTGTTCAAACAATTGGCGAATAGCATTTCGGAGATCGGCATCTTCGTTGATGGTTTCAGACACGATGTCTCTTGCTCCTTGCAGTGCATCTTCAATGGTTTTCACTACATCATTCAAATAAGCCTCAGCCGTTGATTTCAGACTTCCTGAATTTTGAGATAAAAGAAAATCGGCTAAAGGTTGCAGCCCATTTTCTCGAGCTGTTTGTGCCTTCGTTTTTCGTTTGGGTTTGTAGGGCAAATAAATGTCTTCCAATTCATTTAAAGTAGTAGCAGAATTGAGTTTGGCTTGAATTTCTTCAGTCATTTTTTGTTGCTCGGTGATGGTTGTTTCAATAAACAGTTTTCGATCCGAAAATTCCTTTTGAAATCGAGCTTCATCTTGAATGTTTTGAATTTGCACCTCATCCATAGCACCGGTTTTGTCTTTTCTATAGCGAGCAATAAAAGGTATGGTTGCTCCTTCGGTTAAAAGTGTCAAAACTGCTGCTACACTGCTTTTCGGAAGATTGAGTTTGTTGGCAACATTAATAGTCAATTGCTCCATGTAATATGTAATAAGATTCTTTATGAGTAGAAGAAAGTCTAAATGATATGAGGGTATTAAATGCTTTTAAAAAAGATGCCACTCATCAGCGTAATACTGAATTGCTTGTGCTGATTCTAATTTTTTTGTGCGTTGAAATGACAACGTGTTCAAAAAACTTTTCTTGACTTTAGGCAGCAGGGGTGGCTGTTTGATAGATTACTTGTAGCAATGTTTCACCTACGGCTTTTAAGGTTTGCTTATCTATTACTTCCATATTGTCGTTGTGTGTGTGCCAATGGTCGCCAAACGAAGTACGAGAATTGCTTGGCAGATTGATGATGTCAATTGTGGGAATGTGAAGAATTTCGTTGACAAATACATGGTCGTCTGTAATATCGCTACCGCGTGTGTATGGAAAGAAGGAAGAATAACCCGCGGCATTGGCGGCTTGCCAAACTTTTTGTTGAGCCTCGCTTGCATATCGGGCACTTTGCCCCTCCATAGGAAACCGTGCATTTCTACCCCCAACCATGTCTAATAAAATACCAAACTCAGCTTTGTAAAGAGGAACATGTGGATGGTGCGCCCAATATTGAGTTCCCAAGGCATAACTATCGTCACCCCATTCTGTTTTTCCATAGTCTTCTACATCGGCAAAAAGTATATCCACACCCAGGTCTTTGGGTAAGGGTTTCGATTTTATTTGACGAGCCAATTCTAACAATACACCAACGCCACTGGCACCATCATCTGCCCCATCAATTGGTTTGTCCGTGTCTTTGATATCCTGATCTGCCCAAGGACGACTGTCCCAATGTGCCATGAGTAAAATACGATGTGTAGCTTGTGGGTTAATAGCTCCGATCAAATTGATACAAGGCAACATTTTCCCATTTCCGGCTTTCACCTGTACATCTTGTACATACACCGAATCACAATACTGATGCAGCTTTTGACGCATCCATTCAGCCGTATTTTTTTGTGAAATGGTTCCGGGAACACGAGGTCCAAAGCTTACTTGCTTGGCTATATATGCATAGGCAGAATCCGAATCAAAGGAAGGGCGAACGAGGGATGGTGTAGAAATTGTTTGATCTGAATTGGTGTTGTCAGAATTTGTATTACTACATGCGCTTAAACAAAAAATCAGACAACCGGCAACTATATACTTGTTCATAAAAAAAGCCTTACCCAAAAGGCAAGGCAAAGTAAAAGTATTTTAGGATACAGTTTATTTCACAGATTGCTCCGTAACCTGTAAGACTGATTTGTCGTCTTGTTCGTTATTGTTGACAAAGGCAACAACCTTCAAATTGTCAACATTCCAAGCATTGTTTATAGGTATAATAAAGGTGCGCTCATAAGCCTGTCCGGCTGCTTTGGTAGTCAGGTTGTCGAATAAAGAGGCACCAATAACAGGCGTAAGAAACTGACGCATTACATGATTGAAGGTGTAGGCAGTATCAACATAAGTGGGGAATTCCTGCACATCTACAATGCCGTCTTCGGTAAGCCAAACGTTTAAAGTTTGTTTCTTTGTTACGGGTTGAGTATAGGATATTTTCACCTTGATGATTGCTTGGCGATTTTCTACTTGAAATTTACTGGAAATAGAAACATTTACAGATGAGGTAAGAGCGGTACGTTGATTGATGTAGCCGATCCAAGCCGAACGATTGGTGCTAAAAATAGTATTGTCCCACTTTACGCGATCGAATGCAGCCGCCGGTTTGGGTGGAGTTTCGCTAAAATATGAATTGACCAAATCTAAAACATCACTGCTTCTAAAATCATATTTCGACTTAGCATCCGGCAAATTAATAGGTGTTGTTTGAGATCCGGCATGAAGGGCAACCATCACAATTTTTCCGGGATTAGAAGCTTCATAATTTTTTAAAAGCAGAGCAGCATCCGGACAATTGACACATTGTACACCGGTAGCTTCCTCTACCAACACTACCTTTGGAGTCGCAGCCTGTGGTGTTTCCATATAACTTGTGTCTGAAGCACGAAGGACAGAAAAGTCAATAGCCGGTCCTATTTCTTTGCAGGCTTGCAAGCCAATAACCAGCAGTCCGCCTGCTATTGTCAAAACGCGAATGTTCATTATTCAATAAAATAAGTGACCAAAATTAATACAAAACGATAACAATCAACAGATGCACTATTTTCCGTTACCTTTACACACAATGCCACGTGAGCGGCAGTTAAGATTATGGAAGAAAGTAAAAGACAAAAGCAAGTTGGTAAATTAGTGATGGAGGAGCTAAGCGATATTTTTCAACGCGAAGGCTATAATGTAAAAGATGGTGGCATGATTTCTATTTCAAAAGTTATCATGACTCCCGACTTGTTAGAAGCACGAGTATATCTCAGCTTGTTTCAAATAAAGGAACCATCTGAATTTCTAAGGCATATTAAAGAGAAAGGCTGGGAGTTTAGAAAAATGTTGGGTGCCAGACTCAAAAATCAATTGCGGCGTGTACCTGAACTATATTTCTTTAATGACGATACACTCGACTATGTTTTTAAAATGGAAGGATTGTTTAAAAAAATAAATGAGGAACGGTCTGCACGTGAAAATCAATCCGGGCAAAGTACAGAACCCGAAAATGATCCTCAATAAAGTGTCACTAACTTCTTAAAACAACATTGAGCGTCACATTATAGAGGATGTTTCTTTCGTGGAAAATAGCCTGGCGATATTTTAGGGGCAAACGGTCGGCTAATGTAGTGCCTATCTTGTCGCGCATCAGCATGATTGCTTTGGCGGTAGGAAGTGGTGCGTTAATCATTTTATTTTCTATTTTCAATGGCTTTGAAGGGTTAATCAAAGAGTTGTATCGGGCATTTTATCCACCCCTAAAAATTACAGCCGTTCAAGGGAAATTTTTTAGCCTTGCGCCGGAAACTTTGGCATCTATCAAAGAATTGGATGGCATTCGTTTCGTTACATCAGTTTTGGAAGATAATGTGCTGGTGCAGGTAGGAGATGAACAACAAGTAGCTACCCTAAAAGGGATAGATCCCCATTTCTTAAACGTAAATAACATACGTTCTTTTATTGAAGAAGGAGCAGATTCCGTCACCTCTTCACCCATGCCAACAGCTTTATTGGGTGTGCAAATAGCCGGACATTTAGGAGTGGACATCAATAATCCTTTTGCCCGAATAACCGCGTTTTATCCAAATGCCGCTTTAGAAAAAGCTTCGGTTAATCCGCAAGATGCTTTTCGAAGTGTGCAACTATGGCCTGCCGGTTTGTTTCGAATTCAAGATGAGTTTGATGGAAAATACATCCTTGCTCCGCTGGCAGATGTGCAACAATTGTTTGGGCAAAAAGGAAATTATTCCAGCCTTGAAATTTCTGTTGTGCAGGGGGCAAATATCGAAAAGATTAAAAATAGGATTGCTGGATTGCTGGGTTCCCGCTTTTCGGTAGCTACCCGTTACGAACAAAATAAAACCTTATACCTTGTAATGAATGCAGAAAAATGGGCGGTGTATGGCATTTTAGTTTTGGTGTTGTTGATTGCTTCTTTCAATGTGGTGGGTGCCCTTTCTCTTTTAGTATTAGAAAAACAAAAGGATATTGCAATCCTGAAAACTATGGGTGCCGGCAGCCTTATTATTAGACTTATATTTCTTTTAGAAGGCGTGATTTGGGCTATGTTTGGCGGCGGAATAGGGTTGCTTTCAGGTTGGCTAATATGCCTTGGACAACAAAAATATCATTGGGTAAAGTTGCAAGGCTCGTTTATTATTGATGCTTATCCGGTTCATATACAAGCAGGCGATTTTGCTGTAGTGGCTATTACGGTTTGCCTCATTGGGATGATGGCGGCATGGTTTCCGGCCAGAAAAGCAGGACGTTTGCACGAGGTTTCATTGCGATCAGATTAAGAGAGGGGGGGAAGTAGAAAAGTTCTGCTTTGCTGTGTCTGCCCTCCTCATCAGTCGAACATTACCTGAAATGCAGGCTTGCCATCAATCTGTATGCCCCAAGCAAGCAGGAGAATGATTCCACATAAAATTAGCACCAACAACAAGCCCCACCGCGTTATCCAAGGCAATTTTTGACCCATTATTTCTTGAGCTTCCTCACTTCTGCTTTCGTACAGGCTCTCGGTTGTATTTTTGGGGAGGTTTTGCATGAAGTGTTTTTATGCTGATATTTCCAATTGATTTTTTACCAATTCATAGTAACGTCCTTTGGCAGACAGCAAATCTGCGTGATTCCCAATTTCTAAAACACAACCCTCTTCCAATACAACAATTTGGTCGGCATGTTTTACGGTGCTGAGCCGATGTGCTATGACTACTACGGTTTTTCTTGCAAAAAAAGCAGCTAAGTTGTTACTTATTTCTTTCTCATTATTAGCATCCAAAGCACTGGTAGCCTCATCAAAAAAGAGATATTCAGGGTTTTTATAAACTGCACGAGCAATAAGCAGTCTTTGCCTTTGTCCTGCACTGATTCCTATGCCGCCACTCCCTATCTGTGTTAAGTATGACATGGGTAGAGATTCTATAAAACTACGAATGTTTGCTACTTCCACAGCATGTTTCAAGCGTTCATGGTTTGGTGATGCTTCGCCCATCGCTATATTGCCCGCTATGGTATCGTTAAAAATAAATCCATCTTGCATTACCACACCGCATTGGTTTCGCCACCATTCGGGCGACAGGTCGCAGAGCATTTGTTTTCCATGCATAATTTCGCCCGATGTAGGTTCATAAAACTTCAATAATAACTTCATGAGTGTAGTTTTTCCACTACCGCTCATACCCACAATTGCCGTTATCTTACCATGAGGAATTGCTATGCAAATGTCTTTTAATACAAAAGGAGATTTGGGTCCGGTATATTGAAAAGATACTTTGTTTAATATAAGGTTGCTTTGAGAAGATAGGTTGGACTTGAATCTGCCAAAAATTTGTTGATCAGTAAGTTGATGAAAATTTGCATGGTCTGATTTGAGGGAAAAGGGCGCGTTTTCATCTTCCCGTTGATGAATTTCACCCAACCTATCCAAGCTAATCTTTGCATCTTGTGCAGATTGGATGAAGCCCAATAGCAATTGAATCGGGCTATTTACCTGCCCCACAATATAGCTTACCGCCATCATCATGCCAAGCGTCATACGTCCGGAGATAACCTCTATGGCAGCAATGTACGAGATAAGGATGTTTTTTAGCTGATTAAAAAATGAGGATCCGATTTGCTGATATTGCCCTAACGCAAGGCTTTTTATGTTTAGGCGAAATAACTTTATCTGAATTTTTTCCCAATTCCATCGTTTTAGCGTTTCGCTACTGTTGAGTTTTATTTCTTGCATTCCGGTAATCAATTCAAAAATCACATTGTCATTATCGCTCATTTGCTGAAAACGGATATAGTCAAACTCTTTTCTTTTTTTTAAAAAAATAACCATCCACCCAACACCTAAAATGCTAAAAAATAAAAATACAAATAATATTTTTAAACTATAAGTGGCTAAAACAATGGTGAATACAAGCAAGTTGACCATTGAAAAAGCAGTAGGCAATGCTGATCCTGTTAAAAAAGATTGAATCCGACTATGGTCGCCGATGCGTTGGCGAATATCCCCCACAAGTTTTGCATCAAAATAGCGAATAGGCAACCGCATCAGCTTCATCAAAAAATCGCTGATGATAGCGATGTTGATGCGACTGTTGATGTGCAACAATATCCAACCCCGTATCAGCTCAATAGATGTGGTGCCGACAAACAACAACAATTGTGAAACAAGAATTAGTACCACTATCTGAGGGTTTCGTTGATGGATGCCTTTGTCCACCAAAATCTGTGTGAGGAAAGGAAAAGCCAATGACAATATGCTGGCAAGCAACATGCTTAGAAAAAGCTGTACCACATACCACCGAAACGGGCGGAGGTAAGGCAACAGAAAGCGAAATCCGGTATGATTTTGGGTATTTTGAGCATCTTGCGAATAGAAACGCTCGGCAGGCTCCAACAAAAGTGCAATACCCTCAGCACTTTGAGACAGCCAGCTTTTTAGGAAGGGTGGTTGTTTTAATTTGATTTTACCGTGTGCCGGGTCTGCAATATAAAAGTAGCTATGGGTTGCCTTATACAAAACCACAAAGTGGTTTTGATTCCAATGTAAAATGCAGGGAAAGGGTGCGTGGGCAATCAGTTTTTCGGCGGTCACCTTTACGGCAAGGGTGCGAAAGCCTATTTTTTCTGCCGCCTCGCTGATGCCTAATAAATTGACACCCTCACGGGTTAAGTAGCAAAGATTTCGCAAGTGCTCAAGCGGATAAGGTTTTCCATAGTG